>DWWE01000049.1 GCA_019119835.1 Candidatus Gemmiger stercoravium | reverse complement strand
TGCCGAGGCGCTGCGGGTAGACCGCCAGAATTTCTACACCATCGCCCCCGGCTCCGCCGAGGACTTCATGCGGACATTCTTCTGGCTCGACGAGGACAGCCCCGGCTCTATCCGCCTGTTCCAACTTGTCCGCAATCCGGGCAGGGCGGGTGCCGCTGATGATACCTCCGTACGGTACAATGACGGCGACGACTGGCCCGCACATCCTCCCGTGGGTATGTACTTCCAGTACGGCCTTGTGGACGAGTTTATGCGGGAATGGCTTTTGCGTCAGCAGGAGTTACACGCCGGAGAGATCACCAGGGACGAATACTTTGAATGGAAATTGAATTGGCCGAGGACTTGCGACGATTGCGGGAAATGTGAACCGAGTATTCCGTGGCGCAAAAATGAATAAGACAAGCAAAAAACCGCCCTGCTGAATTTGTCGTTCAGCAGGGCGGTTTTGCTTGTCCTTTTGGGATTATTCTCTTGAGAGTACCGGGCGGACACAAATAGTATCAATCCAGTATCAAGAGCAATATGGACGGGCAAAAAAGCCTGTATTCATGCGGGTTTGCGCCGTTTCGAGCGTCATTCCCACTCAATCGTGGCCGGGGGCTTGGTGGTATAGTCAAAGAGGACGCGGTTGATGTGCTTGACCTCGTTGACGATGCGGTTGGCGGCGGTGGTGATGGTCTCGGTGGGCAGCAGGGTCACCTCGGCGGTCATGAAGTCGGTGGTGGTGACGGCGCGCAGCGCGATGGCGTAGTCATAGGTGCGCTCGTCGCCCATCACGCCCACGCTCTGCATGTTGGTGAGGGCCGCGAAATACTGGCTGGGGCGCTTTTCGGCGGGCAGCTTGTCCACCTCCTCGCGCCAGATGGCGTCGGCGTCCTGCACGATGGCGACCTTTTCGGGGGTCACCGCGCCGATGATCCGGATGGCAAGCCCCGGCCCCGGGAAGGGCTGGCGGGCCACCAGGTATTCGGGCAGCCCCAGTTCCCGGCCGGCCTGGCGGACCTCGTCCTTGAACAGGTCGCGCAGCGGCTCCACGATCTCCTTGAAGTCCACATAGTCGGGCAGGCCGCCCACATTGTGGTGGCTCTTGATGGTGGCCGATTCGCCGCCCAGGCCGCTTTCCACCACGTCGGGGTAGATGGTCCCCTGCGCCAGGAAATCCACCGCGCCGATCTTTTTGGCTTCCTCCTCAAAAACGCGGATGAACTCCTCACCAATGATCTTGCGCTTGGCTTCCGGCTCGGTCTTGCCGGCCAGCTTGTCGTAGAAACGCTGGCGGGCGTCCACGCAGACAAAGTTGATGTCAAATCCGCCGCCCTCGCCAAAGACACGGCAGACCTCTTCCCTCTCGTTTTTACGCAGCAGGCCGTGGTCCACAAAGACGCAGGTCAGCTGCTTGCCGACCGCCTTGGCCAGCATGGCCGCGCAGACGCTGGAGTCCACGCCGCCGGACAGTGCGCAGAGCACCTTGCCGCTGCCGATCTTGGCGCGCAGGGCCTGCACCGCCTGCTCCACGAAGGAATCCATCTTCCAGGTACCGGCGCAGCCGCAGACCTTGTAGACGAAGTTGTGCAGAATGCGGGTCCCGTTTTCGGTGTGCAGGACTTCGGGATGGAACTGGACGCAGTACAGGCCGCGGGACGGGTCCTGGGCGGCCGCCACCGGGCAGTTGGGGGTGTGGGCCACGATCTCGAAGCCGGGGGCCGCCTGTTCGATATAGTCGTTGTGGCTCATCCAGCAGACATTCTGATCCGGCAGGTCGGTGAACAGCGGGCTGGCCGTATCCAGGTCCACCAGGGTCTTGCCGTACTCCCGCTCGGGCGCCTTGCAGACATGGCCGCCCAGCATGTGCATCATCAGCTGGCTGCCGTAGCAGATGCCCAGGATCGGCACGCCCCAGGTGTAGATTTCCGGGTCGATGGTGGGGGAATCGGGCAGGTAGGCGCTGTTGGGGCCGCCGGTGAAGATGATGCCCTTGGGGTTCCTGGCCTTGATCTTTGCCAGGTCGGTTTTGTAGGAATAAATCTCGCAATAGACGTTGCATTCACGGACACGGCGGGCGATGAGCTGGTTATACTGGCCGCCGAAATCGAGAACGATGACGGTTTCCTGCTGCATGGAACTCTCCTTTCCCTTCACACACGATACCATACTGTTATCCATATATTATACCATCATTCAAATAATAACGCAACATGTGGCCCGGCCGCTTACAGTGCAAAACCGGCAAAAGACGGACACCGCTCCGGGCCAAACGCAGGCGCCACAAGCGTGTTACCAGGCATACAGCGGGATCAGCATGGTGTAGGGGGTGGTGGCGATCGCCAGCGCCAGGCACAGCCGGTCCGCCGTCTGCGCCGGCAGGCCGGTGCGGCGGAAGGCAAAGCGCCGGTCCAGCCGATAGATCAGCCAGCCGGCCAGCGCCGCGCCGGGGATGGCAAACACAGTCGCCCCTGGGAAGTTCAGCGGGTGCCAGAAACCGTACAGCGCTTCGGCCCATACGCCGCCCAGCCCGGCCAGCGCCGTCACACCAAAATAGACGGCCAGATTCAGCAGGGCGCCCAGGATGTCCGCCGCAAAGCCCAGCAGCCAGACCTTCAGGATGGTTTGCCGCCAAAGCCGCCGGATGCCGGTGAGCTTCTGCCAGCGGGCCGCCAGCACCAGCACCAGGCTGTCGAAGGCAAAGTTGAAGGCCAGCACGGCCAGCGGCAGCCAGGAAGGATACAGGTACATCAGGAACCAGATGGGAAACAGCACGTTATAGAGCCGGGTGGGTCTGCCATGTTTCATCGCACAACGCTCCTTTTCATCCGGCGCGGAATGCTCCGCCTGCCGGATCTTCTTTGTTCGGTGCTGCCAAAAAGGGCCCCTGCCCGAAGGCAGGAGCCCTGATGGTTTGTCTGTTTCAGACGAGAAACTTACTTCTCGATCTTGGAGACAACGCCGGAGCCGACGGTGTGGCCGCCTTCGCGGATAGCGAAGCGCATGCCCTCTTCCATGGCAACCGGGGTGATCAGCTCAACATGCATATCGACGTTGTCGCCGGGCATGCACATCTCGGTGCCCTCGGGCAGGGTGATGATGCCGGTAACGTCGGTGGTGCGGAAGTAGAACTGAGGACGATAGTTGTTGAAGAACGGGGTGTGCCGGCCGCCTTCATCCTTCTTCAGAACGTACACATGGCCGTCGAAGGTGGTGTGGGGATGAACGGAACCGGGGACAGCGATAACCTGGCCGCGCTCGATCTGATCACGGTCGATACCACGCAGCAGGGCGCCGATGTTGTCGCCAGCCTGAGCGTACTCCAGGCTCTTGCGGAACATTTCCAGGCCGGTGATGGTGGTGGTCATCTTCTCTTCCTTCAGGCCGACGATCTCCATCTGGTCGCCGACATGGGCGGTGCCACGCTCCACACGGCCGGTGGCAACGGTGCCACGGCCGGAGATGGTCATGACGTCCTCAACAGGCATCAGGAAGGGCTTGTCCGCAGCGCGGTCCGGGGTGGGGATGTAGCTGTCAACAGCGTCCATCAGCTCCCAGATGCAGGCATACTCGGGGGCGTTGGAATCGGTGGAGGTGCTCTCCAGAGCCTTCAGAGCGGAGCCACGGATGACGGGAGCATTGTCGCCGTCGAAGTCCTGGCTGCTCAGCAGCTCACGAATCTCCATCTCGACCAGGTCGAGCAGCTCGTCGTCATCGACCATGTCGCACTTGTTCATGAAGACAACGATCTTGGGCACGCCGACCTGACGGGCGAGCAGGATGTGCTCACGGGTCTGGGGCATGGGACCGTCGGTGGCGGCCACGACCAGGATCGCGCCGTCCATCTGAGCAGCGCCGGTGATCATG
>DWWE01000048.1 GCA_019119835.1 Candidatus Gemmiger stercoravium | reverse complement strand
GCCCGCACGCCGGAATGCTGCGCCCTGCCCTGCCGCACCGACCCGGACGGGGGCATTCTGGCGGCGGACGCGGCCGCGGTGCGCCGCCGCTTTGCCGGGTCCCCGGCCGTGCTGCTGGCCGGGCCGGGGCTGGGCCCCACCGCCGGCCAGGTGCTGGCGGCGCTGCTGGGCCCCGGGGCCCCCTGGCGGGGGGCGGTGCTGGACGCCGACGCCCTGAACGCCCTGGCCGCCGGCGAGCTGGGGGCGGCGCCCTGCCTGCCCCCCGACACCCTGCTGACCCCCCACCCCGGCGAGATGGCCCGGCTGCTGGACACCACGGTGGCGGCGGTGCAGGCCGACCGGCCGGCGGCGGCGCGCCGCTGCGCCCGGCGGTTCGGCTGCGTGGCGGTGCTCAAGGGCGCCGGCACGCTGGTGGCGGCGCCGGACGGGCGGCTGGTGCAAAACCCCACCGGCAACCCGGGGCTGGCCCGGGGCGGCAGCGGCGACGTGCTGGCCGGGATGCTGGCGGCGCTGCTGGCCCAGGGGCTGCCGGCCTTTGACGCGGCGCTGTGCGGGGTGTGGCTGCACGGCGCCGCCGCCGACCTGTGCGCCCGCCGCACCAGCCAGATGACCATGCTGCCCCATGACATCCTGCAGGACCTGGGGGAGCTGCTGGGGGCCCGGGGGCTGTAATAGCCGGCCATGCAAGCCATACAGGGGCAGCCGCGCCCGGCTACAGCCGGGCGCGGCTGCTGCCGTTTGTGCAGCGTGTCGAGTTTCTCGACACGCTGTGTGCGCGGCAGAGTTCAGTTGGGCTTTGGGCCCCGGTACTGGCGGCGGGACCAGCGCCCGGGCAGCGGGATGCTGCACACGATAGCGATGCCCAGCGCCAGGGCCACCGCGATCTTGAGGGTCTCGACCCCCTTGGCGGCGAAGAGGGTCTCCTGGCTGGTGAGCAGGTAGTAGGCGGTGTAGTAGATGCCGGCCCCGGGCACCAGCGGGAAGATGCCGCAGAGCAGGAACAGGGTGATGGGCGCCCGGTGGGCGATGGCAAAGAACCGGGCCAGCCCGGTGAGGGGCAGCGCCGCCACCAGGGTGGCCACCGGGCCGGACAGCCCCGCCGCGGTGCAGAGGATGTAGACCAGCCACCCCACCGCCCCGGTGAGCCCGCAGCACCAGAAATGCCGCCGGGGCGCCTGGAAGGCGACGGCGAAGCAGACGGTGGCCAGGATGGCGACGGCGAACTGGACCAGGCAACCGGGCAGGGAAAACGGCTGCAGCATCATAACGGCACCCCCAAAAGACTGTTGGCGATCAGGTAGGTCAGGGCCACGCCGCAGGCCAGGCAGCCGGCCACCAGCAGCGCGTCGAACAGCCGGATGGTGCCGGAGAGATAGTCGGCGTTGATCAGGTCCCGGATGGCCATGGTGAGCGCCACGCCGGGGGTGAGGACCATCAGCGCCCCGATGATGGCGTGGGGCGCCTGATACCCGGCCCCCCACAGCGGCGCCGCCGCCAGGCAGAGGGCGGTACACACCGCCGCGCCCGCAATGTCGGTAAAGACCTTGCTGACCCCCGCCCGGCCGAACAGCCGCAGCAGCCACATTTCGGCCAGGCCGGCGAAAAAGGCGGTGATGACCTCCTGTGCGCCGCCGCCGAACAGGTAGCCGAAGCAGGCGCTGCCCACCGCCCCGGCCAGCCAGGCCAGCCGGCGGCCGTATTCCGGCAGGGCGCGGGCTTCGGCCAGGGCGGCTTCGGCCCCCGCCAGGTCCAGCCCGCCGGCGGCCAGCTGGCGGGACAGGGCGTTGACCGCCTCCACCCGGCCCAGGTGGATGCGGACCCGGGGGATGTGCCGCACCGCCGACAGTTCCCCCGCCTCGCTTTCCGCCGAGGCAAAGATGCCGTTGGTGAGCACATACACATGGAAGCCCTGCACCCCCAGGCTACGGGCCATGATCTCCATGGTGTCCTGGGCGCGGAAGACTTCGCCGCCGTTTTCCAGCATGGTCTTGCCGGCTTCCACCACCAGCTCCATGGCGCGGTCGGTCATACAGGTTCCTCCCTACGTTGTGGTCTGCCGCCCCGGCGGCGGTGCTCCCACACCGCCCAGCCCGCCGCGGCCAGCAGGCTGAGGGCGCTGCCCGCGAGCCCGGCCGGTACGCCGGGGTGGCGGTAGCGCAGCCGGATCTGCTGTTCGCCGGGTTCCAGCCGCACCCCCATCAGCCCGCCGAACACCGCTTCCAGCTCGGCGGGCTCGCCGTTGACGGTGAGCTCCCAGTGGTCGGCGTCCTCCCAGGCGAAGGAGAGGACCAGCAGGTCCTTTTCGGCCGTGCCGGTGGCCATCAGGTCGATGACGCCGCCCTCCCGGATCGTGCATTTCTGCGGCGCCCCGCCGGCCAGCCAGGCCGCCGCCCCGGCCAGGGCGGCCTCGTCCAGGCTGTAGACCTGGATGGCCGCGCGGGCTTCGGGGGTGTCGGCAAAGCCGAGGTAGAGCTCGACGGTCTGCCCGGCGGCAAAGGTGCCCAGCGGCATCACGCCGCCCATGGAATCCAGGGTAAAGTATTCCCCCAGCAGCGTCCCGTCCACCCGCACGTCGGCGGGCAGCGCCTCGTCGGTGCCGGGGATGGCCAGGTAGCAGGGCCCGGCGCAGGCGGTGGTGAACCGCAGCGTGATGCCCTGGTCCCCTTCCAGGAAGGTGATGGCGGCGGGCTGCAGCGGGGCGTCGGCGCCCGGCGCCAGGGCGGTGAGCATCTCGTTCTGCAGCGCGAAGGTGTCGGTGCTGCCGGCGGTCTCCACCGCCAGGGCGCCGCTGCTGGCGGTGTAGGCCAGGGGCAGCGCGGCGGGGTTTTCATACACCGCCAGCTCGGTGCCGGTGTCGAGCGGGCGGTAGTGCCCCGGCACCGGGCGGGAGCCGTCGCTGTACAGGTAGCGGATGCCCAGCAGGCTGTCGGCCACGCCGGTGGACCCCCAGCCGTAGATGGAGGAGTTCACATACCCCAGGCTCTCCAGCAGCTCCTTGGCCGAGCTGGCCTTGGTGGAGGAATAGTGGCTGATGCCCCAGTACCCCAGCAGCATCGGGTCGTTGAGGGTGCGGCGGAAGTTCTTTTCGATGCGGCAGTACCCGCCGTCCTGCGCCCGGATGGCGGCGACGGCCTCGGTGTTCTGGTCATAGAACTGCTCGAACCCGCTGCGGGTGTAGCTTTCGAACTTGCGCAGGGCCAGCACGGTGTTGGCCCCCAGGTCCCCGGCCAGCAGCAGGGCCAGCAGCACCGCAGCCGCCCGCCGGGCCCCGGCGCCCCGGCCCCGCAGCGCCGCCGCGGCCAGCGTGCCCAGCAGCAGGGCCCCCGCCGCCGCCAGCTTGCAGGCCGAAGCGTTCTGCCCGGCGGCCAGCGGGTAGCCGGCGCACCAGATCGCCCCCAGCGCCGCGGCCCACGCCAGCGCCCGGCGGGAGGGCGGCGGCCCGGCCAGCGCCAGGGCGGCCAGCAGCACCAGGAACAGGCTGATGAGGAAGCTGTACCGGCAGGGGAACCAGACCGGCTCCTTGAAGCCGTGCCAGACAAGGTCCAGCCCCCGCACCCAGCTGCACAGCGCCAGCAGGGCCAGCAGCGCCCCGGCGGCGAGTTTTTCCCGCCGGGGGCGGGCGCCGGTGAAGAAGAGCAGGACCAGCGCCGCCGTCACCGTGCCGCAGTAGAGGTTGGGCAGGGTGCCGGTGACGTCCGACCAGAAAAAGTTGCCGAAAAACAGCCGGTAGGGCAGCTGCCAGAGCGGGTAGTTGGGCGTAAGGGAGAAGTCCAGCGCAAAAAGGCTGCCCTTGCTCTGCTCCACCTCCAGCAGGGCGGGCAGCAGCAGGCCCAGCGCCAGCCCCGCCCCCAGCGCCCCCGACCCGGCAAACAGCCCCAGGCGGCGCAGCAGGCCGCCGGCGCGGGGCCGGCGCAGCCAGAACCAGAAGAAATACAGCACGCTGAACAGGCAGACCGCCCAGGCGGTGTAGAAGTTGAACAGCGTGCAGGCGAAGACCAGCAGGGTCAGCGGCCAGTGGCGGCCGGTCTCGGCCAGGGCCTCCACCGCCCAGAGCAGCAGCGGCGCCAGCATCACCACGTCCATCCAGAGGATGTTCTGGCTGTAGACGACGCAGAAGGCGCACAGGCTGTACCCCAGGCTGAGGAAGGGCAGCAGCCGGCCGGCGCTGCCCGTATGCCGCTGCAGGAAAAAGCAGCAGGCCGCGCCGGTGCAGGCGGTGCGCAGCGCAAACACCAGCTGGACCACCCAGGGGATGGCCCGCACCGGGAACAGCAGGTACAAAAGGTTGAAGGGGCTGTTCATGTAATAGGCGAACAGCCCCAGCGTGCTGCCGCCGCAGAGCTTGGCGAAGCTGTAGAAAAAGCCGCCCTGGCGCACCCGCCGCCACATATCGGTGATGTAGTTGACGTACAGGCCGTTCAGGTCGCCGGTGAGCAGGGTGCCGTCCCCGAAGGGGGCGAAGCCCAGCAGGGCGTAGACCGCCAGCACCAGCAGCAGCGAAAGGCCGAAGGCCAGGGCGTTGTTGCGCCGCTGCCGGCGGCGCAGGGTCAGGATGGGCATGGGGGCTCCTTTGTGCGAAGGGATGCGGAAGGCCGGGGGCCTGCGGTCAGCGGATGTTGTCCCGCACGGCGGCAAAGGCCGGGTCGGTGCGGTAGAGGTGGGCCGCGATGGCCTCCATGAGCTGGTAGTCATGCTCCGAGTCGATGTCGATGATGCCGGTGTCCATCATGACGCTGACCCCGATCTTGCCGTGCCAGAGCAGGCCGTCGGTGTTGCCGGCCAGGAAGTCCCGCCCGAAGACATAGATCGAGGCGTTCACGTCAAACACTTCGGGGGCCTGCTGGCGGCCGGTGAACTCGCTGCGGTTCACCTGCTCCACATGGTCCCCCACCGTCTTGACCATGTTGAACCAGGGGTTGCGCCGGGCTTCGCAGACGCTGAACACCAGGTCCAGGTCGGGCCGGGCGGCCTTTTTCTCAAAGGCGGCGGCCACGTCGGCGGCGGTGCGCAGCGGGCTGGTGATGTCCAGGTCCATCAGCGCGTCGTAGGGCCGGCCGGTCTTTTCCTCCATCCGGCGCAGGCTGTCCTGGTAGACGGCCATCTTGGGCACCCGGTCCCCGGCCAGCGCCTCGCCCCGGGGCAGAAAGACCACCTCGGGGTACTTGTCCGCCACCAGGGCGGCCAGCTCGGGGCTGTCGGTGTTCAGCGCCAGATCCACCGCCAGTTCCGGGTGGGACTTGCAGAACAGATCGGCGGCGCTGAGCGAATAGTAGACCAGCGGGTGGCCGCAGAAGGTCTTGAGGTTCTTGTTCCTGAACCCCTTGCTGCCGGCGCGGCCGCAGATGGTGATGAGCAAACGCTGCATGGGTCATACCTCCCCCAGTGTCAGTTTCAAAACGTCCAGCGCGTCGGCGGGCGGGTTGGGACTTTCGCCCCCCGCCCCCAGCGCGTAGTCAAGAAAAGCGTCCATCTCCCGCAGATAGCGGGCGTTGACGGGTTCCTCGTACCGGTCCACCCGGCCGTCCGGCCAGGTGAGGGTGCCGGCGCCGAAGTCGGCCACCAGGCTGCCTTCGGGGCAGAACAGCTCGATGCTGCGGCGGTAGCCACGGCCGAAGTAATCGAGATGCACCTCGGCCAGCAGGTGCGGGTAGCGGGCGATGTACAGCGATACATCGTCCGAGTCGATCTCCAGCTCGGAATAGTGGCCCTTGAGGTTGTACAGTTCCGCCGGCCGGCCGAACAGGTCCACCAGATAGTCCCATTCATGGATCAGGTCGATGGTCACCCCGCCGCCCAGCGCCCGCCGGGCGCTGTACACCGTGCGGTAGTCCACCCCGGGGCGCCAGTCCGGCAGGTAGGAGGAGCAGAGCACCCGGGCACAGTAGGGGCGCAGCGTTTTCAGCGCCTGTTTGAGGGCCAGCATGGTGCCGCACCAGCGCATCGGCGCCGCCACATACGCCTTCTGCCCGGCGGGGAGCAGGGCGGACAGGTCGGTGCCGGTCTGCTCGGCCGAGAAGATGGGCTTTTCGATGAAAAACGCCCCGGCCCGGCCCCGCAGCCGCCGCAGCGCGTCGGCGTGGAGGCTGGTGGGGTTGGTGATGAAGACCAGGTCGTACCGGGGCAGGGCGGCGGGGTCCGCCGGGTCGGTGAACCGGGCGCAGAGCCGCTCTGCCGCGCCGGGGCGCAGCGGGCGGGCCGGGTCGCTGCGCAGCGCGTCGGCCCGCAGCGTCAGCCCGCGTTTTTCGCACAGTTCGGTCAGGTTCTGCAGGTGCCGGGTGCCGATGGACCCCAGCCCCACAAACAGCGCGGTCAGGCTTGGCATACAACCACGTCCTTTCGTAAATCAGCGCAGGCAGGCGAACGCCGCCGGTCCCATCCGCGCAAAGCCCGGGAAGGTCGGCCGGCCCCCGCCGGCGCGGCGATGCGGCGTTCCGGCGCCATGGCGGGCCGCCTTACCCCTGGACCTTGTCCATGATGGCGATGGCGGCCCGGTCCTGCCCGAAGCTCCAGCGGGGGGTCTCCCGCCCCTGCAGCACCCCGAAGAAGTTGAGCAGTTCGTCCACATAGGCGTTCTCGACGATGTTGTCGGAATAGCGGCTGTCGTGCTCAAAACTCGGGTAGGTGTCCACAAACCGTTTGTCGCCGTCGGCAAACCGGTACAGGGCCTTGGGGTTGCCCTCCCAGAACAGGTGGAGGCCGTCGCCGTAACATTCGAAGTTGCGCACCGCCTTGGGGCTGACCACGTCGGCGGCCAGCACCCCCATCGCCCCGCTTTTGTGGGGCAGCAGCAGGGTGGCGCAGTCCGGGTAGGGCAGGCCCAGGCCGCTGATGGTGTCGGTGCGCACCGTCACCGCGGCCGGGTCCACCGGGCCGAAGGCGTCCAGCAGCCAGGGCAGGTCGATGCCAAGGATCTCCCGCACGCCGCCGGTGCGGGCGTCCCCCACAAAAAAGTTCCGGTAATTCTCCCAGGGGTGCCAGTCGGGCAGGTACTGGCCGATGTGGTAGATGTAGTGGACCGGCTTGCCGAAGTCGGCCACCTGCTGTTTGATGTACCGGGTCTCCCGCCGGTAGAGCATGGTGGAGGAGAGGAAGAGCGGGACCCCCTTTTCCGCCGCCAGGGCCAGGTTGCGGTCGTAGCCGTCCGCCACCAGGTTGAGCTCGGTGAAGACCGGCAGCCCGGCGGTGAGCAGCCGGGTGATGAGGTCGGCGTGGGCCAGCGGCGCCGTGCAGACCAGCGCGGCGTCGGGGGCGAAGGCGTCCAGCGCCGCGGGCAGGTCGGGGTAGGCGGCGCCCACCAGCCCCAGGTCCAGCGCTTCCTGCCGGCGGGCGGGGGCGCTGTCCACCCCGGCGAGCCGGATGGCCCCGTCGATGCCGCGGATGAGCCGGGCGCGGCGTTTGCCCATGGAGCCGAGGCCGACGATCAGAAGTTTCATACAAACAACCCCTTTTGTGTGAGTGTGGCCGCCCCGCGCAGCGGTCAGCGGCCGGCCGGCGCCGGGTCAAAGGCGGGCACCGGGCCGTCGTAGAAGGTTTTGGGGGCGCGCAGCCAGGGCGCGGCCAGGGCGGCGCGGAGCGCGGCGAGGATCCGCCCGCTGGTGTCGCCGCCGTAGTAGGGGCTGCGCACGGCCCGGGCCCGGGCCGCAAAGGCCGGGGTCAGGGCGGTGCGCAGGGCGGTCTCGATGGCCCCGGCTTCGCCCGGGCAGCCGATGACGTTGTCGCAGAGGATGCGCCCGGCCTGCCGGCTGCCGATGTTGACGGCCGGCACCCCGAAGGTGGGGGTCTCGACCACGCCGGAGCTGGAATTGCCCGCCACCACCGCCGCATACTGCATGGCCGAAAGGTAGCGGCGCAGCCCCAGGCTTTGCACAAAGCCCGCCCGGCCGGGGTGGGCGGCGGCGAAAGCCCGCAGGGCGGCGGTGCATTGCTGGCCGCCGGCGTCGGCGTTGGAGCCGGTGAGCAGCCAGAACACCCCGGGCACCGCCGCCATGGCCCGGCACAGGGCCGCGGCCTGGGCGGCCGGGTCGGGGGCGCCGGGGGCGGTCTCGGGGTGGTAGGTGACAAGGGCGAAGGGCCCGTGCAGGTCAAAGCCGGTGGAATCGCACAGTTCCTGCCGGCTCATTTTCGGCAGGGTGCGGATGTTTTCATCCCCCAGCCCGCCCACGCAGAAGACCCGGCCGGGCTCCTGCCCCATGCGCACCAGACGGGCGGCGCTGTCGGCGCAGGAGGGAAAGTGGAGGGCGGCCATCTGGGTGATGCAGTGGCGGTAGTATTCGTCGGCGGCGCCCCGGGTCACGTCCCCGCCCGAGATGTGGGCGATGGGGATGTGCCGGGCCGCGGCGGCCGCCGCCACCGCGAAGATCTCGAACCGGTCGCCCAGCAGCAGGAGCAGGTCGGGGGGGTGGGCGGCGAAATATCCGTCGAACACCTCCATCGTGCGGGCGATGGTGCGCGCAACGGGTTCGCCCGGCGCCTCGGCAAAGATCGGCAGCCGGGCCGCGATGGGCAGCCCGTCGGCCTCGATCTCGGCCACGGTGGCCCCCAGGCGGGCGCACAGGTGCGCCCCGGTGACCACCAGCGAGAGCGAAAGGTCCCGGCAGGACGCCAGCTTCTGCACCACCGGGCGCAGCAGGCCGTATTCCGCCCGGGTGGCGGTGACGACGGTGACGGTGGACATACGGTTCTCCTTTGCCGGGCGGCTCACAGCTCGATCTTTTCGTCCTCGGCGAAATCCCGGGGGGCGGGGCGGCCCAGCACCTCGTACCAGCGCATCGGGCTGATGCCGTCGCCGGGGCGCTTGGTGGTCAGGTTGTCGGCGGTGAAGGTCTCGCCGGCCCGGATGGGCCGCGCCGCCACGATGCTTTTGCGGGCCACGGCCTTGTTGGGGGCCTCGCTGGCGGTCAGGTGCTTGTGGCCGTCGCCGAGGGCGGCCTCCACATGGCGCACCGCCGCCACCATTGCCCGGAACTCGGCGGGGTCCAGGCTGGCTTTCTGGTCGGGGCCGGGCAGGGATTTGTCCAGCGTGAAGTGCTTTTCGATGACCTGGGCGCCCAGCACGGCGGCGGCCACGTCGCACTCCCACCCGGGGGTGTGGTCGGACAGGCCCACCGGCAGGCCGAACTGCTCGAACAGTTCCACCATGGCGGTGAGGTTGGCGTCCTCATAGGGGGTGGGGTACTGGGTGTTGCAGTGCAGGATGGTCGCCTCGGGGCAGCCCTGGTCGTCCAGCACGCCCAGGGCGTCGGTGATCTCGCCCAGGGTGCTCATGCCGGTGGAGAGCAGCACCGGCGTGTGCAGCCGGGCCACCTCCTCGAGATAGGGCAGGTTGGTGATCTCGCCGGAGGGGATCTTGATGAGCGGCAGCCCCAGCGTGCCCAGGAACCGCACGCTGGGGATGTCGAAGGGGGCCGACAGGTACTGGATGCCGATGGAGTCGCAGTATTCCTTCAGTTCCCGGTGGGCGTCAAAGGAAAAGTGCAGCTTGCGGATCATCTCCAGCTGGCTTTCGGCGGCGTCGGTGGTCTGTTTCTGGTACTCGGCCTTTTCGGCAAAGCGGCTGACCACCAGCTCGGGCACGGCGGTCTGGTATTTGACGATGTCGGCGCCGCACTCCCTGGCGGCCAGGGCCATCCGCTTGGCCATGGCCAGGTCGCCGTTGTGGTTGACGCCGGCTTCGGCAATGATGGTAACAGGCATGGCTTGCCTCCTTTTTGCTTATGTGTGCTGTTCCAGGCGGCGGCGCATCTTTTCCAGCTCCTCCATCTGGCCCATGTCCATCCAGGCGCTCTCGTTGATGGGGTACACCCCCACCCGCTCGCCGGCGGCCCGGTAGCGGTCGATCACGTCGGGGAAGCCGATGGACTCGCCGTCCTGCATCTCCTCCACCACCCGGGGTTCCACCACATACACGCCGGTGTTGGTCAGGAAGTTCAGCTCGGGTTTTTCCCGCATGGCGGCGATGCCGCCGTCCTCCCCCAGTTCCACGACGCCGTAGGGCACCGTGAAATGCTTGAAGGCGCAGACCATCGTGATCAGGTTGCCCCGCTCCCGGTGTTTTTCATACAGGTCCCCGAAGTCCAGGTCCAGCAGGGTGTCGCAGTTGGTGAAGAAGAAGGGGGAGTCCATCCGCCCTTTGAGCAGGCAGAGCCCGCCGCCGGTGCCCATGAACCGGGTCTCGTCCACAAAATCCAGGGCGTAGTCCTTTTCCAGATCGCCGAAATAGGACTTGATCATCCCCTTTTTGTAGTTGACCACCATCGTGAACCGGTGGCAGCCGAACTCCCGGAAGCGGTCGATGATGAGCTCCGAGATGGGCCGCTCCCCCACCGGGATCAGCGGCTTGGGCAGGATCTTGGTATAGGGGTACAGCCGGGTGCCGAGCCCGCCGGCCATCATGACCACCGGGATGTCCACCCGCTTGCGGTTGTCCACATCCACGCCGCAGGCAAAAACGATGTCGGTGATGACGCCCCGCCGGTCCAGGATCGGCAACGCGTCGATGCCGTGGCGCTGCAGTTCGGCCCGGGCCCGGCCCCGGTCGGACACCGGCAGGCTGATGGGGCGGAAGTTGGCCGCCTCGGCCACCGGGGCTTCCAGCGTGCCCCCCCGCAGGAAGAATTTGCGGATGTCCCCGTCGGTGACCACCGCTTCCAGCCGGCCCTCGGGGGCGATGAACAGGATGCGCTGGCCGGTCTCGTCCAGTTTTTTCATCGTCTCCAGCACGGTGGCGGTGCGGGGGATGATGAGTTCTTCGATCTTCAGCAAGGCGTTTCTCCTTCTGTGTTGTGGTTGGCTCACCCGGCCGCCAGCGCCAGCACCGCCTCAATGACCCGGTCGCAGTCGGCTTCGGTCAGGTTGGTGGAGCAGGGCAGGTTGACGATGCCGGCCCGGTAGCCCAGGGCTTTGTCCAGGCCGTAGGCTTCGTTCTTCGGGTAGTCGGCCTGCTCGTGGATCAGCGCCCAGACCGGCCGGGTCTGGATGTTCCGGGCCTGCAGGCCGGCGATGAACCGGTCCCGGTCCAGCCCCGCGCCCCGCAGGTCCAGGCTGAAGAACCAGTGGTTGCTGCGCACCGTCCCCTCCTCGTCCCGGAAGGGCAGGATGCGCAGCCCCCGCACCCCGTCCAGGCCCCGGCGGTACTGGTCGTACCGGGCCTGCTTGACGGCGATGAAATCCTCCAGCCTGGCCAGCTGGGCCAGCCCCAGGCTGGCCTGCACGTTGGTCATGCGGTAGTTGTAGCCCACCTCGTCATGGAGGAACTGCAGCTCGTCCGCCTTGGCCTGGGTGGACAGGTGCTTGGCGTGCTCGGCCCAGTCCGGGTGGTTGGAGACCAGCATCCCGCCGGCGCCGGTGGTGATGATCTTGTTGCCGTTGAAGCTGTAGCAGCCCGCGTCCCCCATGGTGCCGGCATACCGGCCGGCCAGCGGGCCGGCGGTGTAGCGGGTGCCCAGGGCCTCGGTGGCGTCCTCGATGAGGGTCAGGCGGTAGCGGCGGGCGATGTCCAGCAGGCGGGGCATGTCGGCCATGTTGCCGAAGACATGCACCACCTCCAGCGCCGCGACCCGGGCGCCGGTGCGGTCGTTGTACAGCCCGTCGGCCTTCAGGGTGCAGCGGTTGGCGCAGAAGTCCTCCACCGCGTCAGGGTCGATGCACAGGGAGTCGTCACAGCCGATGAAGACCGGCTCGGCCCCCACATACCGGGTCAGCGGGCTGACCGCCGCGATGAAGGTCAGGGTGGGCACGATGACCTCCTGCCCGGGGCCGATGCCGGCGGCCAGCGCCGCCAGGTGCAGCGCCGAGCTGCCGGCGTTGGCGGCCACCGCCCGGGGCATCCCCACATAGGCGGCCAGCTGCCCCTCAAACTCGCCCACCCGGGCGCCGCTGGTGGACACCCACCCCGAGCGGATGGCCTCGTCGGCGCGGGCGGCCTCCTCAGGGCCGAAGTTGGGCACGGACAAAGGGATGAAATTCGACATGGCAAAGTCCCCCGTTCTCGCGCCGGCCCCGGGGCGGGGCGGCGCGGTTCAATTCCTGCTGGCGGGGCGGCGGTCCCGCCCCGGGCGGGCCGCAGCCCGCCGGCCGGTTTCCCCGGCCGAAAGATGGTTCAATCCGCCTTTATTATAAACGCTTCCGCCCAAAACGGCAAGGAGAAATCAGCCCGGGCGGTTTTTCCGGGAAACGGCGGGGCCCGGCGGGGCGAAGCGGGGCGCGGCCGGGCGCAGCGGGAGCGCCGTGGGGTAAAGCGGGACACTGTGGGCCGAAGTGAGGCGCCGCGGGGCCCGGCGGGGCAAAGTGGGGTGAAGCGAGAGCGCCGTGGGGTGAAGCGGGACACTGTGGGCCGAAGCGGGGCGCCGCGGGGGCGCATCCGGGTGCGGCGCCGCCCGGCGGCAAAAAACTTTTCCCAAAGCCTTGACAGGCGGGGCGGAGGGTGGTATGATGCAAACAGATGAACAAATGTTCATGTGTTTGCGCGGAAAGTTCCCCGCTCCCCCGCCCGGGCTGGCCCGGCGCCGGGCGGGGTAAGCCGCGCCCCGGCCCCCGGAACCCCCGGGCGGCCGCCCATTGCCGTTTGGAAAGGAGGGTTTTTATGCCGCAACCGACCCCGCGCCCCGAGGACGCCGCCCCCCTGTGCGCCCCCGACTGCCCCGGCGACCCGGCCGCCCTGGCCCGGGTCCGGCAGGAGCTGCCCGACGACGAGGTGCTGTACGACCTGGCGGAGCTGTTCCGGGTATTCGGCGACACCACCCGCATCAAGATCCTGTACGCCCTGTTCGAGAGCGAGCTCTGCGTCGGCGACATTGCCGCGGCGCTGGGCATGACCCAGAGCGCGGTGAGCCACCAGCTGCGGGTGCTGAAGGCCAGCAAGCTGGTCAAGTTCCGGCGGGAGGGCAAGACGGTCTTTTACAGCCTGGACGACGACCATGTGCGCAGCATCATCGCGCTGGGGATGGAGCATGTGGAAGAGTGAGCCGCCGGCGGAGCCCGCGCCTGTCCCCCGCCGGGACAAAGGGCGGGCCAACCGGTACTTTCAAGAAAGGATGAGACGAGATGCAGAAGAAATTCAACATTGAGGTGGACTGCGCCAACTGCGCGGCCAAGATCGAGAACGCCGTGAAGAACCTGCCCGGCGTGGTGAACGCCAGCGTGAGCTTTATGGCCCAGAAGATGGTGCTGGAGGCCGAGGACGCCCGGTTTGACGAGGTGCTGAAACAGGCGGTGAAGGCCGCGAAAAAGATCGAGCCGGATTTCGAGATCGAGCTGTGAGCATCCGGCGCCCCAGGGTGTAGCCGATCCATCCAACATGCGGTTTTTTCCGATACGCCCTGAGCCGGACGCCCCGTAAAGGAGTGGAGTTTCCCCATGACCAAAAAGCAGAAAAAGACGCTGTACCGCATCCTTGTTTCGGCGGTGCTGTATGCGGCGGTGGCGGCGGCCTGTGCGCTGGCCCCCCTGCCCTGGTACGCCGAGCTGATCCTGTACCTGATCCCCTATTTCCTGATCGGCCACGACGTGCTGCGCAAGGCCGTGCTGGGGGTGGTGCACGGCGAAGTGTTTGACGAGAACTTTCTGATGGCGGTGGCGACGGTGGGGGCCATGGCCCTGGGCGAATACGGCGAGGGCGTGGCCGTCATGCTGTTCTACCAGGTGGGTGAGCTGTTCCAGAGCTATGCGGTGGGCAAGAGCCGCCGCAGCATCGCCGCGCTGATGGACATTCGCCCCGACAGCGCCAACCTGGAAGGGGCGGACGGTTCGGTCACCGCCGTGGACCCGGAGGCCGTGCCGGTGGGGGCGGTGATCGTGGTGCGCCCCGGCGAGAAGATCCCGCTGGACGGGGTGGTGCTTTCGGGCCGGAGCACCCTGAACACCAGCGCCCTGACCGGCGAGAGCCGCCCCCGCACCGCCCGCCCCGGCGACGCGGTGATCAGCGGCAGCGTGAACGGCGAAGGGCTGCTGCGGGTGACGGTGAGCCGGGTGTACGGCCAGTCCACCGTGGCCCGCATCCTGGACCTGGTGGAAAATTCCAGCCTGAAAAAAGCCAAGGCCGAAAACTTCATCACCCGGTTTGCCCGCTACTACACCCCGGCGGTCTGCTTTGCGGCGCTGGCGCTGGCGGTGCTGCCGCCGCTGGCGCTGGGCGGCGGCTGGGGGCTGTGGGTCAGCCGGGCGCTGACCTTCCTGGTCATCAGCTGCCCCTGTGCGCTGGTCATCAGCATCCCGCTGTCCTTCTTCGGGGGCATCGGCGGGGCGTCCCGCTGCGGCATCCTGGTCAAGGGCGGCAACTATCTGGAAGCCCTGGCCCACACCGACACCGCCGTGTTTGACAAGACCGGCACCCTGACCCGGGGGGTGTTCCGGGTGAGCCGGGTGCGGCCGGCGGACGGGGTGACCGAGGCCCGGCTGCTGGAGACCGCCGCCCTGGCCGAGAGCTATTCCAGCCACCCGATCTCCAAGAGTTTGCGGGAAGCCCTGCCCGAAGCCCCCGACCCCCGCCGGGCCGCCGACGCCCGGGAGATCGCCGGCCAGGGGGTGGCCGCGACGGTGGACGGCCACCGGGTGCTGGCCGGCAACGCCCGGCTGATGGAGGCCGAGGGGGTGGCCTACACCCCCGACGACGGCATCGGTACGGTGGTGTATGTGGCCCGGGACGGGGCGTTCTGGGGGTCCATCCTGATCGCGGATGAACTCAAGGACCACGCCGCCGAAGCCATGGCCGCCCTGCGCCGCCAGGGGGTGCGCACCGTGATGCTCACCGGCGACAGCGAGGCCGTGGCCCGCGGGGTGGCCGGCCAGCTGGGGATGGACGAATACCACGCCGAGCTGCTGCCCGGCGACAAGGTGGACCGGGTGGAGGCGCTGATGGCCGCCCGCACCGGCAAGGGCAACCTGGCCTTTGTGGGCGACGGCATCAACGACGCGCCGGTGCTGACCCGGGCGGACGTGGGCATCGCCATGGGGGCGCTGGGGTCGGACGCCGCCATCGAGGCCGCCGACGTGGTGCTGATGGACGACGACCCGGCCAAGGTGAGCCTGGCCATGCGGATCGCCCGCAAATGTATGCGGATCGTGTATGAGAACATCGTCTTCGCGCTGACCGTCAAGGGGCTGTTCCTGCTGCTGGGCGCCGTGGGCATTGCCAACATGTGGTGGGCGGTGTTTGCCGACGTGGGGGTCATGGTGCTGGCCGTCCTCAACGCCACCCGGATGCTGGCGGTGAAGGACCTGCCCCTGCCGCGGTGAGTCCGGCGGTTTTCAACAAATTTCCTTCCCGCCGGGGAAAGCGGGCGGGGAGAGCATGAAGAAAGCGGGCCGCTGCCCGGCAGATGCCGGGCGGCGGCCCGCTGTTTTTGCAGCAGTATGTTTGCGGCGCTGTTTCTGCGGCAGTATGTTTGCGGCGCTGTTTCTGCGGCGGCGTTTTGGGGAACGGCCGCTCAGTTGTTGGTGTATTCGTCGGACAGGGCCGCCAGGATGCGGGGGCCGGTCTCCCGGGTGTCGGTCATCCGGATGGCGTTGCGCAGCGGCAACACCGCCCGGGGCGACACCGACAGTTCATCCACCCCGATGGCCAGGAAG
>DWWE01000047.1 GCA_019119835.1 Candidatus Gemmiger stercoravium | reverse complement strand
TACACCATGCAGGAGCTGTACGACCAACCCCTGGAACCGGTGGAATATCTGGTGGATGGGCTGCTGGCACCGGGGCTGTACATACTGGGCGGTTCACCCAAGGTGGGCAAGAGCTGGATGGCGCTGCAGCTGTGCCTCGCTGTGTGCGGCGGAGGGGCCTTTTTGGGACGCGCAACGCGGAAAAGCGAGGTGCTCTACCTGGCGCTGGAGGATGGCCCACAGCGGCTGCACAGCCGGGCTTTGCGGCTGGCGGATACCGCGGTATTCCGCCGCCAAAAACGCCCCGTTCCATGCAACCGCATGGAACGGGGCGATGCATTATGGATCAGGCCAGGCGGTGTTGTTCCAGCCAGACCATCAGGGTAGGCTTTTCCGCCTTGATGCGCCGTGCACGCACCGTGAATACCAGAATGGTCAGCAGCGTGAAGACCACCAGCCATACCGCCAGGTAAGCCAGGCATCCGGTGACGCTCTCACCGCCGCAGATGGCACGGCGGAAGGCGGTGACGGTGTAGGTGAAAGGCACCCAGTCGTGCAGGTACTTCACAAAGGAGCCCGACAGCTCCAGCGGGTAGGTGCCCACCGAGCCGGCCAGCTGGATCACCATGAAGACCAGCATCAGGAAACTGCCCACCTTGCCCATCAGATTGGTGAAGAAGTACATCACCGACATGAAGGTCACCGAGGCCACGCAGGCCACCAGCAGGGTCTGGCCCATCCGGGCCGGGTCGAACCCATTGATGGCGTGCAACGCCCCCACCATCACCAGCGCCTGGGCCACCGCGATGGTGTAGAGCACCGAGGCCTTGCTCAGCCACCAGGCGACGCCGCTTTTCAGCTTGCCGGAATACTCGGTCAGCGGGTACATCAGGCTGAAGGCGATGCAGCCCACCCACAGGGCCACCGACATCATGTAGGGGGCCATGCCGTGCCCGTTGTTGGGCACCTGGGTCAGCTGGGTCTCGGTGGTGGTCACCGGCGCGGCGAACATCTCCACCGTTTCTTCGCCGGTGTTGGTGCTGCGGATCTCCTCCGCGCCATCTGCCAGGCTGCTCTGCAGGGTTCCGGCACCGTCCGTCAGCCGGTCAATGCCGTCGGCCAGTTCACCGCTGCCGTCCGCCAGCTGTCGGGCGCCGTCCTGGATCTGGGACGCACCGTCGGTCAGGGCCGCGGCGCCCTGATTCAGCGCCGGGCTGTTTTGGGTCAGTTCTCCGGTCCCGCTCACCAGCTGGGCCGTGCCGTCCTTCAGGTCCTGGGTGCCCTGCTGCAGCCGGCGGATGCCGTCGGTCAGGGCGGGCAGCTTGCCGCTCAGGCTGTTCATGCCGTTTTGCAGACTGCCGCTGCCAGTGACCAGGGCATCCAGGCCGCTGTTCAGCTGATCGGCGCCCTGGCGCAGGACCGCAGTGCCCTGCTGCTGTAGAGCCGCGCTGCCACTGGCCGCCTGGGCGATGCCGTCGGTGAGCAGCGGTGCCTGCTGGGCCAGCTGGCCGGTACCGCTCTGCAGCTGGGTCAGCCCGGTTACAAGGGAATCTGTGCCCGCCGAAAGCTGCTGTGCACCGGTCTGCAGGGCGGGCAGGCCGTTGGTGGGATCCGCCAGTGCCGCGCTGCCCGCGGCAGCCTGGCCCACACCGTCGGTGTAGGCGGCCAGACCGGTTTGCAGTTGATCGGCCCCCTGCTGCAGCTGGGTGATGGCGGTGTTCAGATCGCCGGTTCCCGCGCCGCCGGCCGCACTGCCCAAAGCCTGGGCCGCACCGGTCAGCGCCTCCGCAGCCTGCTGACGGGCGGCGTCGGCGGTCTGTGCCTCCTGATAGTTCTGCTGGGCCACCGTCGCCAGTTCCCCGGCCGCCGAGATCAGGGCGTTCAGCGCATCCGGATCCCCATTCTGGGCCGCTGCGGTGTTGTCCGCAATGGTCTGGGCCAGTGCCGTCGGGTCCTGGGGCGCTACTGCGGCGGCCTGCACCGCCTGGGCGGCATCGCTCAGCTGCCCGGCCAGCGCCGTCAGGCTGTCCCCTGCGCCGCTAGATCCTGCCACGGCGGAGGCCAGAGAATCCAGCCCGTTTTTCAAATCGGCTGCCCCCTGGTTCAGGGCATCCGACTGTCCGCTCAGGGTTTGCAGCCCCTGATTCAGGGCGTCCGCCCCTTGCTGGGCCGTCTGGATCCCCTCCGCCAGGCTCTGGGTGCCCTGCTGGACCTGTTTTGCACCCTCCAGCGCCTGGGACGCGCCGGCATCCAGCGCCGAGGCCGAATCCGGCAGGGTCTCGGTCTGGCTTTGCAGCTGGGCCAGCCCTTCATTCAGGGTTTTCATCTGGTCGTCCACCTGGGCGGCACCGCCGGCCAGGGTATCGCTGCCAGACTTGGCCTGGGCTGTGCCCTGGGCCAGTTGGGCCGCGCCGTCGTTCAGGGCACTCACCCCCTGGGTCAGTTCCGGCGCCGATGCTCCCATCTGGTCCACGCCATCCTTCAGTTGTGCCGCCCCGTCATCCAGCTTCTTTGCACCGTCCGACAGCTGCTGCACCCCCTGGGTGTACTGGGCCAGCCCTTCGGTGAGGGTCTCGCTGCCGCTGCGGAAGGTCAGGGTGCTGTCCGCCAGCAGCTCCAGATTTTCCCGGATGGTATTGTTGCCGTCGGCCAGCTGCCGGGTTCCATCCTGGATTTCGCCTGCGCCGTCCGCAGCCTCCTGCATGCCGTCCCCCACCTGGGCGAGCTGATCGAACATGGTTTCGGCGTAGGTTTTGGTCACCTCTTCCCGAACCCCCGCCTGGATCTCTTTCATGGCGGTTTCGCTCAGTTTGGAGGCGATGTAGTTGGTACCCGGGTTGGTTTCGTATTCCAGTTCCATCTCCCGGGGCTGCTCATCGGTCAGCGTCGCCGCGTTGGATGAAAAATCCTGCGGAATGGTGATCACCATGTAATAGGTTCCATCCGCAAGGCCCTGGGCCGCATCGTCCGCATCCGTCAGCCGGAAGTCAAGCGAGGCATCCTCCTGCAAATTTTCCACCAGTTGGCCGCCCACATTCAGTGTTTTTCCCTCATATTCCACCGGCTGATCCTGATTGACCAGCGCCACCGGCAGATTTTCCACGCTGCCATAGGGGTCCCACATGGAACCGAGAAACAGGGTGGTGTAGATCGTGGGGATGGCGATGACGGCCAGCACCACCACGAGCATCAGCCTGTTGCTCAGCAGCTTTTTCCATTCACCTTTCAGCATAGAACGAAAAAATCGCTTCCTTTCCTCTGTCTGCGCAAGAAGCAAGACATTGCGTTGTTTATTCGTCGCTGTATTGCTTTTTGCTGCATCGAGAATTATACTAAACAGGAGGAAGGGACTCAACCGACAATTTCGCATCGCCGTGACCAGTAATCGACATTATGTTGTATGATGTTGAACAGTCACAAATAATTTACAAACGGGAGGAAGGGCTTCCATGGAAAAGAAGTCGGACCGGCGCATCCGCCGCACCAAGGCGCTGCTGCGGCATGGTCTTGCCCAGCTGATGTCCGAGAAAAGTGTCAACGAGGTGACCGTCAAAGAGCTGGTGGACCTGGTGGACATCAACCGTTCCACCTTCTATCTGCACTACACCGACATCTACAATATGCTGGAAAGCGTGGAGGACGAGTTGTTCGATGAAATCCTGCACACCATCCGGACCCATCCGGTCAGTCCATTCAACAAAGACAGTTTTCCTTTCATCGAGGATATCTTTGCCATTCTGTTCGACAACCGGGAAATCTGTGCCGCCCTGCTGGGCCCCCACGGGGACATCGGCTTTCTGCACCGCATCGAGGAGATGCTTTCTCAGTACAGCCTGGCTGCCCTGCGCGAAGCTTTTCCCGAGCGGATGGACAATCTGAAATACACCTATGCCTACTGCGTGGCCGGCGGCGTGGGCCTGATCAAAGACTGGCTGTCCCACGGATGTGAGGAAAGTCCCCAACACATGGCGCAGCTCACCTTCCGCCTGGTGACCAACACCGTGAGCGATTTTTATCCCCATTCCTGACAGGTGCTGCCGGGGCATCCTGTGGTTCAGGCCGTATACAGCCAAACAAGCCATAGAAAAGGAAAAGCCTTACGTTTCCGTAAGGCTTTTTTTGGTGCGCCAGCGGGCGCGTGAAGAAAACGCTCCTGCGGAGCGTATTTAGCGACTTCCCCGCGAGGCGAATGCGAGCGTTCGCGCGATGCATGATCCCGCCCCGAAGGGGATGGCGCACTGCTCCCATTCCTCCATCCGGGCTCCGCAGGGACCCGCGCACTTTCCAACAGTCCGCAGGACTGTTGGAACCGGCCGGGACGCTGACCGGCCGGACGTGCTGTTCTCATCCCCGATGGCGCACCGGGTGCAGCTTTCCCGAAGACTGGACAAAAGAAAAACGCCCTGCTTTCCAGCAAGGCGTCTGCGTGGTGCGGCTGACAGGATTCGAACCTGCGGCCTTTCGGGTCGGAGCCGAACGATCTATCCAGCTGAGCTACAACCGCACATATTGGGACCCGCGGTTTTGCGGGAACAACAGATATTATACCACGGCCTGCGCCGGATTGCAAGACGTGGGGGAATCTTTTTCGCGGATCCCGTTTTGAGGGGGCGATTGCCGGCGATGCACATTCACGGCGGGGCTGGTGCTGGCGTCCGGCAACGTCAGAGGGCGCCGATCCAGTCGGCGTGGCGGGCGTCGCGGAGGAAGACCGGGATGGTGGCCAGCGGCGCGGCGGCGGTGACGGTCCGGCCGCCGGGGTGGACGGCGCCGGTGTGCAGCTCGGTCCAGTCGGCGCCGGCGGGCAGGTAGACCGGCCGGCTCACCGCGCCGGGCTGCAGCACCGGGGCCACCAGCAGGTCGGGGCCGAAGCAGTATTCATCCTTGGGGGTCCAGGCGGCGGGGTCATCGGGGAATTCATAGAACAGCGGGCGCAGCACCGGGTCGCCGGTCTCGTGGGCGGCCTGCATGATCTGGCGCAGATAGGGGCGCATCCGCTCCCGGAAACGGATGTAGCGCACCAGAATCGCCTCGTTGTCCGCCCCGAAGCTCCAGACCTCGTTGCCGGCGCCGGTCCATTCCCGTTCCTCGCCGGCCTGGTTGACGATCCGCTGCTGGGGCGCCCGGTTGCCGTGAAGGCGCATGACCGGGCAGAAGGTCCCGAACTGGAACCAGCGCACCAGCAGTTCCCGGAAGGCCGGGTCCCGCACGTC
>DWWE01000046.1 GCA_019119835.1 Candidatus Gemmiger stercoravium | reverse complement strand
CCGGATCATGTAGCCCACGAACGGCGGCTGCTTGCGCAGGCAGTCGATGTGGGGGCCGTAGACGTTGGCAAAGCGCAGGCAGGTGACTGTCATGCCGTAGGTATCGGCAAAACTCTGGCAGAAACGCTCGCCGCAGTACTTGGTGTTGGGGTAGATCAGCGTGGGCGGGGCAAAGCGGTCCTCCACGGTGGGGAACTCGGTCTCGTTCTCATACATGGCGTTGGTGGAAGCCTGCACCAGCTGGCGCACGCCGGTGCGGCGGGCGCATTCCAGCAGATGCACCAGGCCCAGCGTGTTGACCTCCACGGCCTGCACGGGGTCGCTCTGGCAGTCGGGCAGCGGCGCGATACCCGCAATGTTGTAGACCACGTCGAACTTTTCCTGTTCGAACAGGGCGGGGATGGCCTCCCGGTCCCGGATGTCCATGCGGCGCACCTCGGGGCCGAAGTCGTGGTCCTCGAATTTCAGGTTGTCCAGATTGCCGTAGGAAAAATTGTCGATGCCCACGACCGCATCGCCGCGCTTCCACAGCGCATGCCACAGCTGGCCGCCGATAAACCCGGCCGCGCCCGTTACCAGAACCTTCATAGGGATACCTCCTTACTGCTGCACCGGGATCTCGGTGTAGGTATAGTCGTCGATGATCTTGCTGCGCCATTCCCGCTCGACGAAAGCCCGGGGCCCGCGCAGATACCGCCCGCAGAGCTTGAGCAGGCTGACGCCGAAGCTGGTGAGCTTGTTGTTGCTGACCTGGTCCTCCTCCCGCCAGCTGATGGGGAAAAACAGGACCTTCTGCTTCATCTGGCAGAGCGCCAGGATCATGCAGTCGTTGAAATACAGCGTATCGGGGAATTTTTTGTAATACCCGTTTTTGAGCGGGGCCACGGCGTAGAGATTGAGCCCGCTGCCCAGGTCGGTGATGCGGCGGCGGGCCACCAGGCTGAACAGGGCGTTGAAGCCGTGGTTGCCCACCACCCGCAGCGCGCTGTAGCCCTTGATGCGGCTGCCTTTCATGAAACGGGAACCCAGGCAGCAGTCGTACTGTTTGTAGGCGCCGCTCTCCAGGATGGGCAGCAGGTCGGCGATGGCTCCCTGGTCGTCCCCGTGGAGCACCACCAGATGCCCGTACCCGTGGGCCGCCGCGTAGCCGAAAGCCACCTTATGGCTGCCGCCCAGGCCGTAGTTCTGGTCGTTGCGCAGCAGATGCACCGGCGCTTCGGGGTGGCGGCGGCGCCAGTCCTGCACGGCGGCTTCGGTGCCGTCGGCAGAACGGTTGTTGACCACGATGCACGCCCCCACCCACGGGGCCACCCGGGGGTCCAGCAGTTGGGTCAGGACGCGGGGCACCTGTTTTTCGCAGTTGTAGGCGGGGATAAATACCAGCAGTTTTTCCATCGGTGAAAGCTCCTTTGGCGGCAGGCGCAGGGCGAGCCGGTTCTTATAGTAACAATAGCACAAAACAGCGCCGCCCGCAACGGGGCGCGGCGGGTCACCCGGCCCAGCCGCCGATGGTCAGCACCTGCAGGCTGGCCGTGCCGTGGGTGACGGTATGGCGGCCGGTAACGGCAAAGTTTTCCTCGATCCAGGCATGGAAGGCGTCCATGTCCCGCACTTCGGCGTCGTCGTACAGGACCACGGCGGGCAGTTTTTCCGGCAGCAGCGTGTAGTACAGCGTAAAGCGCGGGTCGCTGTCGGTGCCCGAGATCACCGACGCCTGGGCCACCGTCAGCGTGCCGTCGGCCATGAGGAAGCCCAGGCCGTTCTGTTCCCCGATGGCCTGCAGCACCGCCTGCCCTGCAAAGGGCTGCAGCGCCTCGTAGAGACATTCCTGCATATCGGCGGCTTTTTCGTCGGCCCAAATGCCTTTGGCCGGACCGTGTTCGATCTGCACCAGCGGGGTATCGGCCACGGTGGCGGGCTTCCAGCCGGTGACCTGGACGCACCAGACCCGGCAGACCGCCAGGAACAGCAGCACCGCCGCCAGCAGCGCCCCGCCCAGCCAGCGCAGGAGGCGGTGGTCCGCGCCCGCCAGCATCATCACGCCGCACACCGCCGGCCAGGTCAGGTACATGAAGGTGGCGGGCAGCCCCACCAGCGTGGAACGCAGGATAAAGGCGTAGGCCGCCAGCCCCGTCAGGTATCCCAGCCAGAACAGCGCCGCCGCCCCGGGCTGCCGCCGGGCGCGCCAGAAGCCCCAGGCCCCGGCCAGCACCAGCACCGGCAGGAACTGCCGCTCATCCAGGCTGCCATCCCGCACGGCGCGCAGGGCGCACTGCATAACGGCCAGCAGCCCCCAGAGGCCCAGGAACAGCCCCGCGCCGCCGGGCACGGCGCCCCGCCGCAGACGCACCGCAAGGCAGAACGCCCCTGCGGCCAGCAGCGGCCACAGCAGGCCGCGCAGCACCGGCAGCGCCTGCTGCCCCAGCTGGGCCAGACGCTCGGCCGCGGTGAAATCATACTGCGGGTCGTGGAGGATCAGCTGCACGCGTTCGAGAAACGCGGCCAGGTCGAACCCCATGCCCTGCAGCGCCCAGGCCAGGAACGCCCCGCCGCAGACCGCGCAGGTGCCCAGCAGCAGCCACGCGCCCCGCGGCACCCCGGCAAAGCGCGGTTCGCCGCCCCGGCGGCCCAGCAGGAACATACCGGGCCACAGCACCGCGAAGGCCGCAGCGCTCTGGGGGAATGCCAGGAAGCCGAAGCAGGCGCACACCGCCCCCAGCACCACCAGCCAGGGGCGGCGGAACCCGCGGGTCACATAGTGGTGCAGGCAGAGGAAGGCCGCCAGCGTAAAATGGAACTGCTGGCCGGTGTAGTCCGGCCCCAGGAACCACTTGGGGGTGTAAAGCGCCAGCACCAGCGCCGCCAGACCGGCCCCCGCCGGCCCCAGGTCGCGGCGGAATTCCCGGTAAAAGGCCCAGCTCAGGGCCGCCTTGCACGCCAGCGCCACCGCCCGGAAGAAGAGCAGCACGCCGGTGGTGGTGCCCGTCAGGCCCAGGTAAAGGGCCATCAGCGCGGCGGAAGGCAGGGCGGAAAGCTGGTGTGGCTCCCACATGGAGGCAAACAGGCGGTCGCCGCTGACCAGCCGGTACCCCAGGGCCAGCGCGTAGGGTTCGTCGATCTCCAGCCCGGTCAGCGCCGTGCGCACCAGCACGGCGGCGCACACCAGGGCCAGTACGGCCAGACTGCCCTGCACCGCCCGCTCATTTTTTGTCAACTGCAAAACGCCGTCTCCTTTCCATCCGCTCTAAACACTGCGCCGCAGCAGGGCGTCCCGCGCCCACCACAGGTAGGGCAGCCAGTTTTCGCAGAACGCCCCCCACTTGCGCTGCAGGCAGTTCTGCCGCCGGACCGGCCCCCTGACCGAACGCATGTCGATATAGTGCGATTTCTGCAATACCCGGACGGCCTCCCTGCCGGTGGGGGTCTCCTCGGGGGTGCAGTAGTCCGGGCCCAGCACCCGGAACCGCCCGGGCTGCTCGGCCACCAGCCGGTTGAGCTGGCTTTCGTCATGGAAGCGGGCGATGACGCCCCGCCGCAGGTCCTCGTCGGTGCGGGCTTTGAGTTCCCGGCACAGTTCCAGGTAGGCGGCGCTCTGCCCGCCGTTGAGGCCCCCCGCCACATACCAGGTCCCGCAGTTGTAGGGGATGCACGCCCGGCTTTTGCGGCGCCGCTCATAGGGGTGGAAGATCGGGTTTTTGCCATAGTAGGGCAGGTGGCAGACCACCGTCAGGTCCCGGCCCCCGGCGGCATCGGGCAGCAGTTCCGCCGCCGTCACATCCCGCAGGCAGCGCAGGTTGGCGTTGGCAAAAAACAGGTAGTCGTACCCGGCCAGTGTTTCCGCCTGCCCCAGAAAAGCGTCGAACCGCTGCATCGTACTGTAGGGCCAGGGCAGGGCCTGCTGTTCGATGCGCCGCACATCGGGCCGGTCCGTATAGGCAAGGTCCGGCGCGTCGGTAAAGACAAAGAAGGTGCGTTCGCAGTCCGGCAGAAAATGTTCCTTGAAATTGGGGTAGAAGTCATGCCAGAACACCCGGTAGGCGCCGGTGCACAGATACAGCACCGCCACGCGCGGCGTTCGGTTCATGTGCGGTCCCTCCTTTTCCGTACGATGCGCGCCGCATATTCCCGCAGGTAGGCGGCGTCGCTGCTCCAGCCGTAAAACGCCAGGTTCAGCAGGTTGGGCAGCAGGCAGACGATGACGGCCCGCGGCGCCAGGCCCAGCCAGCCGCCCAGGGGCACGGCCCTGCAGGCCGCCCAGGTCAGCCCCATGCAGGCCGCCAGCGTGACGGCGTGCAGCGCCTGCATGCACAGGTAATGGCCCATGCTGCCCCGCATATACTGCCGGAACACCACCACGATACGCCCCGCCCACATGATGCAGTGGGCCGCCACGGTGGCGGCCAGCGCGCCGGTGATGTCGAACGCCGGGAACAGCGCGAAGCTGAGGATCAGGTTGACGGCCGCCGAAGCCACCATGAACCACTGGTCCTGCTCGAAATGGCCCAGCACGGCGCGGTAGGACCCCAGCATCCGGTGGTTCCAGCCCACATACTCATTGAGGCAGAACAAAAGAAGGAAGGCGAAGGGCAGCAGCCGGTCGGCGCCCATCCACAGCGTCATGAAGGGCTGGAACAGGCAGAAGTAGGCGGTGGCCACAAAGCTGGCAAAGAGGTAGCTGAACAGGTCCAGCCCCCAGAAGACCTGCTTGTCGTGGTCGTTGCGGCCGGCCTCCTTGTCGTAGACGATGTTGCCGATGCCCGCCGAGAAGCTGTCCATGATCTTGTTGCCGATGTTGGTGGCGCTGTCGGCGATGGAGGTGTAGTTGCCCAGGTTGGTGGTGAGGGCCGCGCCCCCCATGCGGGAGGTGACGATGGTGTCGGAGGAGCCGTAGATCGTGTTGGAGAGCCGGTGGACCAGGTAGTACCGCAGGTCGTGGAAGATCCCCAGGCTGCGGAAGTCGTCCAGCGTGACCCGGACATCCCGCACATAGGGGAAATCCCGCCGGAAACGCCAGGCCACCACCAGGTTGGCGGCGGTGTTCATGAGGATGGTGACGCCGAAATACAGCACATAGTTGGGCCACCACAGGGCGATGCCGATGCGGGCCAGGTAGGTGGCCACGTTGAACAGGAAGTCGATGCGGGTGCAGACATACCCCTGCTGGGTGCAGGTGTACATCAGCCGCCGGGTGACCAGGAAGTAGCTGGACAGGGTGGACAGCGCGTGCAGCCCGTAGACGGTGCAGGCGGCCTGCATGTCGGCGCCGGGCATGATCCAGGGCAGGGCCGCCGCCCCCGCCAGGGCCAGCAGGCAGATCAGCAGCCCCACCGCCCGGTAGGCCCACTTGTACATGGACATGTACTTGCTGATCTTTTCGTGGTCCCGGGCGGCGATCTGCTCATACAGCCGGTAGCTGATGACGCTGCCCACCCCGAACTCGGCGATGGAGAAGAAGTTGAACAGTTTTTCCACCACGCCGGTGGCCTGGGCGATGCCGTCGCCGAAGTTGAAGACCATGAGGCGGCGGGTGGCCAGCCCCAGCAGCAGCAACAGCAGGCTGGTGCCCAGCGCGTAGGCGATGTTGATGAGGGTGCGTTTGCTTCTCAAGATCGTTCCTTTCTGCGGCAGCCGCGCTCAGGCCGGCTGGGTGGGGATTTTCTGCCAATCCGGCAGGTAGAGGTCGGTTTGTTTGGTGTGGGCGTACCAGCGGTCGGGCGCCCACACCCGCTTGTCCTGGGCCGGGGCCAGGTACTGGGCCCACCAGCTGTAGGTGGAATTGCTCATCACAAACCCCCGGCACAGCTGCATCAGGGCCAGGTCCCCGGCGGCCGACCCGCGGGGGGCGTAGGTCGCCGGCAGGCCGCCGGTCTGCAGGTGGGCGCGGGCCCAGTCCGGGTCGTCGCTGAATACGAACAGCCGGGCGTCCGGCCAGGTGCGGGCGGCGGCGGCCACCGCGGCGGCGTAGTAGGCCGGCGTGCAGACCTGGAAGATCGCGTTTTCGGGGGCCTGGTAATCCCCCCGGCGCAGGTGGACGCAGACCGGGTGGGCCGCCGCCCGGATCTCTTCGGCCAGCGGCCCCGCCGGCGGGGCCGGGCTGCGCAGTTCCCGGCGGATCGCCGCCTCGGCGCCGGCAAAATACCGGGGGCTCTGGAAATAGCCCCAGCACAAAAAGTCCCGGGCCGGGCCCCGGCGCACCGGCACATACCCGTCGGTGACAAAGTGCAGCCCTGCCAGGTTGAGCAGCGGGGCCATGCGGGCTTCGAAGCCGTGCCAGTCCCGGGCCATCATGCCGCCGCGCTGTTCGGCCTTGATCATCAGTGTCTTGGCCAGGTTCTGCCGGGGCAGATGCCGTTTGGCGTACTGCGGCTCGGTCAGGATGCGCACCCCGGCGGGCAGCGACAGCGCGGTGAGGGCGCAGGCGGTGTGGGCGGGCGCGCCGGCCTGCCAGTCCCGCCGGTCCAGCAGGGTCAGTTCCTCCCCGCCCTGCAGGGCCAGCGCCCGCCCGAAGGCATAGACAAACATCTGGTTGCCGAGCCCGCCGGCAAGTTCTGCGTAAATCATCTTCCACCTGCCAATTCGTCGTAAAGGCGTTCCATCCGCCGGGCGGCGTCCCGCTGCTCATAGCCGGCGGCGGTCAGCCGGTCCCAGTGGTCGGCGTGGGGGCCCTGCCCGGCAATGGCCCGGGCCGTGTCCGCCCAGCGGCTCAGCGGGGCGGACAGCGGCAGGAAGTGGACCAGCTCGGTCACGGCGCCGTCGTCCGGCACGTTGGTGCTGGTCAGGCAGGGCACCCCGCAGCCCTGGGCCTCCACCAGCGTGACCGGGCTGCCCTCGAAGTTGCTGGGCAGCAAAAACAGGTCGAAGGCATTCATGTAGGCGGGCACGTCGGTCTGCACGCCGGCAAACAACACCCTGGTCTCCAGCCCCTGCTGCTGCACCGTCCGGCGCATCTCGGCTTCCATCTCGCCGGTGCCCACCAGCAGCAGCTTCCAGGCCGGGTCCGCCTTGGCCAGCGCCCCGAAGACCTGCAGCAGAAACAGCGGGTTTTTCTGGTGGTTGAGCCGCCCCACGAAGCCGGCCAGCCGGTCGCTGTCGGCGATGCCGTACTGTGCCCGGATGCGGGCACGGGCGTCTGCATCCGGGTGGAAGCGGCTGCGGTCCACCGCATTGCAGGCCACGGCGAAGTTGGGCTTCCGGTCGATGCGGCTGCCGAACACGAACCGCCCGGCGGCCAGCCCGCAGCCCAGGAAGTAATCCGCCGTGGCCTGGTAGAGCCGGTGGGCCACATGCCAGGCCAGCGTGATGGGCGGGTAGACGATGTGGCTGTGTACAATGAGCCGGGCCTTGGGGCACAGGGCGCGGATCATCACGCAGGTCAGCGCCCCGATCTTGCTGGCTGTGTGGTAGTGGATGATGTCGTAATCCCGGTGGGTGCGCAGGTGCCGCCACAGCGCCCGGGTGCGGTCCTTTTTGTTGTCCGGCACCGCAAAGATCCGCACGCCGGCCGCCTCCAGCGGCGGCGCCGAGGACGCCTGGTCCGGCGGGCAGCGCCCCACGAACAGATCGACCCGGTAGCGGGTCAGGTCCATGTTCAGCAGCAGGTTCTGCGCATAGCGCTGCACCCCGCTCTGGACGCCCAGGTGGTTGCTGATCATCAAAATCTTCATAACGGACTTCCCTTTCGGTCTACCAGTAACTTCCGCCCTCCACCGCGTCCCGGCGGGCGATGCCCTCGTTTTCGGCCGGGCGGACCCAGGCGTCGTTGTACAGCCGGCTGATCTGGGGGTGGGTGTCCCACCGGCGGCCCCGTATGCCGAACAAAAGCTGGGTGGCGCCGCTCATCTGGATCGCGGCATGGCCGGTGTCCCGGGCGTGGACGGCCAGCGGCAGGCCGTAGGCCCCCGCCCCGATGACGGCCACCTCGTAGTCCGCCGCGTCCATCCGGCGCTGCATGTCGGCCAGCGCGTCAAACCAGGAAGCATAGCCGGTCTGCTGGCCGCCCAGCCCCTGCACCGCCTGCACGACGGTGAGGGAGGCGAAGGCCGGCAGCACCTCGCTGCCGGGGAAGAGCTGTTCCCGCCGGGCATACTGGCGCAGGATGGTGTCCCGGAAGGGGTGGACCACCAGCACCCGCCGGCCCGCCAGCGCGGCGCTCCAGGGATGGGGATGGTAGTAGGGTTCCAGCGCCCGCAGCCGGGTGAACTGCGTGTCCCGGCAGCCGCGGATCACCGCCCGCTCGGCCCCCACATCCCACAGCGCCAGCAGGTCGGCACGGTGGGCGCAGTCGATGTACAGCTCGCAGAATCGGCGCAGCGTCTCGTCGTCGGTGGGGAAAACGCCGGACAGGTCCCGGATCTCCCGCCGCACCGTCTCCCCGAAGGGCTGGCCGCCGGGGCGCAGGTACTCGGCGGCGGTGCGCATTTCGGTGGCGCCGCAGCGGCCGAAACAGAAAGCCCGGCCCTGCCGCAGCCATTCGGCTGCCAGGTCGTTGCCCGCCTGGGCCGATAGGATCGGCACGCCCCGGTATTTCCAGCCGAACCGCGCCCCTTTGTAAAGGTTGCGGGCCAGGTTTTTCCACTTGGCATCGTTATCCATCGGTCCCCACCCCCTTCTCCCGCAGCATCTGCAGGGCTTTTTCGGCGCTGTTTCGCCAGAGGAAATGCTCCCGGATGCGTGTCTCGGCCGCCCGGGCCATGGCCGGGTCGGCGGCGGCCTTCTCCACGGCGGCGGCCAGCGCCGCGGTGTCGCCGGGGGCCGGGGGCACAAGAAATCCGCTGACCCCGTCCTCAATGATCTCGTCGGGGCCGGGGGCCCGCCGGGCCACCGGTGTGCAGCCGGCGTACATGGCTTCCAGCAGGCTCATGCCGAAGATCTCCTGGTCGTTGCAGTTGAGAAAGACATCGCAGGCATGGTAGTACAGCTGCACTTCCTCGTTGGGAAGTTTGGGGATGTGCCGCCAGCGCCCGTCCAGGCCGGCGGCCTCCATGGCGCGGCGCAGTTCTTCGGTCAGGCTGCCCTGGCCGATGACCACCGCCTGCCAGTCCGCCGGCAGCGCCGCCAGCACCCCGGCCACATCCAGCGGCCGCTTGTAGGGGTCCAGCCGGCCGACAAACAGCAGGTAGCGGGCCGCCGGGTCCAGCCCCAGCCGGGCCCGCAGGGCGGCGCGGGTCTCGGTGACTTGGGGGATGATGGCGGTGTCCAGCCCCACCAGCAGCACACCGGCGCAGGGCACCCCCATGGCCTGCAGTTCCCCGGCCACCGCGGCGGTCTTGGCGTAGGTGGGGGTGCGCCGGTAGACGGCCCGGTTGCGCCGGCCCAGCAGGTCCATCACCAGCCGGATGGCCGCACTGTCCGACCGGGAGCGGGTCACCCCCACCACATTGTACAGAAAAATGCCGTGCCGGCGGCAGAACCGGTACAGCCCCGGCACCGCCAGCGCGTTGTCCGACATCAGGTGGACCGCATCCACCTTTTCGTCCAGCAGGACCTGCCAGCTTTTGTAAAACGCATTGCCCCGCAGCGCCCGGGCCGGCAGGTACAGCACCTTGACGCCGGGGGCCGGGGTCTCGGTCTCGACGGTATGGGCCCCCACGGCCGGGTACAGCACCAGCACACGGCAGCCCAGCTCCGCAAAGGCACGGGCCAGGCCCACCTCCTGCCGGTTGTAGGCGCCCCGCTGGCCGGATGCGCCGCAGTACAGGCGGGGGATCGCAATGGTACGCATGGTTTTTCCTCCTTTTGGCTGTCAGCGCGGCCGCGCCAGACAGCGGATGCCCAGCACCTCCAGCTGCTCGTCCCGGCAGTAGCTCCGGATGCCGAGCAGCGCCGAGGGGTCCACCCCCTCCACCTCGATGTTGCGGGGCGTGGCCGCGCACAGCGGGGTCTCCCGGCCGTCCCGCCGCGCCCAGAACTGCAGGTAGGCATCCTCCTGCGCCCGGGTGCCGCCCCGGGCCGGGCGGATCTGCTGCCCGCCCCAGCAAAAAAGCGGCCCGGCATTGCAGACATCCAGGCCATAGGCCCGGTGTTCCAGCCCGAAGGGCTCGTCCTCCTCCAGGGCGAACCCGCCCTCGGCGGCCGGGTCGGGGCGCAGGGTGAACCGGCGCAGCCGGGCCGCGGGGCCGCCCTCCGGCTGTCTCTGGGCGGACAGCAGGGTCATCGCTTCGGGCGCGGCGTCCAGCAGGATGGTGCCGGCCAGCTCCATCCCCACCGGGAAGGCGCGCACAAGCTCCCAGTCGTCGGGGAAGCGGCGGCAGCGGTAGAGGCAGAGGGTGCGGTCCTCGCCGGTGCCGGGGATCAGCCAGACCTCGCCGTTCCATTCAAACACGGTGGGAAAGGTGAGGTGGCTTTCCCCCTGCAGCAGGGTGCGGGGTTCGCCGGGCCGGCCGTCCACCGGAAGCGGCAGCGCCGCGATGGCGCCCTTGTTCGCCGCCAGGTCAAAGTCCTCAAAGAACAGCCAGCGCTCCCCCGCCCGCGCAAACAGCTGCGGGTCGGTGTACCAGTGCCCGGGCGTGCCGGGCAGGCAGGTATACCGCCCCTGGCCCAGCGCGGGCAGCGGGTCGCAGCCGGGGGCGGTAGGCACCGGGCGCAGGGCGATGGCGTAGGTCTCCTTCCAGCCGGCCAGCGTTTTGAGCAGGCTGGCCGGCGGCGTGTGCAGCAGGCGGTACAGTTGGTTCATGAATCGGCTCCTTCATCACCGGCCAGCATCCGCCGGTAGATCGCCAGCAGCTGGGCATAGTTTTTCTCTTCGCCGAAGCGGTCCAGTGCTTCGGCGCGCATGGCGGCCGGGTCGGCGGCGGCTTCCAGGCCGGGCAGCGCCCGCACGGCCGCCGCCAGGGCGGCCGGGTCGCCGGGGGTGAACCGCAGCCCGTCCACCCCGGGGCGCACCATCGCCCCCACATTCCCCAGGTCGCTGGCCAGCACCGGGGTCCCCATGGCGTGGGCCTCGGCGGGGACCAGGGCGAAACTTTCATAACACAGGCTCGGGGCCAGCGCCGCACGGCTTTCGGCCAGCAGCGGGTAGAGCCGTTCGCGGGGCAGCCGCCCCAAAAGCCGGACCCGGGCCACCCCCTGCCGGCGTACCCAGTCTTCCAGCGGGCCGCTGCCCACCAGCAGCAGTTCGGGGGCGGCCGGGTCGCCTTCCAGCAGCCGCCAGGCCTCCACCGCCGTGCGCAGCCCCTTCAGCTCTTCCAGCCGGCCCACGAACACCACCTGGTTTTTCCGCCCCTGCAGCGGCTGCAGCGGCGGCAGGGGCCGGTCCGCGCTCAGGGCGTTGGGTTTGACCCACAGCCGCCGCGGGTCAAAGACCCGCCGGCGGGCGTTGAAGTCCAGCAGCTTCTCCCGGTCAAAGTCGGTCAGGGCGATCAGGTCCACCCGGCGGTAGGTGCGCAGCAGCCGGTGGAAGGCGTAGATGCCCGCACAGACCGCGCTCTGCAGCCGGCTTTGCCGGTAGCAGGCATGGCGCACCGCGCAGAGCAGCCCGCCGGGCTGGCGGGGGCAGTCCTCACAGACCCGGCCGTCCCGCAGCAGCACCCCCGCCGGGCAGAACAGCCGGAAGTTGTGCAGCGTCTGCACCACCGGCACCTTCTCGCTGCGGGCCGCCCAGAACACCGAAGGGCTCACCGCGAACAGTGTGTTGTGGACATGGACCAGGTCCACCCCCTCGCTGCGGATCAGGGCGCGGACCTCCCGCCAGGCTTTCAGGCTGAACACCGCCCGCAGCGGCATCAGGGCCCTGGCGGCCAGGCCGGGTTCCTCGTTGCTGCGCTCGTACACCACCACCCGGTGGCCGCGGCGCTCCAGCATCGCCCGTTCGGCGGCAAAAACCACGTCCTCGCCGCCGGGCAGGCGGTAATGGCAGTGTACCAGCAGAATCGTCGGTTTGTCCCGCCCCATACAGTGCGCCTTCTTTCCCATTTTATAATCTTTTTGATTATATCATATCCTTCTGTCTTTTTCCAGCGCCGGGCCCGGCTTCCTTCGGGCTGCGGGGGACCGGCGCCCTCCGGCCGAAGCCGTCCGGCGGGAAAATTTCCCCGTCCCCTTGACTTTTCCCGCCGGGATGGGTATAGTAAAGAGGATCTCATCCCGCAAAAGCGTTGATGCGGACACAGCACATCCTCCGTCCCCTTCAGAGAAGGCCGCCGCCTGACGGCGTGCTGCAAGCGGCCCGGGGCTGCCGGCGTTTGTGCTACCACCGCAGAGCGCGGGGGCGAACCCCCGCCGGGCGGCCCGTTACAGCCAGTTTGAGTGGGGCGCCGTCTGTGCGCCCAATCCGGGTGGAACCGTGGAGTATGTCGAATGCTTCATCCCGCTGTCAGGCGGGGTGGGGCATTTTTTCATCTGCGGCGGACCATCCGCCCGCCACCCGCGCACCTTTTGATTGGAGGGAACCTGTATGAAGATCATCTACAAGGACGGGACCGTGGCCGAGTGCCCGAAGGAAGAGGAACTGCACGTTCTGCGCCACACCGCGGCCCACATCATGGCCCAGGCCATCAAGCGGCTGTATCCCCAGGCGGATTTCGCCTTCGGCCCCGCCACCGAGAACGGCTTTTACTATGACGTGGACCTGGGCGACACCAAGCTCAGCGACGAGGACCTGGCCGCCATCGAGAAGGAAATGAAGAAGATCTGCAAGGAGAATCTGGCCGTCAAGCCGTTCATCCTGCCCCGGGACGAGGCCGTCAAGCTCATGGAGGAGCGGGGCGAGCATTACAAGATCGAGCACATCGCAGACCTGGCCGATGAGACCGAGTTCAGCTTCTATCAGCAGGGCGAGTACATCGACATGTGCATCGGGCCCCACCTGACCTACACCAAGGCGCTGAAGGCTTTCAAGATCACCCAGCAGTCGGGTGCCTACTGGAAGAACGACAAGGACAACAAGATGCTCACCCGCATCAACGGCGTGGCCTTCCACAACCAGGAGGAGCTGGACGCCTGGGAGAAGCAGCAGCAGGAAGCCCGCGAGCGGGACCACCGCAAGATCGGCAAGGAGATGCGGCTGTTCATGACCGACGACCTGGTGGGCCGCGGTCTGCCGATGTTCCTGCCCAACGGCTACACGGTCTGGCAGGAACTGGAAAACTATATCAAGGAAAAGGAGCGCGCCCGGGGCTACCAGCATGTCATGACCCCCTGCGTGGGCACCGTGAACCTGTACAAGACCTCCGGCCACTGGGACCATTACCGGGAGAACATGTTCCCCGCCATGGAGATGGAGGGCGAAAGCTATGTGCTGCGCCCGATGAACTGCCCCCATCACATGATGATCTACGCCAACCGGCCCCATTCCTACCGGCAGCTGCCCATCCGCATCGGCGAGATCGCCCACGACTTCCGCTATGAGGCCAGCGGCACGCTGAAGGGCATCGAGCGCGGCCGGCATTTCTGCCAGAACGACGCCCATCTGTTCGTGACCCCCGACCAGATCAAGAGCGAGGTCGCCAGCGTCTGCGACCTGATCTTTGATGTGTACAAGGACTTCCACATCACCGACTACCGCTGTGTGCTGTCGCTGCGGGACCCCAACGACAAGAAGAAGTACCACGATGACGACGCCATGTGGGAACACGCCGAGGCCGCCCTGCGGGAAGTGCTCACCGACCTGGGCATCGACTTTACCGAGGAGATCGGCGAAGCGGCCTTCTACGGCCCCAAACTGGACGTGAACGTCCGGCCCGCCGTGGGCGCCGAGTACACCCTGTCCACCTGCCAGCTGGACTTCTGCCTGCCGGCCAAGTTCCACCTGACCTATGTGGATTCCGACGGCAGCGAAAAGACCCCCGTGGTGCTGCACCGGGCGATCCTGGGTTCGCTGGACCGGTTCATGGCCTACCTGATCGAGGAGACCAAGGGCCGCTTCCCCACCTGGCTGGCCCCCACCCAGGTCAAGGTGCTGCCGGTCAGCGAAAAGACGATGGACTACGCCGCCCGGGCCGCCGAGACCCTGCAGAAAGCCGGCGTGCGCGCCGTGCTGGACGAGTCCAATGAAAAGATCGGCTACAAGATCCGCGAAGCCCAGCAGGTGGACCGGGCCCCCTATATGCTGGTGCTGGGCGCCAAGGAGGCCGAAGCCGGCACCGTGAGCGTGCGCAGCCGCCAGGGCGAGACCACCACGATGACGCTGGAGGAATTCCGCGACCAGGTCGTGGCCGAGATCAAGGAACGCCGCTGAAACGGGAAAAATCATCTTGACAAAACCATGTGCGCCTGCTATAATAGGTAAGCTGTTGTAAGGCAGCTTGCTTTTGTGCCCGTAGCTCAGTTGGTAGAGCATCTGACTTTTAATCAGAGGGTCCAGGATTCGAGTTCCTGCGGGCGCACCAAAAATGTCGCGGTATTTGCAATTTTGTGTTGCTGTACCGCGACTTTTTGTTTTGCGCCATTTTTTGATTTTGATACTAAATCCTGACTGTCATTACATTCATTTGCATAGTGTCTAAGATAGTGTTCAAGATTTTGTCTGTAAATAGGCCCCGGCCGGGGGCTGTCTCTTTTTGATTGCACGGTTTGGGCGGCTCGCTTTGCCGGTCGGTCCACGCGGCCGGGCTGCCGCGCTGTTTGACTTCCCCGTCCAGTCCGGGCTATCGGGGCGGGGTGGCGTTTGGCGGGCAGGCAAACGCCGCGGAAAGGGGGATCGCGGGGACCCCGGCTCAGCCGCGGCGGTTTGCATCTATGTCATGGCACGAAGCCTTGTTGGTTGTCCGCATTCGGCCCAGCCCAGGATGGCCTTGTGCGGTGGAGGCGGTGCCGGTATTCCGGCTCCGCTTATCTATGTACATAAGATACCGCCGAAATGTAGCAGGAATATAAAAACAATTTGAAAGAAAAGGGAACTTTGTTTGACCAAACTATGAATCCGCCCCCCGGCTAAAAGTTGGGTTTGTCCAGCGCCTTCAGCCAGCGGTACTCCCCCAGGCCGAACAGCAGGATGGTCAGCGCCAGGCAGGTCAGGGCAGTTGCCAGCACCGGCGCGTCCAGCACAGCCGCCGTGTCGCCCTGCATCAGCCAGACGAGGGTGAAGCGGTCAAGGGGGGCCGGCGCCAGGGCGTCCAGCAGGAACACCGCCAGCAGCAGCCCCGCGCCGCCCAGCAGGGCGCTGACGGTGGAGGGGGCCCGTATCCCCGCCGCAAAGAGCAGCGCGGCAAAGCAGAGCGATCCGGTCAGCCGGATCAGCCAGGCGGCCAGCACCGCCCCCCACAGCGGCATCCCCTGCGGCGCGCCGGCCAGTTCCGTCAGGCTGCCGGCCTCGGCCCAGGGCAGCGGGAAGGAATAGTGCCGGAAAAGGAACACCGTCTCGGGCAGCCAGACCGCAGCATGGATCACCACCGCGACCGCGCAGCAGACGCCCGCCTTGGTCCAGTACAGCCGGCCGGTGGCGCAGGGCAGGGTCTTGTCCAGCAGGATCAGCCCGGTTTCCCGCTCGACGGCAAACAGCCCCGACAGGGCCAGGACCAGCAGCGCGGCAACCAGGAAGGGCTGGTAACGCGGGCCGACCGACTCGAACCCCAGCATCCGGGCATAGCCGGCCCCGGGCAGGTAGAAGGCGGTCCGGCCGCTCTCCGCCCGGGCTTTGAGCCGGTTGCTCAGCTGCCCGAGCCGGACCAACACCGGCTTGTCCTGCAGGACGGTCTGCAGCAGCGCACTCTCGGCGCTGTTCCGGTCGGGGGCGATCTCGGCTTCCAGCTCCCGGATCTTCTCGTAGGCGTCCAGCACCTGCTGGTGCTTTTGCTCGGTATAGGGGCCCTGCAGGGTGGTCAGCCAGGCTTCGTAGCGGGCGTCCTCCTCGGTGGTCAGGGTCGTGAAGGTGGAGGCGGCAAACAGCTGCGCCGCCGTCAGCAACAGCAGCACGGCCACCGCGCCCTGGGTGCGCAGCAGCTTGCGCAGTTCAAACCCGAACAGCGTCGGACGCCGCTTGCGCCGGCGCAGCCCCGGGCGGCGCAGCGCCGGCAGCGCAACGACCTGGCCGCCGTAGGCGGCGCGGCCCAGCGCCGTCAGCCCGGCCAGGCTGGCGGCGACCAGCCCCCCGTACAGCGCCGTGTAGGGGACCAGCGCCGGACCGAAGGGGAAGAGCAGATAATCCCCGAACAGCAGTTCCGGCCGCAGCCAGGCGGCGGGGGTCAGGTATTTGAGCAGCCGCAGCGGACTGGATTCCGGGACGAGGGCGTACAGCCCCCACCCCAGTGCCGCCGCTGCGGCGCAGGCCCCGTAAGCCGGCGCCCCGGCCAGCAGGCAGCAGAACACCGCAAACAGCGCCAGCGCCACCAGGGCGCCCAGCAGCCGGCAGACCGGCGCGGCGGCAAGCAGCCCGCCCACCGTCATCCGCCCCGGGGCGCGGAAAAAGTCCGGCAGCGACTGCACGCACCGGTCCAGGTCCCCGAAGCCCAGCAGCAAACCGCCGCATCCCATCTGGGCCGCCAGGCTGACCGCCCAGAACAGCAGGAGCAGCCCGCCGCTCAGCAGGGCTTTGGCGGCGTAGCTGCGCCCCAGGCCGCAGCGGGCGGCCCGCACCACCGGCGCGGCCATGGGGCGCCGGTCCTGGGCAAAGACCGACATGGCCAGCAAAAAGGCAAACAGCAGCACAAGGCAGTCGGAAACGCCGTCCCCCAGCCCGATCTCGGCCCCGTAGGGGGAAGCATAGGGGATGGTCAGGCCGTCCAGCGCCGCGTACTGTTCGGCGGTGCGCCGGGCGATTTGGATGTCCAGCCCGCCGCTGCGGGCAAAGATGGTCTGGCCGAGCTGGTCGGCCCGCTGCGCGATCTGCTGCAGATAGTCCGGGTAGGCGAACGCCCGCTCGGCCTGGTCGAGACCTTCCTGCAGAATGACCCGCTCCTGGGCGATGCTGCTGCCGAACCGCAGCGCGCCGGCTTCGCGCAGGGCGGGCAGATCCTCCGCCGTGTAGCCGCGGTCGGCCAGCATCCGCAGCGCCATGTCCCGCACCGTCTGGTTCGGGGCCTGCTGCAGCATCAGCAGCGCCACCGAGACATCCAGCGCATCCTGCCGGGCCGCGAGGTCGGCCGCGGCCTCGGCCGGCGTGCTGTCGGGGTAGGCGGCAAAGACCGCCTGCTTTTTCAGCAGGTTCACACCGTTGGCATCCGGGGCCAGCGCCCGGCCGAAGGGATAGAGCACCGACGCCAGCAGCAAAAGCGCCCCGAACAGCATGAAGGAGCTGTTGCGGCAGAGCTTGCGCAGCTCGCAGACAAAAACCGTCCTCATAGCGCCGCCCCGCTTTTCTCGCTGTCGTGAAAATGGTAGAGGTACACATCCTCCAGCGTGGGGGCTGCGGCGCCGGGGTGCCCGGGGTCGGGGGCCTGCAGCAGATACCGCACCCGATACCGCGCCCCCAGCGGCTGAAAATTCACCACCCGGCCGGTGGCGGCCACCGCGGCGAAGGCGTCCGGGTCCAGTTCCTCCTCCGCCACACAGCCCTCGATCGACCGGCAGAGCCGGGCCACCGGGCCGGCGTCGATCAGCCGGCCGCGGCGCAGCAGCAGCACTTCCCGGGCGATGGGTTCGATGTCCGGCACCACATGGGTGGCGAAGATCACGATCTTGTTTTCGCTGATGCGGGTGATCAGGTTGCGCAGCACGATCCGCTGGCGGGGGTCCAGCCCGGCGGTCGGCTCGTCCAGGATCAGGACGGCCGGGTCGCCCAGCAGCGCCTGGGCCAGCAGCAGCCGCTGCTTCATGCCGCCGGAATAACCGCCCACCCGCGCCCCGCCCTGGTCGGCCAGCTCGACGCTTTCCAGCGCACGGCGGGCGGCCTCGGCGGCCGGGCGGCGGGCCATGCCCTTGAGGGCGGCGATGTATTCCAGGTATTCCTGCCCGGTGAAAAAGTCGTACAGCGGCATCTGCTGGGGCACCACGCCCAGCACGGCGCGGTAGGCGGCGCCCAGCGCAAGCACATCCCGGCCGCCGTACTGCACCCGGCCCCCGGTGGGGCGCAGGGTGCTGCTGATCAGGCTCATCAGGGTGCTTTTGCCCGCGCCGTTGGGCCCCAGCAGCCCGTAGATGCCGGGGGTGAAGGTGTAGCTGAAATCGCTCAGCGCCCGGGTCTTGCCATACCGCTTGCTCAGGTGCTGCGCTGTGAGCGCGGGGGTCCGGTCCTTTTGCATGGCGGCGCCCCCCTTACAGCTGGATCTCGCCCATCTCGATGAGCGCAGGGTTCCCGGCAAAATAGTCGCTTTTCAGCACGCGGGAATAGGACGGCAGCGTGTTCGCATCCTGCCGCGGGGCGATGGCAAACCAGTTTTCGGTCTCCTCCCGGATGATATAATCCTGGAAAAAGTCCGGCACAGGCTGTTCGGTTTGGGTTGCAAAGTCGAAGTAGAACAGCCGCAGGCTTTGCCCGTCGTCGGCGGGGCGGGTGTAGAACAGCTTGCCATCGTGGAGGCTAAACCCGACCGAGAGGCTCGGCTGAGACGGAAAGTGATACTCAACCCGGTTGGCAAAGTCGATCAGGATCGGGACGCCGTCGGCCGCGTCGGCGGTATGGGACCCGAGGGTGAAGGACTTTTCGGTATCCCAATCAATGTCGAGGTAGGCGTACAGGCCGCAAGCGGTGCCGTCGGAACTGCTCATCTGGTTGGCGCGCTTGCGATCTTCCATCATCCCCTGAATCTGCCCGGTTTCAAGATCCAGCAAAAAACGGGTGCGTTCGAGGTTTTGCAAAAAGTTGGCGAAAAGGCCGCGGTCGATTTCCTCATAGTAAAGGCAGAGGGAATCGCCGTATTTCCCCGTGATGGCCAGGCGGGTGATTTTACCGGTATCATCCGGCAGCGTCAGCGGGATTGTCTCGAGCGCCCCGGTCTGGAGGTCGGCCCGCAGAATCTGATCGCCGCCGACGGCGACGGTGCTGCCGGTCTCGTCCGGCTCGGCATTCATCTGGTAGCCGTTTGCCACAAAATAGACGCTGTCGCCCTCGTAGACAAATTGCGGGTAAATGTCGCCCTCAAACGAGAAGACTTCCCGGCAGTTTTCGCCGTCGAAATCCTGCACATAGCAGGCGGCCGGGTAGTTCGTGGTGAAATAGTACAGGCGGTCGCCGTCGCTGTGCAGCCCGGAGGGGGTGCCGGCGGCGGTATCAAACCAGGCGTTGCAGCCCGCGTCGCTGTGGGTGCAGTTTGCTTTGGCACACAGCGGGTAGGTGGCGTTGGTCTGCCAGTCATTGAACATCAGCAGCCCGGCGTCCCAATCAAAGAAGAAGATGCCCTGCTCGGTGATTTCGGTCCTGGCCTGGGTGGGAACGCCGTGCAGATCGTCCGCCAGCGTGATGCCGGCCGAAGCCAGATCGGTCGCCTCCACCACCGGCATATAGTCGATGTCATCGGTCAGGGCGGGTCCCTCGGCCGGGGCCTCGCGCTGACAGCCGCTGAGCAGTAGGGCTGCCGCCAGCAGCCCTGCGCCAAACTTTTTCATCCGGTTCGCCTCCTTATCTTCCGCAGCGCTGCAGGGTCGCTGCAAACAAACGTTCCTGCATCTGATTCCATCATAGCATACCTTCCGGCGGCGGCGCAAGGGCAGCGGGGCCCGCCCCGGGGCAGGCGGCGGCCCGGGCGGGATGCCCCGGCCGGGAGAGGTAACAAAAGGCATATTTTTGTGCGGCCTTGGCTATAGAGACCCCGTGGCGGATATGGTACACTTTATTCGGGCCGGCCCCGGGCGAGCCGGTACTGCAGCGGGGTGGTGTGCATCCGTTCCCGAAAGATCTTGATGAAGTTGTTCACGTTGGAATACCCCACAAGCTCCCCGATTTTGGAGACCGGGGCGTCGGTCGTGACCAGCAGGCGCTTGGCTTCGGTGATCCGCAGCAGGATCAGGTAATCCTTGTAGGTCATGCCGACGTTCTGCCGGAAGGCCAGCGACAGGGTATGGCGGGAGACAAAGGCGTGTTCGGCCACCTCCTCCAGGGTCAGCGGCCGCCGGAAGTTCCGGGTCATGTACTGCTGGGCGGCCACCACCGCAGTCTGGGTGGTGCAGTTGGACCAGCTGGGGAACGCCTGCGGGGCCATCCGGTACAGCTCGATCAAAAAGAGATTCAGCAGGCTGCTGCAGCGGGACAGGGCGAAGGGCGCCTGCCCCGGGCTTTCCTGCGCCAGCCGGCTGAAAACGGGCAGGATCCGCTCCAGCTCCGGTTCGTCCAGCTGGATGAGATGTCGGAAATCCTCCGGCCGGCGGATGAAGATGGAGAGCAGCGGGGTATCCGGCACGCTTTTCAGCAGCATGTCCAGGGACAGCCTGGCCACATACCGCTCGTAAGGCGTGGTTTGGATCCGGATGGCGTGGCTTTCCAGCCGCCCGATGAAGAGCAGCGACCCCCGGCGCAGCCGGTAGGTGCGGTGGGTGATGGCGGCGTCCGCCCCGCCGGCCAGAACCAGCAGGACGGTGTACTCAAAATGTCCCACCGGCTCGTGGATCTGCAGGGGGACGGCGTCGGTCTCATAGCGGCAGGCAAAGGGCGGGCGGTCGCTGCACGGCATGGGAAAAACCTCCTGACACGGCGCGCAGCCGGGGTAAGGCAGGGCCGCAGGGCCCGGCGGCCGGGGCCATGCCCTTGCGCAAAAGCGGAGCCCCGGCCGGCCACGCGCACGAAAGCGTATTTTTTATAGTATACCACATTTTCAGCAAACGGAAAGGATGATCGTTGTGGCGCATGAACGGTTCCATTACAAGAATCTGGAGGAGCTCAAAGCCAGGGCGCAGGCGCTGGGGGCGGACCTTCCCTTCGCGGCGGATACGCGGGTACTGGCCGAGCCGGTGTCCTTCGGCCCGGTAACGGTGCCCAACCGCCTGGGCATCGCCCCGATGGAGGGCGCCGACTCGCAGGATGACGGCGCCCCGTCGGAATACACCCTCCGCCGCTATGTGCAGGAGGCGGAAGGGGGCAGCGCGGTCATCTGGTTTGAGGCGATCTCCATTGTGCCGGAGGGGCGCTCCGGCAAGACCCAGCTCTACCTCTGCCGGGAAAACCTCGCCGCCTACCAGGCATTCACGGCCGCCATCAAGGAAGCCGGCCTGCGCGCCAACGGGTATGCGCCGTACCTGGTCATGCAGGCGAACCATTCGGGCCGCTACTCCAACCCGGACAACAGGCCGGCCCCCCTCATCGCCTACCGCAACCCCTATTACGAGCAGTTCCGCGCCGCCGACGACAGCTGCATCGTCTCGGACGATTATCTCAAGGCGCTGGAAGAAAAGTTCGGCCAGGCCGCCGCCCTGGCCAAAGCGGCGGGGTTTGACGCGGTGGACATCAAGTCCTGCCACGGCTACCTGCTGGCGGAGCTCACCTCCGCCTACACCCGGCCCGGCGCCTACGGCGGCAGCTTTGAAAACCGCACCCGTCTGCTGCGCAACGCCATCGCGGCGGCCAAAGTCCAGGAGGATTCCGGCTTTCAGGTGACCTGCCGGCTGGGTATCTATGACGGGTACGAGTATCCCTACGGCTTCGGCGTGCGGGAAAACGGCGGCCGGGAACCGGACTACACCGAGCCGATCCGCCTGGTCCGCCAGCTGAAGGAGGAGTACGGGCTCACGATGGTCAACCTGACGATGGGGAACCCCTATGTCACGACCCATGTGACCCGCCCCTTCGACGCCGGCAAGTACCTGCCGGATGAACATCCGCTGGAAGGTCTTGCCCGGATGATCCGGGGCATCGGCGCGGTCAAGCAGGCGGTGCCCGACCTGGTTATCTACGCTTCGGCCCCCAGCTATCTGCGCCAGTATGCGGACCTGTACAGCGCCGGCGCGGTGGAGCAGGGGCTGTGCGACGGGATGCTCTTCGGCCGGATGGCCTTTGCCGACCCGGCCTTCGCCAACCAGATCCTGCACGACGGCCGCATCGACCCCAAGCGTGTCTGCGTGACCTGCGGCAAATGCGGCGACCTGATCCGGGCCCACAAGCCGACCGGCTGCGTCGTGCGCGACCCCCAGCACTTTCTGGGCTTCTACAGGGAGTATATGGAATCGGCCCGGGACCTGCCGAAAAACTTCCGCGGCTGAGGGCTCCGGGCCCTGCGCCGGCTGCTGCCACTGGTCAACCGGGTCAGGCTGTGGTATGATGGTGTCATTCTGTTTTGGCAGGAGGCTGTCTACCCTTGAAGTTTTTCATCTCCCTGACCCTGACGCTGCTCTGGTTTGCCTTCATGACCTTCCTGTCCCACCAGGACGGGGAACACACCAGCCGCACCAGCCTGGAACTGGCCGAAAGGTTGTCCTTTCTTGAAAAGGACACCGAGCGGCTGAACTGTGCGCTGCGCCGCCTGGCCCATGTGGGGGTGTACGCGGTGCTGGCCGCCCTCTTTGTCTGCACCCTGCGGCTGGGGCGGCTGCCCCGCTGGCCGGCCGCGGCCCTGATCTTCTGGGCCTGGGCGGACGAGGCCACCAAGCGCTGGATCCAGGGCCGCCACTTTTCCTGGCTCGATGTCGCCCTCAACCTTCTCGGCACCCTCCTCGGCGCCGCCGCGGTCTGCCTTCTGGGTTAAGGGAAACGGCGCCCCGACACAACAGGCCCCGCCCCACGGATGCAGTTCCACGGGGCAGGGCCTGTTCCCTTTGGCAAGGGCGGCGGGGGGAACAAACAAAAAAGGCGCGTTGCAGAGCAGAAATCTGCAACGCGCCTCAACTTGTCAAAACGTGAAAATCTTCGCTGTCGGCGGACGATCTCCGCCCTGAGAACCGGGTCTGCGGGCGCAGTGGGCGGCTGTTTCCCTTTTGTGCTGCGTACCGGGTCTCTCAATATGCTGAGCTCTCCCGCCGGGGCTGTCTCTTTTTGGTTCAAGGTGATTCGGCTTCCTCAGGACAGTTCGAACATGCCGTGGTAAAGCTGGTAGTATTCGCCCTTATGGGCCAGGAGTTCCTCGTGGTCGCCGCGCTCGACGATGGCGCCGTGTTCCAGCACGATGATCGCGTTGGCGTTGCGCACTGTGGACAGGCGGTGGGCGATGACAAACACCGTGCGCCCTTCCATCAGGCTGTCCATCCCCTTTTCGATCAGGGCTTCGGTGCGGGTGTCGATGGAGGAAGTCGCTTCATCCAGGATCAGCACCGGCGGGTCGGCCACGGCGGCCCGGGCGATGGCCAGCAGCTGCCGCTGACCCTGGCTCAGGTTGGCGCCGTCGCTGGTGACCAGGGTGTCGTACCCCTTGGGCAGACGGCGGATAAAACTGTCGGCGTTGGCGATGCGGGCCGCCTGCTCGATCTCCTCCCGGGTCGCGTCCAGCTTGCCGAAGCGGATGTTGTCCGCCACGGTGCCGGTGAACAGGTGGGTGTCCTGCAGCACCACCCCCAGGGACCGGCGCAGGTCGTCCTTGCGGATGTCCTGCACGTTGATGCCGTCGAAGGTGATGCGCCCGGCGCTGACATCATAAAACCGGTTGATCAGGTTGGTGATGGTGGTCTTGCCGGCGCCGGTGGAGCCCACAAAGGCGATCTTCTGCCCGGGCTTGGCGTACAGGCTGATCTTTTGCAGGATGGTGTGGTCTTTGTCGTAGCCGAAGCTCACATCCTCGAACCGCACGTCCCCCCGCAGCGTCACCAGCGCGCTGTCCGGTTTCTGCCAGGCCCAGCGGCCGGTCTTTTCGCTGCAGGCGGCCAGGGTTCCTCCCTCCTGCCGCACGTTGACCAGCCGGATCTTGCCTTCGTCCGGCTCCGGTTCCATCCGCATGGCCTCAAAGATACGCTCGGCGCCGGCCATGGCCGCCAGCAGGAAGTTGCTTTGCTGGGTGAACTGGTTGATGGGCATGGCCGCCTGACGCACAAAAATCAGGTAGCTGGACAGGCTGCCGATGTCGGTCATGCCGTGCAGCGCCATCAGGCCGCCCACCACCGCCACGACGGCGTAGTTGATGTAGGAGATGCTGACCACCGCCGGCACCATGGTGGCCGCATAGCCCTGGGCGCCGGTACCGGCCTTGCGCAGCGTCTCGTTCTTGTCCAGGAAGACCCGCAGGTTGGCCGGCTCGTGGTTGAAGACCTTGATGATCTTCTGGCTGCTGACCATCTCCTCGATATAGCCGTTCACATCCCCCAGCGCCGCCTGCTGGTCGGTGTAGAAGGCGGTGCTGCGCCGGGCGCTGAACCGGATGTAGAGGAACATGACCGCATACCCCAGCACCACGATCAGCGAAAGGCGCCAGTTCAGCACGAACAGCAGCACCAGCGTGCCGGTCATCTGGATGAAGCTCTGGATGGTCATGGCGAAGCTGTTGTTCAGCGCATCGGCCACCGTGTCCACATCGTTGGTGAAGTAGCTCATGATGTCGCCGTGGCGCTGGGTGTCAAAGAAGCGCAGCGGCAGCCGCTGGATGTGGGCGAACAGGTCGCGGCGGATGTCGTAGAGCACCTTCTGGGCGGCGTAGACCATCGTCTGGGTATAGCCCAGGGCAGCCAGCACGCCGACGCCGTAGATGGCCGCCGTGACAGCCACCCCCTGCACCAGGGCCGCCATATCCCCCTGGCCCACGCTGTTGACCACCGGGCGGATCATGTAGGTGCCCAGCAGGTTGCCCATGGCGCTGACGGTGACCAGCACCGCCACCACCAGGAAGAGGAACTTGTGCCGCCCCATGTAGGAGAGCAGCGCCTGGAGGGTAAAGCCGAAGTTTTTGGGTTTCTTACCCGAGATCTGCCGCGCCATCCTCGCCGCCTCCTTTCATCTGGGAATGATAGATCTCCTGATAGATCGGGTCGCGGGCCAGCAGTTCGCTGTGGGTGCCCACCGCATGGATGCGGCCGTCCTCCAGCAGGATGATCTGGTCGGTCCCCATGACCGAGGTGATGCGCTGGGCAATGATGATCTTGGTCACATCGGGCAGCGCCCGCAGCGCCTTGCGGATCTTTGCCTCGGTGGCGGTGTCCACCGCGCTGGTGGAGTCGTCAAAGATCAGCACCTTGGGGTGTTTGAGCAGGGTGCGGGCGATGCACAGCCGCTGCTTCTGCCCGCCGGATACGTTCACGCCGCCCTGGCCCAGGTCGGCGTCCAGCCCGCCGGGCATCCGTTCCAGGAACTCGTCGGCACAGGCGGCCCGGCAGGCCGCCCAGAGGGTCTCGTCATCGGCCCGGGGATCGCCCCAGCGCAGGTTGTCCCGCACGGTGCCGGAAAACAGCACGTTTTTCTGCAGCACGATGCCGACGGCGTCCCGCAGGGCCACCAGGTCATAGTCCCGCACATCCCGGCCGCCCACCAGCACCCGGCCTTCGGTGGCGTCGTACAGCCGGGGAATCAGCTGCACCAGGGTGGACTTGGCCGAACCGGTGCCCCCCAGCACCCCCACCGTCTGCCCGGGGCGGATGGTCAGATTGATGTCGGCCAGGGCATATTCGGCGGCGTCCGGGTGGTATTTGAAGGAGACGTTCTCAAAGACGATGCCGCCGTCGGGAATCTCGGCGACCGCCTTGTCCGGGCTCACCAGCTCCACCGGTTCGTCCAGCACTTCGGCCACCCGGCGGGCGCTGGCCAGCGAGCGGGTCATGAGCAGGAAGACGTTGGAAATCATCATCAGCGAGTTCATCACCTGCATGACATAGCTCAGGAAGCTGGTCAGCCGCCCCACCGTAAGCGTGCCCTGCAGGATCATGTTGCCGCCCATCCAGAGGATCAGCACGCAGGCCGCGTACATCGTCAGCTGGAAGGCCGGCAGATTGAGCACCGCCGTGCGGAAGGTCCCCAGGCTGACCCGGGTCAGCTCGCCGTTGACCGATTCGAACTTCTTTTCCTCATAGTCGCCCCGCACGAAAGCCTTGACCGCCCGGATGGCGGTCAGGCATTCCTGCACGACGTTGTTCAGGTGATCCATGGCCTGCTGCAGCCGGATGTACATGGGCGCGATCCGCCGCACCACAAGGAACAGCACCACCCCCAGGATGGGCGCACAGATGAAAAAGACGACAGCCAGCTGCGGGCTCATCATAAAGGAGAGCAGCACCCCCAGCACCAGCATGGCCGGGCCGCGCACCATCGGGCGGAAACCGCCGTTGATGGCGTTCTGCAGCACCGAGACATCGGTGGTCATGCGGGTGATCAGCGAGGAGGTCTCGAAATGGTCCAGGTTGCCGAAGGCGTAGGTCTGGACCTTGGCGTACTCGGCCTCCCGGATGCGGGCGCCGAACCCGTAGGAGGCCCTGGCCGCGTATTTGGCGTAGAGCAGGCCGGTGATCAGCGACAGCAGCGCACACACCGCCATCCACAGCCCGGTGCGCAGGATGCTGGGGATGTCCTGCCGGGCCACCCCCACGTCGATGATGTCGCTCATCAGCACCGGAATGACCATCTCGAAGCTGCTTTCCACCACCACCAGCAGCATCCCCAGGGCCATGTCCTTTCGGTAGGGGCCCATATACCCAAACAGGCGTTTGAGGTCTTTCATACAGATCGTTTCCTTCCCCGGGCGCGGCGCAGGCGCCCTGTTACTCTTGCGGCTGCAGGTTGACGCGCAGCCGTTCCAGATACTCCGCCAGCTGTTTCACCTCTTCATCGGTAAAGCCCTGCAGCATCTGCCGGTCGATCTGGCGGCCCACCTGCTGCCAGGCTTCCAGCGCACGGCGGCCCTTGTCGGTGATGGCGATGGTGTCGGCGCGGCGGTCGTTGCGGTCCACCCCGCGGCTGACAAAGCCGCCTTTTTCCAGTGTGTCCAGCATCCGGCACACCGCCGACGGGTCCACCTCCAGCGAATCGGCCAGGCGTTTCTGGCTGCTGGGGCCGTCCCGCTCCAGGCTCACCAGCAGCCGCGGCTGGCCGGGGCCCAGGCCCAGCCGGCGCAGATACGGCCGCATCGCGCTGCGCTGCCGGTGGGCCGTGCGGTACAGCAGGGTGTGAATGGCGTATTCCATAACTTCAGCTTCCTCCCGGAATTGATAGCGCAATGATTGATATGTCAACGACTTCTGTCTTTCTATTATACCCCTTCCGGCAGCGGTGTCAATCCCCAGCCCTTGCAGGCGGACCCGGGGCGGGGTATAATGGAAACGGCAAGACGCACACCGGTTTTGCCCCAACTGCCGCCAAGGAGGTATCACCATGCCGTTTATTGATTCGAAGATCGCGGGGCCTGTGCCCGCCGACAAGAAGGAAGCCATCAAGACCGCGCTGGGCCGGGCGATCCCGACGCTGCACAAGACCGAGACCTACCTGATGGTGGGCATTGAGGACAACTATGACCTGTGGATGGGCGGGCGCAAGCTGGACCAGGGCGCCTATGTGGCGGTGAGCCTGTTCGGCAGCGCCGCCCCCGCCGACTACGAGGCCATGACCGGCGAGATCTGCCGCATCCTGGCCGAGCAGCTGGGCATCCCGGGCAAGAATGTGTATGTGACCTACCGCCCGGTAAGCGACTGGGGCTGGAACGGCAGCAACTTCTGAGCGCCGGCCCTGCCGAGATTTTGCGGACGACGGCTTGATTTTCCCCACCGGATATAGTATACTATAAAAGCTATGCCGGTGTGTTGGAATTGGCAGACGAGACGGACTCAAAATCCGTTGCCCGTGAGGGCGTATGGGTTCGACCCCCATCACCGGCACCAAACCGATATGATCCGAACTTGTTTCCGAGGAGAGACGGGTTCGGATTTTTTCAGTTTTTTATCAGGAAACGCAGGTATTGCCACAGCAAGATCGAATAAAAATCTCTTGTGCAGTCTGACGCTGTATCGTCGAATTTCCATTCTCTTATCTTGCCTTTCGCTCTCTTGCAAGCTACAATAGAAACGATGAAACAAGTACGCTGATTGACACCAGGAGAATAATGATGAAAAGAAGAATACAAACCGCAGCCCTGGCGGTGTTTCTGGCCCTGACACTAGGGGCCTGCCAAGCAGGGCGCACCCAGAACACTCCGCCACAGATGCGCAGCGAAGGTGGATACATACAGTACTATGACGGAACAGATTGGGTAGACCTGGTTTCCCTGAACGAACTGCGTGGAGAGCAAGGTCCCGCCGGGCAGAACGGCAACGCCGGACAGGACGGGACCGACGGGCAAGATGGCATCGACGGGAAGAACGGCGCGACCGGTCCCGCCGGGCAGCCGGGGATGAACGGCCAGGACGGTCAAGACGGTAAAGACGGTGCCGCCGGTCGAGACGGAAAAGATGGTCAGAACGTTGTGTCCTGCAACCATATCTACTATATGACCGACGACATCCGGGAAAACCATACCGATGGCTCAACCCGCCACACAGAGAAATATCGCTGCCAGCTCTGCGGCGTAACCCTGACCATGATCCGGGACTATCCGGCGCCATCACCGACGCCAACACCTCCAGCTCCGACCGCGACGCCGGTGCCGTCTTCTACCCCTGTGCCGACGGCAGCACCCACTCCCGCACCGACACTTGCTCCCACGCCACCCCCCACCCCAGAACCGACGCCAGTTCTTCCCCCAGAGCCAGCTGCCCCCACTGAGCCGCCTGCAGAGTCAGCTGTGAGCCCAGATTCTATAGTCCTGGTCGAACAGTAAAAGTTTCCGCTCTCTTGTTTGTACCGCATCCGAGCGCCGGCAACAATCCATCACGGCAGGACATGTACAGGGAATCATGTTTTTCGCAGCACTTTTTCTGCCCAATCAGCCATCTTGCCGGCACCAAACAAAAAACGCTGAAACGACCAGTTTCAGCGTTTTTTGTTTATTTCGGCTTTGCATCGGTCGGGGCGTTCCGCACAAGGACGAAAAAGCGGCCCGGCGCGGCCAAAGGGCGCAGACCGGCTGTCAGCGTTCCACCACCCGCAGCAGCGGGGCGGTGACGGCGGCGCCCACCAGGCAGCCCAGCAGCGCTTCCACCAGGCCCTGGATGCCCACCATCCCCACCACGAAGACGAAGGGGTTGGCGGCGCCCATCTCGGCCACAAGGCCCTGGACATAGTCGGTTTGGTAGAACAGGAGCACCAGCAGCCCCATGAACAGCAGGGTATTGAGCAGCGGGGCCGCCAGACCGCCGATGGCACAGCACAGGCGCCGGCGCTGGGGCCACAGCCGCCGGGCCGCCCGGTAGACCAGGCCGCACAGCCAGCCCATGGCCAGCCGGGCGCCGAAGCAGAGCAGGAAGGTGCCCAGCGGATTGAGGGTGAAGAAGATGCTGGTCATGCCGCCCCCGCCGCGCACGGCGTTGAAGAAGCTGGTCAGCCCGAAGGCCCCGCCCAGGATGGCCCCCGATGCCGGCCCCATGACGATGGCCCCCACCGCCACCGGGATGGTGAGCAGGCTGAGCACCAGCGGCCCCACCGGCAGATACCCCAGCGGGGTGTAGGACATGATGAGCACCAGCGCCAGCAGCAATGCCAGCTGGGTCAGGCGGCGGGTGCGTGCGTTCGGTTTGCGTTCCATATTCGATTTTCCTCCTGCTGCCGTCCTTTCTACAAGGTACAGCGCATTTATTTGCGGGCCCTGCCCGCAAGACCAGTATACTCGCCCCGCCGGTCGATTGCAAGGGGTTTTGCGGTGTGGTATACTGAAATTATCGCATACAACAGCCAAAAAGGGAGGGAACGCGCCATGGCCAGGGTGTATTTTCATGTGGATGTGAACTCGGCGTTTTTGTCCTGGTCGGCCCTCAAGGCACTGCGGGAGGGCAGCGCGGTGGATCTGCGCGACATCCCTTCGGCGGTGGGCGGCGACGAGGAAAAGCGCCACGGCGTGGTGCTGGCCAAGAGCCTGCCCGCCAAGCGGTTCGGGGTGCGCACCGGCGAATCGCTGTTCGCCGCCCGGGCCAAGTGCCCCGGCCTGACGGTGGTGGCGCCGGATTTCGACTGGTATGTGCAGAATTCCAAGGCGCTGATCCGCATTTTGAGCGACTATTCCCCCGACATCGAGCAGTACAGCATCGACGAGGCGTTTCTGGACATGACCGGCACCGAGGCGCTGTTCGGCCCGGTGGTGGACACCGCCCACGCCATCCGCAACCGGGTGCGGGAGGAACTGGGCTTCACCGTGAACATCGGGGTGGCCCCCAACCGGCTGCTGGCCAAGATGGCCAGCGACTTTGAAAAGCCGGACAAGGTACACCTGCTGCCGCCGGAGGATGTGCCCGCCCGGCTCTGGCCGCTGCCGGTGCAGGCGCTGTTCGGGGTGGGGCCCAGCGCGGCCCGGCGGCTGAACGGCATGGGGATCTGCACCATCAGGGAGCTGGCCGCCGCCGACCGGGGCCGGCTGGTGGAGGTGTTCGGCGCCCGGGGGGACACTTTCTGGAACTACGCCAACGGGCGGGAGAGCGACCCGGTGACCAAACAGCACGCCCGGGACAGCACCTACGGCAACAGCGTGACCACCCCCGGCGACCTGACCGCCCCGGCGGAGGCCGACGCCACGCTGCTGGCGCTGTGCGAGTCGGTGGGGAGCCGGCTGCGGATGGACGGCCGGACCGCCCGGGTGGTGTCGGTGCAGCTGGTGGACAACGCCTTCCGCCGCAAAAGCCACCAGGTCACGCTGGACAACCCCACCAACTCCACCGACGCGCTGTACCGCATTGCCCGGCAGCTGCTGCGCCAGGCCTGGCCCGGCCGCCCGGTGCGGCTGGTGGGGGTGACGGCCGAGCGCACCGGCACCGACAATTTTGAACAGCTGGATCTGTTCAGCGACCCCACCCGCCGGGACAAGCAGGAAAAGCTGGACCGGGCCGCCGACGCGCTGCGGGCCCGCTTTGGCGAGGGCGCCGTGCTGCGGGCCAAACTGCTGCACCCCGACGAAAAGACCGCCGCGCCCCGGGCGCTGGGCGCAGCCAAGGCCCGGGACAAACGGCGGTCCGGCGATGGACGGTAGCAGGCCGGCGCAGGACAGCCCCCGCTATTCGGAAAGGTAGATGTTCAGCTGGCTTTGGGCGGCTTTGGCAGCGTTTGCGTAGCTGGTCTCGCCGCTCAGGTACTTCTCCATGACATCGACAAACCGGGTCTGCTCGCAGGGGTAAAAGACGCCGGCGACCTGATCGGCATAGGCCATCACCGCGTCAAAATCTTCCCACCGGGGTTCCACATCGGTAAAGCCGCCGGAATTGTCGGGCCGGATCAGCGCGGTGTGGCGGTCGGTGGTGTTGTAGCGGAAGTGTTCTTCGTTGGTGGCGTCCAGCACCGAAAAATTCTGCCAGCGCCAATCCATTGTGTCCAGCTGGAACTGCTCGCTGAGCAGGAACTTGATGAACTCGTAAGCGTTCTGCAGGTTGGGGCTGCTGTTGCTCACGGCCACCGAGAGGGTGATCTTGGCGTGGAGTTCAGATGAAGATTGTAAATATTTCATGAACAATTTGTGAAATTTTGGCAAAAACCGGCGTTTCGATGCTTTTGCGGCGAAATCCTGACGAAGCCGGCTTCTTTTGAACGATCCGCGATGGACAAAAAGGCCGCCGCCCGCTCCCCTGTTTTTCCGCACAACAGCCGCACAGCGGCCGCACAACATCCGCACAACATCCGCACAACAAAGCCGGCCCGGGCTGACCCGGGCCGGCTTGCTGATCGCCTTCCGCTATACAGTTCGGATTATTTGGCGATCTTGTTCAGTTTGTCATTCAGTGCAAAGGGCACCGAGGCGGGCATGTTCTTGCCGGCCATCTTGAGCATGTTGGCCAGCGTGAAGCCGGAGAGCATCCCCATCATGCCGGTGCCGACGCCGGCCCGGTCAAACATCTCGGACAGGATCTTGCCGGCCACCGGATGGGCCAGGATGTCGCCGATCTTGTCGTTGATGGAGAAGTGGCCTTCGATGAATTCCAGCTCGCCGGGGGCGTCCTCCCCTTCGGGCACGAACCAGTTGCCGGCCTTGGTGTCGTCCTTGGGCAGCACATAGGCGGGGTTGGATTCGGCCACGCCGTTGAGGGTGATGGTATCCTCCACATCGCCGGCACGGGCGGTGATGGTGTTGGCGCCGTCCTGCAGCGGCAGTTCGGCAAAGACCGCGGCATGGTCCACGGCCGGCTGGGTGCCCACCACCTCGCCGTTGAGCAGCAGGGTCACTTCGGGCAGGTTGGTGTAGACGGTGACGGTCCGCTCGCCGGGGGCGCGGTCGGTAAAGCGGCGGCCGGACACATGCACCATCGGCTCGGTGGTCCAGTAGGCTTTGTAGACGTAGAAGGCGTCCTTCTTGATCTTGCGGTCATAGGTCACAAGGCCCTTGTTGTTGCGGCCCTTGCAGCCGCCCTCGTCCCGGGCGTCGGCGGCAAAGTCGAACATGTTCCACACATGGGTGGACCAGATGTAGGGCCGCTGGGCGAAGGTCTTGAGCATCTCGTGGTGGTAGTAGGCCTGGTATTCCTCGGTATAGTCGTGGTTTTCCGGCTTGGCGCTGTGCCAGCTCAGGATACACTCGGCGCCGTATTCCGAAATGCCCACCGGGCGGTCGGGGTTCTTTTTGTGGAACTCATCCAGCCAGGGACCGTTTTCGGACACATCGCCCATGTACCAGCCGTAGTAGTGGTTGTAGCTGAGCACATCGGTGATGTAGACATGTTCGGAATCCATCGGGACCATGGTGAGCTCGGCCATGGTGGTCAGGCGGCTGGGGTCCAGGCGCTTGCACAGGGCGTTGAGTTCGCACAGATTCTGGTAGAGGGGTTCGCACTCGCCGCCAATGGTGATCTCGTTGGAGATGCCCCAGAAGCAGATGGAGGGGTGGTTGTAGTTCTGGGCGATCAGCTCGGTCATCTGGCTGATGGTGTTGTCGTGGGCGGCCTGGCTGGGGTTGAACCGGCTGATGAAGGGGATCTCGGCCCAGATGACCATACCGGTCTGGTCGCACAGGTCGTAGAACACCTGGTCATGCTGGTAGTGGGCCAGCCGGATGGTGTTGGCGCCCACTTCCTGGATGAGGGCGATGTCCTCGGCGTGTTCCTTCGGGGTGATGGCCCAGCCCATGTCCAGCCGGTCCTGATGGCGGGCGACGCCGTGCAGCGGGTAGGACTTGCCGTTGAGGAAGAAGCCCTGGTTGGAGTCCACATGGAAGCTGCGGAAACCGAAGGTGGCGGTGACTTCGTCCATCTCGTCGCCGCCGTCCAGCAGGGTGGCCTTGGCGGTGTACAGGTAGGGGTCGATGCGGCCGTTCCACAAATGGGGGTCCGCCACCTGGAGTTTGAGGACGGTGTGGGCTTCGGCCGGGGCGGTGCCGGTGGCCACCACGGTCCCCGAAGCGTCGCACAGATCCACCCGGACCGTGCAGCCCTCGGCGTTCACCGGGAAAGCGTCCACCCGCACCAGGCCGGCCACATGCGGGGTGATGAAGAGGCCGGTGGTGCCGGTCTTGAGCAGGTCAAAGTGGGCGGCGGGCACCTGGATGAGCCGCACCGGCCGGTACAGACCGCCGAAGAAGGTGAAGTCGGCCATCTGGGGGTAAACGTCCGAGGGGGCGTTGGTGACCTCCACCGTCAGGATGTTTTCCTTCTCGGTCATGGCCTCGGTCAGATCATAGCGGAAGGTGGAGAAGCCGCCCCGGTGGGTGCCGATCTCCCGGCCGTTGCAGTAGACGGTGGCCACATGGTTGGCGCCCTGGAATTCGATGTACTGGCGGGTGCCGGGGATGGGGGCGGGCAGGTCCAGATGGTAGCTGCCCATGCCGCGCCAATAGGCGCCGTCGTCCTCGCCGTCCTGGCCGTCCTGGGCGTTCCAGGTATGGGGCAGGGCGACCTTGACGGGGGCGTCGCCGTCTTTGGCGAACAGAGCTTCGGTCAGTTGAGTGATGGTGCGCATGTTCGTTCCTCCTTGCGTTGCACGCAACATTTGGCCCGTTTGCACAATTCTTTCAAAAAACGGGCATACTTTTTATTATTATAGCGTAAAACGCCGGATTTGGGGCACCGCCTTTCTGAACAAATTGTGAATTTTTCAAAAATTTTCCTATCCCTGCCGCCCCCGCCAGGCCCGGCGGTAGTCGGTGGCGGTCTGGCCTTCGGCCGCCCGGAAGCGGCGGGTGAAGTAGGCTTGCTCCCGGAAACCGCAGGCCGCGGCGATCTGGCCCAGGGTCAGGTCGGTGTAGCGCAGCATCTGCTTGGCCCGGTCGATGCGGGCCGCGTGCAGGCAGCCCACGATGGTCTCGCCGTAGCGCTGCTTGAAGCTGCGGGCCAGGTAGTATTTGCTCACATAGAACCGGGCGGCCAGTTCGTCCAGCGTCAGCGGCTCGGTGCAGTGTTCCAGCAGGTAGGTGCGCACCTGTTCCAGCCGGGCGGCGGGGCCGGCCGGGGCGGCGCCCCGGGCCCGGCCGGCCAGCACCGAGGCCAGCAGCCCCGCCACCTCGGCGGAGGCTTCCAGCTCGGCGGTGGCGTCCCAGCGGCGGGCCAGGTCCAGCACCGCGTCCAGCCGCCGGGCCACGGCGCCGGCGTCGGCGGGGGTGAAGACCGGTTCGGCCGAGCCGAACCGGCGGTAGAAGGCCGGGGCGCTGCGGCCGTTGAAGTGGACCCAGCGCAGCTCCCAGGGGTCGTCGGGGGCGCTGCGGTAGCCGTGGGGGCGCCGGCAGTCCACCCAGAAGCACTGCCCCGCCTGCAGCGGCCAGCTGCGGCCGCCGTACTGCAGGCTTCCGCTGCCCGCCGCCACCTGCACGATCAAAAAACTGTCCAGGCTGCTGCGCTGGGTGCCTGCGTGGCTCTGCACCAGGCGGATGTGCCCGGCTTCCTGCAGGTAGAACAGGTTCTCCCGGGCGAAGGGGCTGGGCGTCAGGATGACCCGCACGCTGGACGGGTGGTAGCAGGCGGGGAACTGGCTGGACTGGGGCATGGGGCACCTCCATAGCAAGATCGTGCAAAAACTGCGGCAACATCATGCCTTGTAACTTTCCGACAAAACCATTATACTGAATTAGCGGCCATTTTCAAGGGCCCTGCCGTCCGCCGGCAGCCGCCCGCCGCTTTGCAAGAATGTGCATGACCCCGCCCCCGGCCCGCCGGGCGGCGGCGAAAACCGTAAAAACCGCAAAAGGAGTTCCCGAATGAAAAAAGCACTGATCACCGGCATCACCGGCCAGGACGGCAGCTATCTGGCCGAGTTCCTGCTGGAAAAAGGCTACGACGTTCACGGCATCATCCGCCGTTCCTCGGTGGATTACCGGGAGCGGATCGCCCACCTGGAGGGCGACCCCCGCTTCCACCTGCACTACGGCGACATGGGCGATTCGATGAGCCTGCTCTCGGTCATCGGCAGCGTGCGGCCGGACGAGATCTACAACCTGGCCGCCCAGAGCCATGTGCAGGTCAGCTTCGATGTGCCCGAGTTCACCGCCGACGTGGACGCCACCGGCGTGCTGCGGGTGCTGGAGGCCGTGCGGCTGTGCGGCCTGACCAAGACCTGCCGCATCTACCAGGCATCCACCAGCGAACTGTACGGCAAGGTGGAGGAGGTGCCCCAGAACGAGAACACCCCCTTCCACCCCTACAGCCCCTACGCGGTGGCCAAGCAGTACGGGTTCTGGATCACCAAGGAATACCGGGAAGCCTACGGCATGTTCGCCTGTTCGGGCATCCTGTTCAACCACGAGTCCGAGCGGCGGGGCGAGACCTTCGTGACCCGCAAGATCACGCTGGCCGCCGCCCGCATCCAACAGGGCAAGCAGGACAAGCTGTACCTGGGCAACCTGTCCAGCCTGCGGGACTGGGGCTATGCCAAGGATTATGTGGAGTGCATGTGGCTGATCCTGCAGAACAAGGAACCGGAGGATTTTGTGATCGCCACCGGCGTACAGCACAGCGTGCGGGATTTCTGCCGGCTGGCCTTCCACTATGCGGGCATCGAGCTGGAATTCGAGGGCGAAGGGCTGGAGGAAAAGGGCATCGACAAGGCCACCGGCCGGGTGCTGGTGGAGGTCAGCCCCGACTTTTACCGCCTCACCGACGTGGTGAACCTGTGGGGCGACCCCACCAAGGCCCGCACCCAGCTGGGCTGGAACCCCACCAAGACCAGCTTTGAGGAACTGGTGCGGATCATGGTGGAGCACGACATGCAGAAGGTGGCGGTGGAGCGCGCCGAGGAGCGCATCCGCTGCAACCTGGAGGAATACCTGGAAAAAGGCGTTGTGAAATAAGCGGCCGACTGCCGGATTTTGAATGGAACGAGAGAAGGTTTTTTCGCTATGATGGAAAAAAATGCCAAGATTTATGTGGCCGGCCACCGGGGCATGGTGGGCTCGGCCATCCTGCGGGAACTGGAGCGCCAGGGGTACACGAACATCATCACCCGCACCCACAAGGAGCTGGACCTGTGCCGGCAGGAGGCGGTGGAACGCTTTTTTGCCGAGGAAAAGCCCGAGTATGTCTTTCTGGCCGCGGCGAAGGTGGGCGGCATCGAGGCCAACAGCGAAGCGCTGGCCGACTTCATGTATGACAACATGATCCTGGAGATGAACGTCATCCACGCGGCCTGGCAGAACGGCTGCAGGAAGCTGGAGTTCCTGGGCTCCTCCTGCATCTACCCCCGCATGGCCCCCCAGCCGATGAAGGAGAGCTGCCTGCTGACCTCGGCGCTGGAAAAGACCAACGAAGCCTACGCCCTGGCCAAGATCTCGGGGCTGAAATACTGCGAGTACCTGAACCGCCAGTACGGCACCGACTATATCAGCGTGATGCCCACCAACCTCTACGGCCCCAACGACAACTACCACCCCACCCACAGCCATGTGCTGCCGGCGCTGATCCGCCGGTTCCATGAGGCGAAGGAGCAGAACCTGCCCTTTGTGACCTGCTGGGGCGACGGCAGTCCGCTGCGGGAGTTCCTGTATGTGGACGACCTGGCCAACCTCTGCGTGTTTTTGATGAACCGGTATTCCGGCAACGAGACGGTCAACGCCGGCACCGGCAAGGAGCTGACCATCAGGGAGCTGACCGAGCTGGTGGCGAAGGTGGTGGGCTACACCGGCGAGATCCGCTGGGACCCCACCAAGCCCAACGGCACCCCCCGCAAGCTGCTGGACGTGAGCAAGGCCGCCGCCCTGGGCTGGACCTACAGGACCGAGCTGGAGGAGGGCATCCGGCTGACCTACCAGGACTTTTTGAACAACCCCATGCGGGCCGAGCGCTGAAACGGCAGAAAGGAGCCCACCGTGAACCTGATCCTACTTTCGGGCGGCAGCGGGCAGCGGCTGTGGCCGCTGTCCAACAACATCCGGTCCAAACAGTTCGTGCCGCTGCTGAAAAACGACCGCGGCGAACATGAGAGCATGGTGCAGCGGGTCTACCGCCAGATCATGGCCGCCGACCCCCAGGCCAACATTGTGGTGGCCACCGGCAAGCGGCAGGTCAGCACCATCAAGAACCAGCTGGGCGACAAGGTGAGCGTCTGCGTGGAACCCTGCCGGCGGGACACCTTCCCGGCCATTGTGCTGGCCTGCGCCTACCTGGCCGACGTGAAGGGGGTGGGCCCCCGGGAGCCGGTGGTGGTCTGCCCGGTGGACCCCTATGTGGACGACAGCTACTTTGCGGCGGTGCGCCGCATGGCCGAACTGGCCGGTCCCGGCAACCCGAACGCCGCCCACCTGACCCTGATGGGCATTGAACCCACCTACCCCAGCGCCAAGTTCGGGTACATCATCCCGGCCGGCAAGGACCCGGTGAGCCGGGTGGTGAGCTTCAAGGAAAAGCCTGACGAGCAGACCGCCGCCGGCTACATCGCCCGCGGTGCGCTGTGGAACGGCGGGGTGTTTGCCTTCCAGCTGGGCTACCTGCTCAAAGCCGCCCACAAGCAGCTGGACTTCCGCCATTTTGCCGACCTGCAGGCCAACTACGCGCTGCAGAAGCGGATCAGCTTCGACTACGCTGTGGCCGAAAAGGAACCCGACATCGCGGTGATGCGCTACGCCGGCGAGTGGAAGGACGTGGGGACCTGGAACACCTTCTGCGAGGTGATGTCCGACCCGACCATCGGCAAGGTGCAGATGGACGAGACCTGCCGCAACTCCAACGTCATCAACCAGCTGAACATCCCCATCATCTGCATGGGGCTGCAGAACATGGTGGTGGCGGCGTCCAGCGACGGCATCCTGGTCAGCGACAAGGGGCGGTCCAGCCATATCAAGCCCTATGTGGAACAGGTGGAGGGCGAAGCCCGGTTTGCGGAAAAGAGCTGGGGGTCCTTCACGGTGCTGGATGTGCAGCCCGAGGCCACCACCATCCGGATCGCGCTGAACAGCGGCCACCGGCTGACCTACCACAGCCACGAACATCGGGACGAGGTGTGGACCATCGTGTCCGGGCTGGGGCGCACCGTCATTGACGGGGTGGAGCGCCCGGTCCACCCCGGCGACGTGGTGGCGATGCCCGCCGGCGTGCGCCATACCCTGATCGCCGACAGCCCGCTGCAGGCCGTCGAGGTGCAGATCGGCGCCGAGATCGACGTGGCCGACAAGCAGAAATACGACTGGCCGCTGTAAACCCGGCCGCCAGAACAGCGCAAGACCGTGCAGAACAACCCCGGGCGTTCTCAAACGCCCGGGGTTGTTTCGCTTGTACCCTGTCTGTTTTTCCGGAAGCGGACGCCCTGCCCGCCCCGCCCGGAACGGCAAAGCGCACCGCTATGCCTGATCATACCGCTCCAGCGACGTTCTGGCCGCACGAATCAGATCTTCAATGACACGCAGCTGCCGGGTTGTGCAGCCTTCCAGCAGTTTGTCAATGGAATCCAATGCCGCCGTATGTTCCAGCGGCCTGATCCCGAACAGCAGGTCATCCGTCCGAACCTGAAGGGCCTGCGCCAAATCGACAAGGACCGCAAGACTCAACTTGGTATTCCCTGTTTCGATGTGACTCATGTGGGTAACAGAAATCCCCACCAGCCCGGCCAATTCCTCCTGGGAAAGTCGATGGGCCTTTCTGGCGTTCCTAATCCTTTGTCCGATTGCATAGTAATCCATATTTTTCCCTGCACATATGCCTATAGGGTTAAATTATACTTGAATTATATAGGTTTATGTGCTAATATTTAATAAACTGTAAAGGCTATTTTATGCCTATACAGTTTATGTCTAACAGACAGCATCCATCCCGATGCGGCCGACAAAAGAAAGAGGAGGATTTCGCTATGCTGGACCAGCAAAAAATTGACATGTACATCATGACCAATCAGAAGTATTTCCCGGAGGAAAAAATTGTCTATCTGAAAGACAAGCTGCGCACGATGGACGATGAAAAGTTTTCCTTGATCTCCACCATCGAACTAAAGGACCCCACCACCCTGCTGCTCGTTTCGATCTTCCTGGGCGGCCTGGGTATTGACCGCTTTATGCTGGGAGAGACCGGCATGGGTATTCTCAAGCTGCTGACACTCGGCTGCTGCGGTGTTCTGACCATCATTGACTGGTTTACGGTTTCCAAGAAAGCCAAGAATTACAACTTCAACAAGGTCATGAGCCTTGTCTGACCGCAGGTCAGTCCTCCGGCATCTGTGCAGGTTCATTGCCGCAGCCGGGCTGTGGGGCGGCTGGTACGCACTCTCTCTTCCCTGTCCGTTTCGGTGGCTAACCGGCATTCCCTGCCCCACCTGCGGCACAAGCCGGGCCATTTTATCTCTGCTGCGCGGCGACCTGCGCACCTATCTTCAGCTTCAGCCCATGGCCATCCCTCTGCTGGTCGCCATCCTCTGCTGTCTCCACATACACAAGGCAAACGGCGTTGTCAGGGAGATCATGACCTACGCTGTCCCGGTGATCTGTTCAGCAAATTTTCTGCTGTACATTTTTCGATTGAGATAAACGGAAAACGGACGCACGCCTTTCCGGCGTGCGTCCGTTTTTGCAGGTTGGATGCGGCGGGACTTCCCGCGGCGTCAGCACATTTCGGCGATGGTGTAGATCAGCTGTTCGGAGTCGTCCCAGCCCAGGCAGGGGTCGGTGATGGACTTGCCGTAGATGTGTTCCCCGATGGCCTGGCGGCCGGGTTCCAGGTAGCTTTCCACCATGACGCCCTTGACCAGGGTGCGGATCTCGGGGGAAAGCTGGCGGTTGTGCATGACTTCCTTGACAATGCGGATCTGCTCGTGGTACTGCTTGTCCGAGTTGGAGTGGTTGGCGTCCACGATGACCGCCGGGTTCTGCAGGTCCATCTTGTTGTACAGCTCCAGCAGCCGCATGATGTCCTCATAGTGGTAGTTGGGCTGGGAGACACCCCGCTTGTTGACCCCGCCGCGCAGGATCGCATGGGCCAGCGGGTTGCCGCTGGTTTCCACCTCGCTGCCGGCGTAGGCGTAGTGCTGGGGGTGCTGGGCCGCGTAGATGGAGTTGAGCATGACCGAGAAGTCGCCGCTGGTGGGGTTCTTCATGCCGGTGGCCACGTCAAAGCCGCTGGCGGTCTGGCGGTGGTGCTGGTCCTCGACACTGCGGGCGCCGATGGCCACATAGCTCAAAAGATCCTCCACATAGCCCCAGTTTTCGGGGTAGAGCATCTCGTCGGCCGGGGCCATGCCGAATTCCTCGATGGCGCGCATAAGCATCCGCCGCACCGTGATCAGGCCGGTCTCCAGGTCGGGACGTTCCTCGGGGTTGGGCTGGTAGGCGATGCCCTTGTACCCGTCGCCGTTGGTGCGGGGCTTGTAGGTGTAGATGCGGGGCACCAGCACCAGCTTGTCCGCCACCTTCTCCTGCACGCGGGCCAGGCGGCTGACATATTCGCAGACGGCGTCCTCATTGTCGGCCGAGCAGGGGCCGATGACCACCAGGAATTTGTCCGACCGGCCGGTGATCGCCGCGGTGATCTCGGCGTCCCGGGCCGCCTTGACCGCCCGGCCGTGTTCCGAAAGGGGGTACCGCGCCCGGATCTCGGCCGGGGTCGGCAGTTTTTTCAGGTAGGTAAAGCTCATCTTTGTTTCAAGACCTTTCTCTTTCCGCACATTCCCGCCGGGCCAGCCGGCGGATGGCTGCCCCGCCACAGGCTGCACAGGGGGCAGGCGCCGGGCGGGCGGCGGCGGGCGGCAGGCCCGCCCCCAGGGCCCGGGGGCGCATTTATAATAATACCAAGCGGCATCCCGCCTTGTCAATACCGGCCCCGGCCGGGGTCAGGGCAGCAGCCCGCGCAGCACCTCCTGCAGTTCCTTGAAGTCGATGGGCTTGGCGATGTGGCCGTTCATGCCGGCCGCCGTGGTGCGGGCGATGTCCTCGGCAAAGACGTTGGCGGTCACCGCCACGATGGGCACGGTGGCCGCGTCCGGCCGGTCCAGGGCGCGGATGGCCTCGGCCGCGCCGCAGCCGTCCAGTTCGGGCATCTGCATATCCATCAGCACCACGTCGATCTCCCCGATGGCGCTGCGGCTGAAGCACTCCACCGCCTCCCGGCCGTTCCAGGCAGGCAGCACCCGGGCGCCCATCATTCCCAGGCACTCGCCGGCCACCTCCATGTTGATCTCGTTGTCCTCGGCCAGCAGGACGGTGCGCCCCTGCAGAACGTCCTGCTGGGGCAGGGTCTGCTGCTTGTCCGGGCGGGCAAGGCCCTGGTCGCTGGTCTGCAGCGGCAGGGTGATGGTTACGGTGGTGCCCCGGCCCAGGGCGCTGCGCACCGTCAGCTCGCCGCTCATCTGCTGGACCAGCGCCTTGACAATGGGCATGCCCAGCCCGGTGCCGGTGACCTTGCGGGAGGCAAAGGTCTGCTGCTCCCGGGAGAAGGGCTCGAACAGATGCTGCTGGAACTCCTCCGACATGCCGATGCCGGTATCCTCCACCACCAGCTGGTACTTGCCGTGGCCGTTCTGGTGGTTGACTTCCCGCAGGGTGACGGTGACCCGGGCGCCGGGTTCGCTGTATTTGAGGGAGTTGGAGACCAGGTTGTTGAGGATCTGCCCCAGGCGGGCGGGGTCGCACAGCACCCCGGGGTGGGGGATGCCGCCGTTCCATTCCACCCGCTTGTTCTGGGCGGCCGCCTGGTCACGGAAAGCCTCCACCTGTTCCCGCAGGCAGGTTTCGATGTTCATGGGCAGGTAATCCAGCGAACCGCCCTTGCCGTGTTCCAGGCGGGACATGTCCAGCACGTCGTTGACCAGGGTGAGCAGCTGGGCGCCGGAACGCTCGATCTTGTGCAGGTAGTCCTGCACCTTTTCGGGCGGATTGTCGGGGTTCTGGGCCAGGCGGGACAGGCCGATGATGGCGTTGAGGGGGGTGCGCATGTCATGGGAGGCGTTGGAGAAGAACATCGCCTTCTGCTCCACCGTCTTCTCGGCGGCGGCGAGGGCCGCTTCCAGCAGCTGGCGCTGCTGCAGTTCCCGCCGCTTGGCGGTGTCGATCTCCCGGAAGGCCAGCAGCACTTCGTCCAGGTGCAGGCCCCGGTTGTACAGCACCTGGATGTTGACCCACTTGAAGGTGCCGCCGAAGTTGCGGCGGTAGTCCCCGCCGAAATCGTAGACCCCCTGCTCGATCAGGCTGCGGATGCGGTCGGCGGAGAGATTACGCTCAAACTCCTCGTGGGTGGTCTCGTCCACCACCCGCTTGACCACCTCCAGCAGATGCTCGTAGCGGCCCTGCTGGCCCAGCTGTTCCCGCACATCGGGGGAGCCCTTGACGGTCTGGTAGGTGCCCTCCCGGTAGTTCACCCGGTAGATCGCGTAGTAGGAATCCCCGAGGATCTGCAGGCTTTCGTTGACGCTGCGCATCTTGCGCTCGTTGGCCCGGTTGTGCAGCATGATGCCGGCCATGGCGATGCCCAGCGCCACACTGACCCCCATCATCAGCACCACCACGCCGTCCCACCCTTCCTGCAGGATGGTTCCGGCCGGAATGGTGATCACCGCCAGCCAGCCGTTGCTCATCTCATAATAATAGACCGTGCGGGTCACGTCCCGGGTGTCCCGCACCACCGAGTCGTGGGCGGCATACTCCCCCGCCCGGATGCTGCTAACCAGCTCTTCGATATAGGCGTGGCTTTCGGTCTCCTCCACATCCAGGCCGGTCATGGCGTACAGCAGCCGGTCGGCCGAATCGAAGAGGTAGTAGGAGCTGTTCAGGGGCAGCGAAGCCCGGTTGCGGTGGGCGTGGAAGTTTTCCATCAGGATGTCGAAGGCCAGCACGTTGCCGTCTGCCCCGTCGTCCAGCGCGCAGGCCAGCGTGACCACCATCTTGCCGGTGATGGCGTCCTGGTAGCCGTCGGTGTATACCACCCGGCCGCCGGCATCCAGCGCCCGCTGGTACCAGTCGGCCCCGGCGTAGTCAAAGTCCCCGTCCCCTTCCCAGGGGTCGGCCGCCAGGATCTGCCTGTCGATCACCGCGAAGGGGTCCAGGATCTCCCCGCCCAGCAGCTCGGTGAGCTGGCCGGCATAGGCCGCCAGCCGGGCCTGGACGCCCTGCGCCCCGTCGGTGTGGAGGGTGTCTTCCACCGACATCACCCCCAGTTCCAGCAGCATGCTGTAGACGCTGATGCGGTTTTCCTCCTCCATGGCATAGCTTTCCGCCAGCAGCATCCCCATCTCGTTGGCGTTTTTCAGCAGCTTTTCCCGCACCAGAACGATGCACAGGACCACCAGGCACAGCAGGCTGACGGCCAGCGCCCCTTTCAGGAAGCCGGGCAGGTTTTCCCCGATCTTGCGGATGATTTTTTTCATGGTACTGCTCCTTTGCCGGCCGCCCCCTGCGGGAGCGCGGTCTCTCTGCTTATTATACCAAATCGCCGGGGGGCCTTTCAAGGCGGGGCATTTGCTGGTATACTGGTAGCAGAATCAACCGGAAAGGAGGGCCGGCGGATGAAACGCTATTACCGGGTGGGGGAACTGGCGAAGCTGTACGGCGTCAGCCCCGACCTGCTGCGCTACTATGAGGAAAAGGGTCTGCTCTGCCCCCGGCGGCAGGAAAACGGCTACCGCGCCTACCGGGTGCAGGATGTGTGGCGGCTGAACGTGATCCGGGACCTGCGGGTGCTGGATGTGCCGGTGGAGACCATCCGCCGGTATCTGGACAGTCACAGCGCCGCCACCACCCGCCAGCTGCTGCAGGACGAACTGGCCCTGCTGGACGGGCAGATCGCCCACCTGCAGGCCCTGCGCCGCACGGTGCAGCGGCGGCTGGACAGCTGCACCCGGGCATTCACCCTGCCGTTGGAACAGTGCTTTGCCCAGGAGTTTCCGGCGCGGCGGTGCCACAGCCTGGCCCGGCCCTACCGCACCGACGCCGAGATGGACCCGCTGATCCAGGAACTGCGCCGCTTTGACCCCGAACACCTGTATGTGTGGGGCAACGACGGCATCGGGTCCTACCTGTCGGTGGAGGGGGCGCTGGCCGGCCGCTGCCAGGAGTACACCGGCGTTTTCATCCTGCACCCCGGCGGGGAAAGCCAGCTGGACGCCGGCACCTACCTGTGCCTGGGCTACCGGGGGCCCAACACCCGCAACGCCGAGCTGGTGCCCCGGCTGCTGGCCGAAGCCCGCGCCCGGGACCTTGCGCCCGCCGGCCCGCTGCTGGAATTTTTGCTGGCGGACATCCACACCTCGGCCGACGACGCCGACCATGTGACCGAACTGCAGCTGCGGGTGGCCCCCGCCCGCTGAAGCCGATGCAAAAAGCCCTGCCAAACGGCAGGGCTTTTGTGTTCAGTCAGCGGGGCGGGTCAGCGGTCGTTGAGGGTATCTTCAAACAGGCGCAGCACGCCGGTCTTGTCCAGGGTGTCGTCCCGGTCATCCCGGCCTTCCAGGCCGGGGATGCGGGGGGTCTCGTCGGCCGGGGTGTAGATGGTCACGTCCCCGTCGTCCTCCGCCTCGGGCAGCCCGCCCTCCTCCGGCACCAGGTCCAGGTCTTCCAGCAGGGCCTGCATGGCCTCGCAGTCCTCGGGCACATCGGTCAGGCTGCTGCCGTAATGGCAGAACAGCACGGTGCCGTCGGCGTCCAAAATCAGGGTCAGCGGCAGGTCCAGCACCGCGTCCTTGGGCGGGCGGTAGCCGTTTTTCTTTGCCTGGCGCAAAATCTGCCAGGCTTCCAGGCTGTAACTGGTCAGCCCGCCGCTGCGCTGGGGGATGTCCAGCAGGTCGTACAGCACGCCGTCGGCGTCGCACAAAAGCGGATAGGGCAGCGTGTCCGGCCCGATGCTGCGGGCCAGCTTGTCCGCCCGGGAGCGCACCACCAGCGCAAACCCGCCGTCCCGCAGGCCGGCGTAGGTATCGGCATACCGCATGGCGAAGGTGCGGGTGACCGGGTGGCCGAAATTGTTCATAAACACCAGGATCAGGGGCGCCTGTTCCGCCAGCAGGTCGCGGAACCGGTTCTGGGCGCTGTAGGGCGTATCATACCGGAAAAAGGGCAGCTTGTCCCCCGGCGAAACACGGCCGGCCACACAGATCACCTCGTTTTTCTTCTTCCCGCCGGGCGGCCTTGCCGCCCGTTTCCACAAAACAAACAACAGCCGGGCGCCGTCCAGGGGCCGCCCGGCTGTCTATCTACCCGAAAACCCCCGCATCAGCCGTCTGCGATCAATCAAAACCTACTTGTATGAGCAGGTGGGTGCCCTGCTGCCGCTTTCGCACTCCCTTCCTCCGCACGCCGCGCAAAGCGGCGGCGGGAGGTCTGCGTTCCGGCGGCAGACGGCCGGGCTCCCTGAATTTGATTAGTAGGATCATATAAACCGCAACAAATCGAACTGCGCAGGGTTCCGGGGTCAGATCACTCTTCCAGTTCGGAATCGTCGATGTCGAACATCGCTTTCAGCCGCTCTTCAAAGACCTTGCCGACCTTCAGCAGTTCCTCGTCGTCGTCCACGATGTCCATATACTCGCCGTCCTCATCGGTGCCAATGCGCATCAGGATCAGCTCGGCATCTTCCTGCAGGTTCTCGGGGTCCTCCTGATAAGGGACCACGGCCATGTAGCGGGTGCCGTCGATCTCGGTGACATCGATCACCTCAAAGGTACATTCCTTGCCGTCCTCATCCTCCAGCGTGAGCAGGTCGGGGGCGGCCTCTTCCAGCATTTCGGGGGTCAATTCTTCAGCCATAATCCTTCTCCTGAAAAGCCGGGCCCTCGGGCCCTTGTAATGGGAAGCACATTCCTTGTACCTATAGTGTACTTGTTTTTTACGATTCCGTCAAGCTATGCTTTTTAAGAAAATTGTGGTATAATAGTTCCATCTTTTCGCAACACTGTCTCCACGGAGGTTCTGCGCCTATGAAACGATTGGCTGCGGCGCTCTGCGCCGCTGTGCTGGCCCTGTCGCTGTCCGGGTGTTCGGGCGGCACGTCCGAAAGGGTCCCCGACCGCCCCGCCGTGCAAAGCGGCGAACGGCAGTTCACCGCCCCGGCCGACGGCGACCTGATCGCCATTTTTGACACGAGCCTTGGCGAAGTGCGGGCCGTGCTTTACCCCGACGCCGCCCCGATGGCGGTGCAGAACTTTGTGGGCCTGGCCCGCAACGGCTACTATGACGGCACCATCATCTGGCGCAGCGAGTACGGCTTTGCGGTGCAGGGGGGCGACGCCACCGGCACCGGCACCGGCGGGTCCACCATCTGGAGCAACCACGCCTACCCGCTGGAGGCCGACGCCAGCCTGAAGCACTACGCCGGCGCACTGTGCGCCGCCTTTGCCAGCGGCGGCGAGGAGGAGGGCGGCAACAGCCAGTTCTACTTTGTCACCGCGCTGCCCGACAGTGTGGACAAGACCATGCAGGAGGAACTTGCCGCCAACGGCTACACCGAAGCCCAGATCGCTGCCTATGCCGACGCCGGCGGCCTGCCCTACCTGGACAACACCGACACGGTGTTCGGCCAGGTGTATGCGGGCATGGAGGTGGTGGACGCCATGGCCTGCGTGGACACCGTGCAGACCGAGGACGGCGCCGACACCCACCGCCCCACCGAGGAAGCCACCATCACGATCAACACCGTGACCATCGCCACCTATCCCGGCCCGGCCACCGCCGAAACCGCCGAGGGGGAGTGAACCTGCCGATACGCCATCTTATGCGGCCCCGTCCCTGCCGATGCAGGGACGGGGCCGCACTGCGTATCAAGAAGCTCGATCTGCTGCACAAAGGCGAACCGCCGGCGCTTCAGCCTTTGCGCCGGGCAAAGCCGGCCTTGAGCACCAGCCAGGCGGCCACCAGGCAGACGACGGTGAGCAGGCCGAGCATCTGCCAGCTGTGGACCAGGTTGGGGACGGTGGCGTCGTACATCGGGCTGTCCAGCCCCACGTTGAGCCAGACCAGCCGGCTGTTCAGGTCGGTGGAAGCGCCCAGCGCCCCCATGCCCCAGCGGCAGACCACCAGATAGCCGATGGCGGTCATGGCGCCGCTGACCGGGAACAGCGCCCCGCTGAACACCACCTGGGCGATGATGAGCACCAGCACGAAGAGGATGGCCGACTCGCTGCTTTTGAAGGAGGCCGACACCAACAGCCCCATGGCCGCCGAGGCGACGAGGATGAGCAGGACGGTGAGGTAGATCTCCCAGTCGGTGTCGAACAGCAGGTCGTTCTGGGGCACATGGATGACCCGCACAAAGCCGAAGGTCAGGATGGCCGCCTGCACCGCCGCCACCAGAAACAGCGTGACCGCCTTGGCCAGCACGGTGGCCCCCAGCGAGATGCCGACGCTGGCTTCCCGGAAGATGATCTCCCGTTCCTTGCAGATCTCCCGGTAGGAGTTGAGCAGCCCCATGAAGGAGGCCACCGCCGCCAGGATGAACAGCACGGTGCGGCTGCCCACATCAATGAGGTTGGAGGTGAAGCAGTCGGGGTCCCCCACCAGGAAGATGACCCCCACCATCAGCGGCGCCTGGAGGATCAGGCTGGCCAGCACCAGCTTGTTGTTCCAGATCAGCTGGAAATTGCGGCCGGTCAGCACCCAGAGCTGGCGGAAAAATCGGTTTATCTGCTGCATCGTTTGTCCGCCTCCTGCGCGGCCGCCGGGTACCGGGCCACCAGCCGGTTGAACTCCGGCGTGGTGAAGTACTGGCAGCGGTAGTGTTCGATCTGTTCGGGGTCCCGCAGCTTTTCAAAGATGTCGCTGGTCAGGGCCACGCCGAAATAGTCGTCGAGGGTCTCGGGCGGGCCGTAGTAGCACAGCACCCCGCCCACACCCAGAAAGGCGATGCGGTCGCAGAGATTGATGTTGGACATGTTGTGGGTGACCATGAACACCGTGCAGTTTTCGTGGCTGAGCTTGCGGCACAGCTCCATCATGCTGCGGTCCAGGTCCGGCGAAAGGCCGCTGGTGGCCTCGTCCAGCACCAGCAGCCGGGGGC
>DWWE01000045.1 GCA_019119835.1 Candidatus Gemmiger stercoravium | reverse complement strand
CCGTGCTGCTGCTGTTGCCCCGGCTGCTGGGCATGTACACCCTGTCCGACGAGACCTGGCGCCTGGCCTGGCTGCTGGTCATGATCCATGCGGGCAGCGGCATCCTGCTGTGGCCGGCGGGCTTTGTGCTGCCCAACGCCCTGCGGGCCGCCAACGATGTGAAATTCACCATGTGCGTCTCCATCCTGTCCATGGCCGTGTGGCGGCTGGGGCTGTCCTATGTGCTCTGCGTGCAGATGGAGATGGGCGCCGTAGGCGTCTGGATCGCCATGGTGGTGGACTGGGTCTGCCGGGTGAGCTGCTTTGTGGGGCGGTTCGCCAGCGGGGCCTGGCGCAAAAAATGTCAGCCGAAACCGGCGGCGGGCGGCTGAACCCCGCCGTACTGTGAAAGAGAGGAGACCCCCATGCTCAAACTTGTCAGCTGGAACGTCAACGGCCTGCGCGCCTGCCTGAAAAAAGGCTTTGCCGAAGCCTTCCAGGCGCTGGATGCCGACGCCGTCTGCATTCAGGAAACCAAAATGCAGCCCGGCCAGGCGGATTTCGACCCCGCCGGCTACACCGAATACATCAACAGCGCCGAGAAGAAGGGCTATTCCGGCACCCTGATCTACACCCGCCGCCCGCCGCTGAGCGCGGTGAACGGCATCGGCATCGAGGCCCACAGCCATGAGGGCCGGGCCATCACGCTGGAGTACGAGAACTTCTACCTGGTCAATGTGTATGTGCCCAACTCCCAGAACGAGCTGGCCCGCATCGACTACCGGATGCAGTGGGAGGACGACCTGCGCGCCTACCTGCAGGGGCTGGACGCCAAAAAGCCGGTGATCCTGTGCGGGGACATGAATGTGGCCCACCAGGAGATCGACCTGAAAAACCCCGGCCCCAACCGGGGGGCGGCGGGCTTCTCCGACCAGGAGCGGGGCAAGATGACCGAACTGCTGGGCGCCGGCTTTGTGGACAGCTTCCGCTACCTGCACCCCGACGCCACCGGCGTCTACAGCTGGTGGAGCATGCGGTTCCGCGCCCGGGAGCGCAACGCCGGCTGGCGCATCGACTACTTCATCGTGTCCGACCGGATCAAGGACCGGATCAAGGCCGCCGACATCCTTATGGACATCCAGGGCAGCGACCACTGCCCGGTCACGCTGGAGATCGACCTGTAAGGCCCGGCGGGGCAGGGGGGCGCCGCCGCCAAAAAACCGCAAAAAATTTCCGGCCCGCTGCAAAATGTGGCGGGCCTTTTTCGTAGTATTCAATAGAAGCGCTTTGCGAGGGGAGGTGTGGGCACTGCGACGATATGAACAACCAGGAATTCTCTGATCTGATGCGGCAGTATCAGCGCCTGATCTATACCGTCTGCCTGCAGTTTGTCCACGACCCGCCCACGGCGGAGGATCTGACCCAGGAGACCTTCCTCTCGGCCTACACCAGCATCGACCGCTGCGCCCCGGACTACCGCAAGCAATGGCTGGTCCGGGTGGCGGCCAACAAATGCAAGGACCACCTGAAAAGCGCCTGGGTGCGCCGGGTGGAAGCCCAGGACCATGAAAGCCTGCCCGAACCCCGCGGCGCCCCGCCGGCGGGCAGCGCACTGACCGCACCGGACCCCGACCCCCAGGACCTGTACCTGCGCCGCACCGACGCCGCCGCCCTCAACACGATGGTGCGCACGCTGCGCGAACCCTACGGCCAGGTGGCCGTCCTGTACCTGCTGGAAGAAAAACCCGTGGCGGAGATCGCCCGCCTGCTGGGGCGGCCCGCCGCCACCGTGCAAAACCAGCTTTACCGTGCCAAAGTCCTGCTGCGCAGGCAAATCGAAGAAAGGAGGCAGGAAGCCCCATGAGTGATACGATGATCCCCCGCGAAAATCTCCTTCCGTTTGACAATGAGGATCTCTTCGACCGCGGCGGCTGCCTGACGGCAGCCGGCCTGCAGGGCCTGCAGGATGATCAACTGGATGACTTGGGAAGGCTGGAAGCCGCCGAACACCTGACCTTCTGCGACCGATGCCTGGCCCGCTACACCGCCCTGCTGGAGCGCATCCAGCTTTCGGCCCCCATGCGGGACCTGATCCCCCAGGTCCAGGCGCTGATGCGGCTGCGCCGGTTCCGGGTGCTCACCAACCGGTATGTGTCCACGGCGGCGGCCATCGCGCTGGCCTTCATGCTCTGGCGGTTCGGCGCCTTCGGCCCCACCGCCGCCCAGACCCGCATGACCCGCCTGCCGGAAGAACCCCGCACCAGCATCAGCCGGATGCTGGGCGATACCCTCACCGACCTGAGCAACGGCATGAACAGCCTGCTGGGAAGCCTGCAGGCCACCGTCCGCAGCGGCTGGGAGCAGCTGGGCGACCACCGCCCGCAGGACACCGCCCGCTGACCACCCCCGGAACCCAAATGCTACTTTGATGGAGCGTGAGACCCAATGAAAAAGAACAGTATTCTGACCTTCCTATTCGCCTGCATCCCCGGTGCGGGGCAGATGTACTACGGCTATATGCGCCGCGGGCTGTCCGTAGCCATCGTGTTCTGGCTGGGCTGCGTGGTGGGCATCATGCTGCCGCCGCTGCTGGTCATGACGCCGGTGATCTGGATGTTCGCCTTCTTTGACACCTACGACCTGATCCGCTACCTTTCCAGCGGCAGCCCCAAACCCGACGACTTTTTGTGGGGCGACCGCATCCGCTGGGACGCCTTCCAGCACCTGACCCCCTCGGCGGGCAAGCTGGTGGGGTGGGGCCTGGTGGGGGTGGGCATCTGGCTGCTCTGCGCCCAGTTCATCGGCCCCATCCTCAGCGACCTGCTGTACTGGCTGGGGGTGGAATACCAGTATATCGACTACTACCTCAACCAGATCCCCACCCTGGTGGTGGCCGGCGTGCTGATCTGGCTGGGCCTGCGGATGCTGCGCCGCAGCAAGAACCAGCCCGGCGGCGGCGACCTGCCGCCCTACCCCGGCGAACACTGCGACTGTGACCACGACCATACCGACCGCCCGGAGCAGTAAGGCGGCTGCGGGGCAGGGGACTTATGCCCCATAAAGAGAATACGAGGTGTACAAAATGAGCGAATATGACGATAAGTTGAACCAGGAGGCCGCCCCGCAGCCCCAGGACCCCCAGACCCCGCCCGACCCGGACCCGGTCCCCCGGCCCAAAAAGGTGCGCCGGGTGGGGACCTTCACCTTCGGGCTGGTGCTGGTGGCCGCCGGCGTGCTGCTGATCCTGCGCAGCGTGATGCCCCAGCTGGACCTGAGCTTCGTCGCCAGTCTGGCGCCGGTGGTGCTCATCGCGCTGGGCATCGAGGTGCTGATCTATGCGGCCCGGCCGGATGTCAAGCTGAAATATGACGGCGTTTCGATGTTCGTCTGCTTCCTGATGCTGGTGCTGGTGGGCAGCGCCGCGGCCCTCAACGAGCTGTGGAACGACTACGGCCCCGCCGCCAACATGGCGGAAAACCGGATGGAGCGCTACTACGAACAGCAGGTCAGCGATCTGCTTGCCACCCGGGAGGACCTGCGGCAGAAGATCAGCAACCTGTCGGTCTGGGTGGACCTGAGCCACCCCTACAGCGAGGCGGCCAGCGCCGGCTTCCAGAACGGCGACACGCTGCATGTGAACCTGACGGTGCGGGACAACGCCTGCCAAAGCGCCGGGGAGTTCGCCGCCATGGCCCGGCAGGTCATGGATCTCTGCGGGCAGGGGGCGGTGCCGGTCACCGGCTACTCCTTCACCAGCCAGGAAAACAACCCGCCGGACGAGAGCGTCACCTACAGCCTGGAGGTGGAAGGCGCCTGGCAGATGCAGGCCACCGCCGAGACGCTGGCCCAGGATGTGTACGAGAGTTACTGGTACCAGGGGGAGCGCTACTCCTCCTATGACTCGATGCGGGACTATCGCAGCACGATGATCCGGGAAAATCTGGCCGAGGAGTACTACGGCACCTTCGGCGAATACCCCGACGAGGAATGGCTGGACGAGCAGATGGCCGCGGCCACCGCCGAGACCGCCGCCGAGTATACGACCGAAGCCCCGGCCGCCCCGCAGGCACCCAATGCCCCGGAATACTCAGTGGTTTCCCCGGCAGAGTGATACGATTCTGTGTGATTTTGGTGGACTCTTGCTTTTATAATTGACTAATTTATACGTATGTGGTATAATACTGATGTAAAAAAGGGATGCTGCGACAAGCGGTTGACCTTGGATGGATTTAATCTTACGTTATACTAAGACAAAAACCGTCACTTGGCCGAGTGGCGGTTTTTGCGTTTCTTAATCACAATGGTAACTGTAAAGTCGCCAATGTGAAGAGTTATACGCATAGACGTCACCTCCTTTCCATCAAAATGAAAAAGAGAATGAGGTCAACCGCCTGCCGTTTGTACAGCATCCCTGCCGCCCGGTTTCGCCAAATGACGCCACCAGTCGGCCCCTCTATTGTATCATATCAGAAAACTTCCTGTCAATTTCAAGCGGAACGCCCGGAACGATACACAAATTTGACAGCCCCTTGACCATTCGGCCGGCGGGCTGTCTTGTTTTTTGCCCGGGAACATGGTACACTTTTACAAGGTATCACGATTTGTATAATCAACAGGAGGCATGTTCCATGGGGTTCCTAAAAGGCTACACCAAACAGGAGATCAGCTGGATGATGTACGACTGGGCCAACAGCGCCCACTCGGTCATTGTGGTCACCCTGCTGCCGATCTTCTTTGACTCGGTGGCCGGCTACACGGCGGACAGCGTTTCCAGCATGTCCACCTGGGGCTACGCCACCTCCATCGCCATGGCCATCGTGGCGCTGGCCGCCCCCTTCCTCGGGGTCTTCGGCGACATCCGGGGGATGCGCAAACGGCTGTTCGCCCTCTTTATGGGCGTCGGGGTGGTGGCGGTGGCCCTGCTGTCCTTCACACCGCTGATGGACTTCACCTCCTCCACGGCGGCGGCCGGGCGGGTGGCCGGGCTGATCCTGGCGCTGTACATCGTCAGCGTCATCGGGTTCGACGCCTCGGCCATCTACTACGACGCCTTCCTCACCGACATCACCACCGAAGACCGGATGGACCGGGTCTCCACGATGGGCTACGGTCTCGGCTACATCGGCGGGTCCACCATCCCGCTGGTCATCTTCCTGGTCATGAACCTGGTGGGCATCCCGATGCTCACCTGCCTGGCCGTGATCTTCGCCGTCACCGCGGTGTGGTGGCTGGGCTTCAGCCTGCCGCTGCTCAAAAACTGCCGCCAGACCTCCGGCAAACCCTACGAAAAGGGGGATGTGGGCCGCAGCATCCGCGGGGTGGGCGCCACCATCCGGGAGATCATCGCCAACAAGCCGATGCTTGTCTACATCCTGGCCTACTTCTTCTACATCGACGGCGTCCACACCGTCATCAGCATGGCCACCACCTACGGCACCAACCTGGGGCTGGACTCCACCGGCATGCTGCTGGCGCTGCTGCTGGTGCAGGTGCTGGGCCTGCCCTTCTGCCTGCTGTACATCCGCCTCAGCGCCCGGTTCGGCGCCCGCACCATGGTGGGGGTGGGCGTCTGCGTCTACATGTTCATCTGTGTGTTTGCCTTCTTCATGCGGTCGCTGTGGCAGTTCTGGCTGCTGGCGGTGCTCTGCGCCACCAGCCAGGGGGGCATCCAGGCGCTGTCCCGCTCGATGTTCGGCAAGCTGCTGCCCGACAAGGACCGCAGCGGCGAGTTCTTCGGCTTCTTTGACATCTTCGGCAAGTTCAGCTCCATCATGGGCCCGGCGCTGGTGGGCTTTGTCAGCGCGGTGGTGGCCGACGGGATGCTGCGCGCCCAGGGCCTGACCGCCGCCACCGCCACCGCCGAGCAGGTGGACGCCATCAACGCGGCTTCGGGGCCCTACGGCATCCTGTCGGTGCTGCTCATCATCGGGGTGGGGGCGGTGCTCTTCTTTGCCGTGCTGCCCCGCACCCTCAAAGAAAAGCATCTCGATATCTGAACCCGGGCGGCGCTGCATTGACATTTTCCCCCGGGCACAGTACAATAATAGGGTATATGGCCGCAGGGGCCGTATACCCTGTTTGTTTGTCAGGAGGAACCTCCCATGCCGGAAGGCTATACCCATGTGCGCACCGCCCGCAAGGCGGCCCATGCGATCCATTACAAGGTCCGCTGCCCCGAGGCGTTCGCCGCCGGGGCCAACGGGCCGGATGTCTTTTTCAGCTTCGAGATCTGGAAGCGCCCCCGCAGCCGCCGGTTCGACCTGCCGGCGCTGGGCAGCCGTATGCATGAGGAGGCCACCGGCGCTTTCCTGCAAAGTTTGCTGCGCCATGTCAAGACCGGCGCCCAGGTGGAGTATACGCTGGGCTTCCTGAGCCATTATGCGGCCGACACCCTGCTGCACCCCTATGTGGCGGCGGTGTGCGAGCCCGGCGGCCCCTATGCGGGCAAGGGCGGCCACGGCTACTTCGAGATCGCGCTGGACTCCACCCTCCATGCCGAGGACACCGGCGTCTCCCAGGTGCCGGCGGACGACGCCTGCCCGCTCCCCAAAGGGGAGGACCTGGCCGAGATCACCCTGCTGCTGCAGCAGGCCCTGCGGGAAACCTACGGCGCCGAGGTGTCCGCCGAATGCCTGGCCGATGCGTTCTACTACTTCAACCGGGTGCGGCGGCTATTCACCAGCCGCCACGGCCTGCGCCGGGGGCTGTTCTATGTGGTGGAAACCTTCTTCGGCGGGCGGGGGTTCCTCACCGGCCATGTGAGCCCCCGGGCCCTGGCGCTGAACCTGCCCGACGACTGGACCGACCCCGCCACCGGGCAGCCGCATCACGGCGGCGCCTTCGCGCTGCTCAAACAGGCCGAACGGCTCAGCGCACTGTATATGACCGGCGCCCTGCAGCACTGGATGGGGGTGCTGCCCCAGACCGACATGGTCAAACTGCTGGGCAGCCGGGACTACGGCACCGGCACCGAGACCGAGCGCAGCACCGCCCCCGCCGCCGCCCCCGCCGCCGGCCCGGCCGCCCAGCCGCCGGACGCCGCCGGGCCCACCGAACCCCAACCATCAACAGACAAAGGAGAATGAACGATGATTCGCATTACCATGGAAAACGGCAAGACCATCGACATCCAGCTGGACCCCGCCGCCGCCCCCATCACCTGCGAAAACTTTGAAAAGCTCGTGAAGGACGGCTTCTACAACGGCCTGACCTTCCACCGCATCATCCCCGGCTTCATGATCCAGGGCGGCTGCCCCCAGGGCACCGGCATGGGCGGCCCGGGCTGGCACATCAAGGGCGAGTTCGCGGCCAACGGCGTGCCCAACCCCATCAAGCACACCCGCGGCGTCATCAGCATGGCCCGCGCCATGGACCCGAACAGCGCGGGCAGCCAGTTCTTCATCATGCACGCCGACGCCCCCCACCTGGACGGCCAGTATGCGGCCTTTGGCCATGTGGTGTCCGGCATCGAGGTGGTGGATGAGATCGCCGCCGTTCCCACCGACTGGAACGACAAGCCCAAAACCCCGGTGAAGATCCGCACCATCGAGATCGTCTGACCTGGCTGTAAACAGAAAAATCCGCCGCTTCCCCGGTAAGGAAGCGGCGGATTTTTGTTTTCGGGCGGTTTTGTCTACAGCGCCCGCGCCATCCGGATCATCCCCCGCCGAACAACGTGCCCAGTCCGCCCAGCCAGCTGCGCAGCTGCTCCATGTCGGTCTGCAGCTGCTGCACCGAGTCCAGTACCCCGGGCAGCTCGGCGAGAACCTCGTTCAGCGCGTCCACGTCGATGCTGGCCAGCCGGTCCATGATGTCGGGCAATGTCTGCATCATCTGGTCCAGCTGCTCGCTGTCCAGCGTGCTCAGGCTGTTCTGCAGGGTGGCGGCGATCTCGTTCACCTGGGCGCTGGCCTGCAGGATCTTGTCGTAGGCGGCGCGGGTGTACAGGAACAGCACCACCGCCAGCAGGCAGACCACCGCCAGCACCGCGCCGTTTATCAGCATCCGCAGCCGCTGGTTGCGCAGCAGCCTGCGGTTCTGCCAGTCCTGCAGTTCCAGCTGGGCCTCTACCCGGTCCAGCTGGTGTTTCAGGTCGGCCAGATCCACCCGGCCGTCGCCGGTCTCGTCGTCCCGGGTCTGCAGCGCGGCGATCTTGTCCCGCAGGGCCTTGTCCATGGCGGCCTCCTCTTTTTTCATGGCACACTCCTTTTCTGCCGGCAGAAAGTTTGTTTCAGGGATGGTCGGGGGCGGCGGGCGGCGCCTTCATCTCAAACCAGAACACCGACCCCTTGCCCAGCTCGCTGTTCACCCCGAAGGCGAAGCCGTGCTGCTGCAGGATGGCTTTGGTGATGGAAAGCCCCAGCCCGGTGCCGGCCTTGCCGGCGTCCTTGCGGGACCGGTAGTACCGGTCAAAGATATAGGGCAGGTCCTCCGGCGGGATGCCGGGGCCGTGGTCCTCCACCTCCACCCGGCAGCCGCCGTCCGCCTTCGGGATGGCCCGCAGGATGAACACCCCGTCCTTGCCCATGTGGTGGGTGGCGTTGCCCAGCAGGTTGTGCAGCACCCGCTCCATCATGGCCGGGTCGGCCCGCACCGGGCATTCGTGGTCGGCCTCCAGCCGCAGGGTCCAGCCGTTCTGGTCGCATACGGCGTCGTACCGGCCGGCCACCTCAAAGCACAGCTCGCTCATATCAAAGTCCACCAGGTTCAGCTTTTCGGTGCCGCTCTGCACCTTGCTCAGCTCCATCACGCTGTTCACCAGGGCCGAAAGCCGGTCGGTCTCGTCCACAATGATGTTGCACTGCTCGGTGCGGCGCTCCTCGTCGTTGCCGGTCAGGTCCCGCACCGTCTCGGCATAGCCTTTGATCAGGGTCAGCGGGGTGCGCAGGTCATGGCTCACGTTGGCCAGGATGTCCTTTTCCAGCTTGGCCGACCGCTGCACCTCCTGGGCCATGTGGTTGAACTCCTGGGCCAGCAGGCCCAGTTCGTCCTGGCGGTTCACCCGCACCCGCACGGTGTAGTTGCCGGCGGCCATCTCCCGGGCGCCGGCGGACAGCCGCCGCACCGGCTGGGTGAACCAGCGGCTGAACAGCAGCGCGGCCAGCAGGTTGAGCCCGAACAGCAGCAGGGCGATGGGGGGCAGCACGCTGCCCAGCACATCGGCGGCGGTGTCGATCTGGGCCAGGCTGGTGGAAACGATCACCGCATACTTGCCGTCGGCGGTCAGCCGGCCCACGGCCATCTGCATGTTGCCGCCGGAGGACACCGTCTCGTTCACCGACCCCTGGGTGAACACCATCCCCCGCAGCCGCACGATCTCCGGCGTGTCCACATTCATTTTGCCCTGCCCGCCAAAGGAGGACACGCTCTCATGCAGCACGCAGGGGTACAGGCTTTCCAGGCAGCGGACGTTGCCCAGGGTGGAATCGCTGATGTCCACGCAGCAGTTTTCCAGGTCCAGCTGGCCGTCCAGCACCGCTTCCAGAAAGTTCGTCCAGAAGGTCTCGTTGAGGATCAGCCCCGCAAAGGTCCGGCTGGAGATGGGGGCGTCGCTGGCGTCGATCATCGACACCACCGCCGCGGCCTTGCCCTCCAGCGCCTTGCGGATGTTGCGGTGGTACATGGGCTCCAGCCCGAAGGTGATCAGCGCCCAGACCATCGCCAGGGTGAGCAGCGTCACCCCGCACAGAAACAGCATCAGCTGCTTGCGCACGCCCAGCCGCTGCAGCAGCCGGGCTGCCCGGCCGCCCCGGTGGCGGGGCGGGTGCTTGCCCGCCGGCGGGATCACAGTCAGTTCGTTCAAGGTATCCGCCTCCTGCAGCGGCCGTTACAGCACATCGGGGTCAAACTTGTAGCCGATGCCCCATACCGTCACAATGTAGCCGCGGCAGCCCCCCAGGTGGCTGCGCAGCATCTTGATGTGGGTGTCCACGGTGCGGTCCTCGCCGTAATAGTCGTAGTTCCACACCTTCTGCAGGATCTTTTCCCGCGACAGGGCGATGCCCTTGTTCTGCACAAGAAAGACCAGCAGGTCAAACTCCTTGGGGGTCAGGGGGGCTTCCTGCCCGGCCACCCGCACGGTGTGGCTGGCGGTGTCGATCACCAGGTCCCCGAAGGTGTACACCCCGCCGGCCTCGGTGGTCTTGGGCATCGTGCGGGCCAGCACGGCCTTGACCCGGGCCACCAGCTCCCGCGGGGAGAAGGGCTTGACCACATAGTCGTCGGCCCCGCCCTCCAGCCCGGCCAGCTTGTCGTATTCCTCGCTGCGGGCGGTGAGCATGATCACCGGGGTGTTGATCTTGCGGCTGCGCATCTCCCGCAAACAGGTCATGCCGTCCATAAAGGGCATCATGATGTCCAGAATCACCAGGTCAATGCCGCCCTGGGCCAGCGCGGCCAGCGCCTGGGTGCCGTCGGCTGCCTCGGCGCAGCTGTACCCCGCATGCTGCAGATGTTCCCGGATCAGATCACGGATCCGGGGTTCGTCGTCCACGACCAGGATCTTTGCCATAACTATACCTCCCAAAAACAAGCCGCAGCCCCGGGGGCCTGGCGGCATAGTTCTATAGTATCATAATACGCCGCACAGATGGGGGATTTGTGAAAGTTTTCTTAAAATCTTTTCACGGCCCGGACCTCCTGCCCGCCCCGGCTTGTATCCCGCCCGCCGCCGCGGTACAATGGTGGGCGGAAAGGAGAAACGCCGATGATCGATCTGTTGGTGCTGCCGGCGCTGCTGCTGGGGGCGGCGTTCTGTGTCTGGCCGGGGCGGCGGCGCCCGGCCGCCCGCGCCCCCTTCGAAAACCGCTGCTTTGCCCACCGGGGCCTGTTCGGGGCCGACCAGCGCCCGCCGGAAAACAGCCTGACCGCCTTCCGGGCGGCGGCTGCGGCGGGCTACGGCATCGAGCTGGATGTCCAGTTCACCGCCGACCGGCAGCTGGTGGTCTTCCACGACGACACGCTGGACCGGATGACCCCCGCCGCCGGCCGGGTGGACCGCTGCCCCTGGGCCGAGATGCGCCGCCTGCCGCTGGCCGGCAGCGCCGAGACCCCGCCCGCCCTGGCCGAGGTGCTGGCGGAGGTGGCCCGGGCGGGCGGCGGCGCCACCCCGCTGATCGTCGAGATCAAAAGCCGCGCCGCCCACCCCGCCGCCTACCGGCGGGCGCTGTGCCGGGCGGTGCTGGACGCCCTGGCCGCCTACCCGGGGCCCTGCTGCATCGAGAGCTTTGACCCCCGGGTGGTGGGGCAGATCCGCCGCATGGCCCCCGGAATGCTGCGGGGCCAGCTGGCCGACAGCTACCGGGCCAACCGGGCCCAGGGGGTCCACCCGGTGCCGGCCTTTTTGCTCAGCCACTGTTTCGGCAACTTCCTGGGCCGGCCGGACTTCCTGGCCTGGTGCCCCGAAGCCGAAAACTGGGCGGTGCGGCTGGCCCGGGCCTGCGGCGCGATGATGGTCCAGTGGACCCTGCTGCCCGGCATGGACACCCCCGCCCGCCGGGCCAGGTATCAGGGGCTGATCTTCCAGTGGTACGCCCCCCGCCGCCGCTGGCATTGAATAAACCTGCCCCCCGCCGCATACCCATAGGGCAAACCGATGCCGAGAAGCGCGGCCTGCCCGCGCCATAGAGGGGGCTTAGCGATGTTTCTGTTTACCGTTACCAAACCCGGCCTGCGGCAGGCGGGGGCGCTGGCGCTCTGCGCGGTCTGCCTGGCGGGCACCGTCACCGCGGCGGTCCGCTTTGCCGGGGCCGCCGTGCCCGCCGCGGCCGGGGCCGAGACCGCCATCTCCACCACCCAGGACATCGCCGGGTATTTCACCGGCTACGGGTTCGAGGTGGACCTGGCCACCGCCGCCGTGGACGAGGTGAAGGTCCCCAAACGCTGGGACGACAGCTTCACCGCCTTCAACCAGGTGGTGGGGGAAAGCGGCCTCTCGCTGGCCGACTACAAGGGCAAAACGGTGGAAAAGTGGACGGTGCTCTGCCCGGCGCTGTCGGACGGAGAGACCGACACCTACTGCGTGCTGCTGGTGTATAAGACCAGACCGGTGGGCGCCTATCTGCTGGAAAAGCCCGGCGGCGCCGTCACCGGGCTGGTGAGCGCCGCCAAGGCCGGGGCCGACGCCGCCGCCGAGACCGCCGCGGCACCCGAGACCGCGGCCGCCCCCGACGCCGCCGACGAACCCGCCGCCGAGACCGCCGCGGCACCCGACGAAAGCCTGTTCCCGACCGAATGAGCCGGGAAAGGCGCTGCAGAGGGACGGCCGTCGTTCGTGCCGGATGCCGGGGCCCTCAAGACGAACCGCCCCCGAAGGCGCAGCCTTCGGGGGGCGGTTTTGTGCGGCCTTTTAAGCGGCCCGGCGCCGGGCTGCCCCTGTTCCGTTTGTGCAGCCCGGCAGGCAACTTCACGCCCCGCCCATCGTCAGGCACTTTTTGGGGCAGGAGGCGGCGCAGACGCCGCAGCCGATGCAGGCGTCCGGGTCCAGGCGCCAGGTCTTGGCGGCCCGGTCCACCGCGATGGCCTGCTGGGGGCACTTTTTGGCGCAGAGGGTGCAGTAGACGCACCGGGCCGGGTCGTTGACCGGGTGGCCGCCGGCCGCCGGGGCGGGGGAGGCCGCCGGCGGCGGGGCCGGGCGGGTGAAGGTCTCGCTGTGTTTGGCGGTGTCCGGCGGGGTGTAGCCTGGCAGGATGCGCAGGCACTTTTTGGGGCAGACCTGCACACAGTTGCCGCACTGGACGCAGTCGAACCGGTTGATGGTCCAGCTGCGGGCGGCCCGGTCCACCGTCAGTGCGCCGGGCGGGCAGCTGCGGGCGCACAGGCCGCAGCTGATACAGTCCTCAATCGTGATTTCCACATGGCCGCGCATCCGCTCCGGGTACTGGGCCGGGGCAAAGGGATAGTCGGTGGTCACCGGCGGGTGGAACAGGTTGTGCAGCGCCGTGTGGGCAAAGGGGAAAAACTTGGTCGGTCGCATGGTCTTACCTCTCGGTACAGCTGATGCAGGGGTCGATGGTCAGGATCAGCAGCGGCACGTCGGCCAGCTGGCAGCCCTTGAGCATGTCCAGCATCGGCGGGATATTGCTGGTGGTGGGGGTGCGCAGCCGGAACCGGTCGATGAACCGGCTGCCGCTGCCCTTGACGTAGTAGACGGCCTCGCCCCGGGGCTGCTCGATGCGCATGAAGTATTCGCCGTCGGGGTTGCCCTTGACCGGCACGGCCAGCGGCCCTTCGGGGATCTTGTCCACCGCCTGGCGGATCAGCCGGAAGGACTGGTAGATCTCCTCGATCCGCACCTGGCAGCGGGCGTAGGCGTCGCCCTCCCGGGCGGTCACCGGCTCCAGGTCCAGGTCGTTGTAGGCCGCGTAGCCCAGCAGCCGGGCGTCGTAGGCGACGCCGCTGGCCCGCAGCAGCGGCCCCACCGCCCCGGCCAGCGTGGCCTGCTCGGGCTTCAGCAGCCCCAGCCCGTGCAGCCGGGTGCCCACCGTGTAGTCCTGCAGGAAGGTGTCGGCCAGCGGCCGCAATTCGGCTTCCATCCCGTCCAGCACCTCCACCAGCCGGCGCAGCATCCCGCTGTCCATATCCTTGAGCACCCCGCCGATGCAGTTCACCGAAAAGATGATCCGCCCGCCGGTGGTCCGGGAAGGGTAGACGAACAGGGAAAGGAGTTGTCTTGTATGTGTCTTGCCGTGCCGCTGCGGGTCCTCTCGCTGGAGGGCCGCTGGGCCGTGGGGGAGGCCGGGGGCCTGACCCAGAAGGTCCGGGTGGACTTTCTGCCCGACCTGCAGGTGGGGGAGTATGTGATGGTCCACGCGGGCTTTGCCATCCAGAAGCTCACCCCCGACGAAGCCCGGGAAAACCTTGCCTGCATCCAGGAGGCCATCCATGCCCTCGGACCTGTTTGAGCGGGACTTCCGCGCCCCGGCCGGCGCCGACCGGCTGATCGGGGCCATCCGGCAGACCGCCGGCGCCCTGCTGCAAAAAACCGGCCGCCCCGGCCCGCTGCGGTTCATGGAGGTCTGCGGCACCCACACGATGGCCATTGCCCGCGCCGGGCTGCGGGGGCTGCTGGCGCCGCAGGTGCAGCTGCTCTCCGGCCCCGGCTGCCCGGTCTGCGTCACCCCGGCCGGCAGCATCGACGCGGCGCTGGCCCTCAGCGCCCGCCCCGGCGTGGTCCTTGCCAGCTACGGCGACCTGCTGCGGGTGCCCGGGTCCCGCCCCGGCGACACCCTGCTGCGCCGCCGGGCGCTGGGGGCCGCGGTGCAGACCGTCTACTCCCCCGTGGAGGCGGTGGAGCTGGCCGTCGCCCGCCCCGACCGGCAGGTGGTGTTTCTGGCCGTGGGGTTCGAGACCACCGCCCCCGGCACCGCCGCCGCCCTGCTGGACGCCGCCGCCCGCCGCCTGCCCAACTTCACGCTGCTTTGCCTGCTCAAGCGCACCGAACCGGCGCTGCGGGCGCTGCTGGCCGCGCCGGATTTCCGGGTGGACGGCTTCCTGTGCCCCGGGCATGTGGCGGCAATCACCGGGGCCGACGCCTTCGGCTTTCTGCCGCGGGACTACGGCCTGCCCGCCGTGGTGGCCGGCTTCGAGCCGGCGGACATCCTCTACGCGGTCTACTGCCTGGTCCGCCAGCTGGCCGAAGGCCGCCCCGCGCTGTACAACGAATACACCCGCCTGGTCCCGGCCGGGCCCAACGCCGCCGCCCGGGCGGCGGTGGACCGGGTCTTTGCCCCGGTGCAGGGGCTGTGGCGGGGGCTGGGGGTCATCCCCCAAAGCGGGCTGGCTTTACAGCCCGCCTATGCCGGCTTTGACGCGGCCCGGCGGTTCGGCCTGGCGCCGGGCCCCGGCCGGGAACCCCCCGGCTGCCGCTGCGGGGCGGTGCTGCGGGGGGCGGCCGAACCGGCCGACTGCCCGCTGTTCGGCGGCGCCTGTACCCCCGCCGACCCGGTGGGCCCCTGCATGGTATCGGGGGAGGGGGCCTGCGCGGCCGCCTACCGCTACCGCAGTGTCTGACAAGGAGGAGGACTTTCCATGGACGAGATCATCACGCTGGACCACGGCAGCGGCGGGCTCAAGACCGCCCGCCTCATCGACGAACTGCTGGTGCCGGCCTTTGCCAACCCGGCCCTGGCCGACCTGGGGGACGCCGCCCTGCTGCCGGGGGGCGGGCAGCTGGTGTTTTCCACCGACAGTTTTGTGGTCACCCCCTGGCGGTTCCCCGGCGGGGACATCGGCAAGCTGGCTGTCTGCGGCACCGTCAACGACCTGTGCATGGCCGGCGGGGACCCCCGGTTCCTGAGCTGCGCCCTGATCCTGGAGGAAGGCTTCCCGCTGGCCGACCTGCGCACCATCGTGCAGTCGATGGCCGACGCCGCCCGGGCCGCCGGGGTGCAGATCGTCACCGGCGACACCAAGGTGGTGGAGCGGGGCAAAGGGGACGGGCTTTACATCAACACCGCCGGCATCGGGGTGCTGCGCACGCCGGGGCTGGGGCGGGGGGCGCTGCGGCCGGGCGACCGGGTGCTGGTCAGCGGCAGCGTGGGCTGCCACGGGGCGGCGGTGCTCATGGCCCGGGGGGCGCTGCCCGGGGCGGGGCTGCTCTGCTCCGACTGCCGCCCGCTGCGGGAACTCAGCGCCGCCGCGCTGGACGCCGGCGGCGTGCGGATGCTGCGGGACCCCACCCGCGGCGGGGTGGCCACCACCCTGAATGAATTCGTGGAGGGCGGCGCCCTTGGCATCGAGCTGGAGGAATCGGCCATCCCGGTGGACGAGCCGGTGGCCGCGGCCTGCGACCTGCTGGGGCTGGACCCGCTGTATGCGGCCTGTGAAGGCCGGCTGCTGGCGGTGGTCGCCCCTGACCGGGCCGGGGCGGTGCTGGCGGCGCTGCAGGCGCTGCCCGGCGGCGAAGGCGCCGCGGACATCGGCGCGGTCACGGCGGACCGCCCCGGCACCGTGGTGCTGCGCACCGCGCTGGGGGGCAGCCGTCTCCTCGGCAAGCTGACCGGGGCCCAGCTGCCCCGCATCTGCTGAGGTTGGGCGGACAAAACAAAAACTCCGGGACCTTTCGGTCCCGGAGTTTTGCTGTTTCATCGTGACAAAGCGCGGAAGGTTCTTGCGCTTTACAGCAGCCCCTGCAGCAGGATCACCACGATCAGCACCGGCAGCACGAACTGGAAGTAGGGCTTGAGCCAGCGGGGCAGGCGGGGGCCGCTGCCGGAGTTGGCTTCGGCCAGGTATTTGTCAAAGCCCCAGCCCCAGCGGCTTACGCAGAACAGCAGGTAGATCAGGCTGCCGACGGGCAGCAGCAGGTTGCTGACCAGGAAGTCCTCGCCGTCCAGCACGGTGGTGCCGGCGCCCAGCGGCTGGAAGCCGGACCAGACGTTGTAGCCCAGCACGCAGGGCAGGCTGGCCGCCAGCAGGAACACCCCGCCGATCAGCACGGCCTTGCGGCGGCTCAGGCAGAACTGCTCCATCAGGCAGGCGATGATGTTTTCAAACACCGCAATGACGGTGGTGAAGCTGGCGAAGGTCATGAACAGGAAGAACAGCGCCCCCCACAGCCGGCCGCCGGCCAGCCCGGCAAAGACGTTGGGCAGGGTAATGAAGATCAGCCGGGGCCCGCTGTCCGGGTTGACGCCGAAGGTGAAGCAGGCCGGGAAGATGATGAGCCCCGCGCTGATGGCCACGAAGGTGTCCAGCACGCAGATGCGGGCCGCCTCGCCGGGCAGGGTGTACTTGCGCTCCATATAGCTGCCGAAAATCTCCATGGCGCCGATGCCGAGACTCAGCGTAAAGAAGGATTGGTTCATCGCGTTCATGATGACGGTGCTCAGCCCGATCTCGGACGCCCGCTCCATGCTGGGCAGCAGGTAGAAGGCCAGGCCCTCGCCGGCGCCGGGCAGCGTCAGGCTGTGGACCACCAGCACCAGGATCAGCAGGATCAGGGCGCTCATCATCCATTTGCCCACCCGTTCCAGGCCGTTGTTCAGCCCGAAGCTGGTCACCACCAGCCCCAGCACTACGGTCAGCACGGTCCAGAAGCCCATCTCCCAGGGGTTGGCCAGCATCTGGTCAAAGGCGTTGCCGGCGGTCTCGGGGGTGGCGCCCGCAAAGGCGCCGACGATGTACTTGAAGCAGTAGTCCATCATCCAGCCGTTGACGGTGGTGTAATACATCATCAGCAGGCAGCACCCGGCCAGGCAGGCCCAGCCATGCCAGTGCCACTTGCTGCCCTTGGGTTCCAGCGCCCGGTAGGCGGTGCCGGCGCTGCCGCGGCCCGCACGCCCCACGGCCAGCTCCATCGTCAGCACCGGGATCCCCATGCAGAGCAGGAACAGCAGATAGAACAACACAAACACACCGCCGCCGCTCTCGCCGGTCAGGGTGGGGAACCGCCAGACATTGCCGATGCCGATGGCGCAGCCCGCGCTGATCAGGATGAAGCCCAGCCGCGAGCCGAAAGATGCACGTTTTTCCAAGAAAATTCCTCCTTTTTTCCGGGGCGTCCGGCCCGCCGGCACGCCGGGGGGCCGTCGCCCTGACACCGGTTTCTATTATACGCCGTCCGCCTGTCGCAGACAAGCCAAAACCGTTACAAAACGGCGAAAAACTTGTTTTCCCGCCCCCGCCATTCTATAATAAGGGTAAGAAGTTTCGTTTGCGGGGCGGCGCACCCTGACCGCCCCGCCCCGGGGAGGCCGCAGGCCCTGCGGCATGGCGGACCTCCCGCAGAAAAAGGAGGAATCCAGGATGAAACGGTATGCACTGCTTCTGGCAGCCGGCCTGCTGCTGGCCGGCTGCACCGCCCCGGCCGCCAGCGCCCCGGCGGACACCCCCGAGACCGCGGCCGCTGCGGTGGAGACAGCCGCCGCGGTCAGCCGGGCGGCCCCCACCGCCACCCCGGCGCCTTCCCCCACGCCGGAACCCGAACCCTATGTGCGGGTGCGCTGCACGGTGGAGCAGAACGGCACCCGGATCAGCACGCAGAACCCCCGGTATACCGGCGTGACCGTCTATTACTATGACCAGCAGGGCAGCCTGCTCCATGAACAGGAGGTGCAGACCAACGGCAGCCGGGACCGCAGTCACCTGGCCTGCACCTACGACGGCACCGCCCTGACCCGGGCGGAAAGCTGGTACGAAAACACCCTGGTGGAGTACGAGACCTACACCAATGACGACGCCGGCCGCCCGGTGAGCAAGGTATGCACCACCGTAGCCGGCCTGGCGGAAGACCCGGATATCCGCACCGACTATACCTACGACGCCGCCGGCCGGCTGACCGGGGAGGTGGTCACCCGGATGGCCGGCAGCGGGATGGCGCAGGCGGTCACCGCCCGGCGGGAGTATGTCTATGACGAGGCCGGCCGCTGCATCGAGAAGAACGAGACCGACGGCCAGGGCAGCCCGACGGGCCAGACCCGCTGGAGCTATGACGAGGCCGGCCGCCCCACCCGCAAGGAGCAGACGGTCTTCGGCAGCCTGACTACCACCAGCTATGTCTATGACGAGGCCGGCCGGCTGAGCGAGGAGACCACGACCTTCGGCAGCGGGCTGGCCCCCGAGCGGATCTGCTACACCTACAACGCCGCCGGCAACCTGCAGACCGAGACCTATGCCGACGCCGACACCGGCGAGGTCCGCCAGACCGTTACCTATGAATGGAAGCCGCTGTCCCAGGCGCTGGCCGACCAGCTGACACTGGCCATCACCGACGCCGACAGCGGGCTGGTGCTGCGGGCGGGCGCCGGCACCGACCAGGCCAAAATCGACACGATGCCGAAGGCTTCGGCGGTGGTGCTGCTGGAAACCACCACCGCCCCCGACGGCAGCGGCTGGGCCCGGGTGCGCTACGGCGACAAGGAGGGGTACTGCAGCACCGACTACCTGATCGTTTCGTGAGCCCGGATCGTCCGGGGCCCCGCCCTTGACAGCCGCCCGCCCGGCTGGTATAATAACCAACATGATTTAGAAAAACATCTAATTACAGCGGCGCGGCCGTCCCCACCGGTGGCCGCCGCCCCGGGGGGAGATACCATGCCTTCGTCCATACCTGCGCTGTCCTTTGTCTTTTCGCTCCTCAGTGCGCTGCTCTGCTTCGGCCTACCGGCGGGGCTGGGGGTGTGGGTCTGCCGCCGCCACAAGGGGGCGGGCCACGCCATCATGATCGGCGCGTTCTGCTTCATTGTCGGCGCCATGGTGCTGGAGCAGCTGCTCCACAGCCTGGTGCTGGGCGCTGTGCCGAACCTGCGCCAGAACCCGCTGCTGTACGGGCTGTACGGCTGCCTGGCCGCCGGTCTGTTTGAGGAGACCGCCCGCCTGCTGGGCCTGCGGGCGCTGTGCAAGCGGGACGCCGCCCCCGACATCGGCCTCGCCTACGGGGTGGGCCACGGCGGCATCGAGGCGGTGATGATCGCCGGGCTGGGCATCGTCAACAACCTGATCGTCATGTACATGATCAACAGCGGCCAGGGTGAATCCCTGGTGGCCGGCTATACCGGCGACACCCTGACCCTGGCCCAGCAGCAGCTCACCGCCATGGCCGAGACCCCCAGCCCGGTCTATCTGGCGGCCGGGCTGGAGCGGGCCTACGCCATCGCCCTGCACATCGCCCTGTCCATGCTGATCTGGATGGTGGTCACCAAGCGGCTGCCGATGTGGGGCTACGGGCTGGCCATCCTGCTCCACGCGCTGACCAACCTGCCCGCCGCCCTCTACCAGACCGGGATCCTCACCGGCATCTGGCCCACCGAGCTGCTGGGGGTGCTGCTCACCGCCGCCGTCGTCCTGCTGGTGGTGCGCCTGTACCGCCGCCCGGCCAAAACCTGACATCCCTGCCCCGCGCCGCCCCGGAAGGTCCCCGCCTTCCGGGGCGGTTTTGCTTGCCAAGGCCGGCCGGCAACGGTATAATGGGGCAAAACCTCTGGAAAAGAAAGGCGTGCCATGGTATTCAATTCGCTGGCTTACGCGGCGTTTCTGCCGCTGGCCGTTGTGCTCTGTTTTCTGACGCCGGCGCGGCGCCGGTGGGCCGTGCTGCTGGCCCTCAGCTGCCTGTTCTATGCCTGGGCCGACCCGCGGCTGCTGCTCCTGCTGGGGGCGGATGTGGCGGTGGGGTACGGGGCGGGCCGGGCACTGGGGGCGCTGCGCCGCCCGGCGGCGCGCCGCGGGGTGCTGGCCGCCGGGGCGGCCTGGCTGCTGGGCGGGCTGTTCCTGTTCAAGTACCTGGGCTTTGCGGCCCGGACCCTCGCCGGGCTGCTGGGCCTGGCCGGGCTGGCCTGGAAGCCGCCGGCCTTCTCGCTGGTGCTGCCGCTGGGCATCAGCTTTTACACCTTCCAGTCGCTGGGCTACCTGATCGATGTCTACCGGGGCACCCTGCTGCCGGAACGCCACCCGGGCTACTACGCCCTCTTCGTCTGCTTCTTCCCCCAGCTGGTGTCGGGGCCCATCGGCCGGGGCGGCGACCTGCTGCCCCAGCTGCACGCCGAACACGCCCCCGACCCCGCCCGGTTCACCGCCGGGCTGCAGCGCATCCTGGCCGGGCTGTTCAAAAAGGTGGTCATTGCCGACTTCCTGGCCGGCTATGTGGACAGCGTCTTTGACAGCCTCACCAATCAGGGCGGCCTGACGCTGATCCTGGCCGGGGTGCTGTACAGCTTCCAGCTTTACTGTGATTTTTCCGGCTACACCGACATGGCCGCCGGCAGTGCGCAGCTGTTCGGCATCCGGCTGGCCGAAAACTTCCAAAGCCCCTACTTTTCCCGCAGCATCAAGGAATTCTGGCGCCGCTGGCACATCAGCCTCAGCCGCTGGTTCAGCGAGTATCTCTACATCCCGCTGGGCGGCAGCCGCTGCCCGGCGCCGCGGCACCTGGCCAACCTGCTGCTCACCTTCCTGGCCAGCGGGCTGTGGCACGGCGCGGCCTGGAACTTTGTGCTCTGGGGGCTGTACCACGGCCTGTGGCTCTGCCTCGAAACCTTCACCCTGCCCCGGGTGGAGGCCCTGCAGGCCCGGCTGCCCGCCCCGACGGGGCGGCTGCTGGCCGCCGGCCGCACGCTGACCACCTTCGCCGCCGCCACCGCCGGGTGGGTGATCTTCCGGGTCAACAGCCTGGCCGACCTGGGCTACTTTGCGGCCAACATCACCCGGGGGCTCAACCCCCTGCGCCTGATGGCCTATGCCGGGGCGATGGGCTTTACCCCCGCCACCCTGGCGCTGGCCGCCCTGCTGATCGGGCTGCTGCTGGCGTGGGACGGCTGCGCACTGCGCCGGGGCGACCCCTTCGCGGTGCTGGGGCGGGCCGGGCGCTGGCCCCGGCGGGCGGTGTACTACCTGCTGGCCCTGGCGGTGCTGGCGGCGGCCTGTTCCCGTCCCTTCGGCGCCACCGCCGACTTTATCTACTTCCAGTTCTGAGGTGAGCCATGACCATCTTTTCCCGGCCGATGAGGCGCTGGCTGCTGCGGCTGGCGGCCTTTATGCTGGCGCTGGCCCTGCCCTTTGCGGCGCTGATCGGCTTTGTGGGCTTTGTGCCCGAAACCAGCCAGCAAAGCCTGCTGTACACCCTGCATTACAAGCTGGACCTCCTGCGGGACACCCCCGGCGACCGCATCCTGATCGTGGGCGGTTCGGCCAGCGAATACGGCGTCCGGTGCGAGACGATCCAACAGGCCACCGGCCGGCCCACCCTCTGCGCGGGGGTCACGGCCTACCTGGGGGCGGACTTTTACCTGAACATGATGGACCGCTATGCCCGCGAGGGGGACACCGTCATCCTGATGATGGAACACCTGCTGCTGCGGGGCACCGGGGTGGACTACACGGTGCTCTGGCAAGCCTGCGGCACCGACCCCGACGCCTGGGCCCTGGTGCCGCCCGGGCTGTGGGTGGGGGCGGCGGCCAGCGCCGGGCAGTACCTGGCCCAGCGCTGGCCCCAGGGCTGGAACCCGCTGCAAAGTGGGCTGCGCTGGACAAGCTATGACTACCCGCCCGGCCAGACCCCCCACAGCGAGGATTTCGGCCCGCTGGGGGATGTGACGCTGGAGCGGGGCAACATCCTGGAACACGGCTACAACACCCAGGACCTGGTCGCGCTGGGGGCGGACGCGCCCGACCCGGCCATCCTGCGGCGCATCCGCCGCTTTGCCGACGAAATGGCCGACCGGGGGGTGCAGGTGCTGTTCAGCCATGCGCCGCTCAACGACCTGTGCGTGACCAGCACCGCCGCCGACAACGCCGCCTACGCCGACGCGGTCCGCCAGGGCCTGGACCTGCCGGTGCTGGTGGACTATCCCTTCGCCCTTATGGACGCCGGGTATTTTTATGACAGCAACAACCACCTGAACAGTGAAGGCGCGGCCCTTTACACCGACGCGCTGCTGGACAGCCTGCTGCCGCTGCTGGCACAGGGGTGAAGCGTCCGGCACACGTCCGGCAAAAAGAGCAATTTTTGCATAGCGAAACCCGGGCTTCCTTACAAAAATTGCCGGGCTGATGTTCCGCACGGCGGAACGCTTTCGGGCGGACCGGGCCCGGTGGAGAAACGGGGTTCCGCAGGGCGGAACAGCCCGGCTGCACCGGGCCCGCGGCGTCCTTGTCAACTCCTGCAATGGTCAAGAACATGGAAAAATGCTACACTGAAATAGACAAAACGAACACGGCCCGGCGGGCCGCACAGATGCAGGAGGGTATTTATGGCAAACAGGGCAAACAATGCGATCGTAGGCCAGTCCGGCGGCCCCACCGCCGTCATCAACGCAAGCCTGGCCGGTGTGTTTGAAAGCTGCAAGCGCCGCGGCGCGGGCAAGGTCTACGGCATGATGCACGGCGTCGCCGGCCTGCTGGAGCGCCGGGTCTGCCTGCTGGATGAAAAACTCACCTGTGCGCTGGACATCGAGCTGCTCAAGCGCACCCCGTCCAGCTACCTGGGTTCCTGCCGCTACAAGCTGCCCGACTGGCACGACCCGGAGGGCGAGGCGGTGTACCGGCAGCTGTTCGACATCCTGGCTGAGCTGGAGATCGGCTACTTCTTCTACATCGGCGGCAACGACAGCATGGACACCATCGGCAAACTGGCCGACTACGGCCGCCATGTGGGCAGCGGGATCCGGTTCATGGGCGTGCCCAAGACCATCGACAACGACCTGATGGTCACCGACCACACCCCCGGCTATGGCAGCGCGGCCAAGTACATCGGCGTCGTGATGAAGGAACTGATCCGGGACGCCACGGTCTACGGCACCAAGTATGTGACCATCGTGGAGATCATGGGCCGCAACGCCGGCTGGCTGACCGCCGCGGCGGCGCTGGCCCGGGCCGAGGACTGCGAGGGGGTGGACATGATCTGCCTGCCCGAGATCCCTTTCAATGTGGACCGCTTTGTGGAAAAGGTGGCCCGGATGCAGGCCAAAAAGCCCAGCATCGTCATTGCAGTGTCGGAGGGCGTCAAGCTGGAGGACGGCCGCTATGTCTGCGAACTGGCCGACGATGTCCACGCAGTGGACGCCTTCGGCCACAAGGCCCTCACCGGCACGGCCCGCTTCCTGGCCAACACGGTGGCCCGCCGGCTGGACACCAAGACCCGCTGCATCGAACTTTCCACCCTGCAGCGGTGTGCCGGCCACCTGACCAGCCGCACCGACATCACCGAAGCCTACCAGGTGGGCGGCGCCGCGGTCAAGGCCGCCTTTGAAGGCCACACCGGCGAGATGGTGGCCATCAAGCGGGTGTCCAACGCCCCCTACCAGACCACCACCGAACTGCACCCCATCAGCGAGGTGGCCAACCTGGAAAAGAAGGTCCCGCTGGAATGGATCAACGCCGACCACACCGACATGATGCCCGAGTTCCTGGCCTACGCCATGCCGCTGATCCAGGCCGAGCTCACCCCGATCTATGTGGAGGGGCTGCCCCACCACATCTACCTGCCGGAGCCCGAATGGCCCGCCCGGGACTGAGCCGCCCGCCCGGCCACCGATCAGAAAGACCCCCGAGGAAGCCGCGAATCGGCCGCCCTCGGGGGTCCTTTTGGTTGTTTTGGTGGTCGGGCCGGGTGGCCGGCCGCGCCGCCGGGGCTTACCGCCCGATCAGCGCCCACAGCCCCAGCAGCGCCGCCAGAAATACCAGGTTGGAGGCGGTGAACAGCCCGAAATACCGCCCCTTGGCTTCGGGGCATTCCCGGGCGATCTGCCGGTAGGAGATCAGGCTGGCCATCGAGGCGATCAGCGTACCCAGCCCGCCCAGATTGGTGCCGACGATCAGCCCGGGAATGTCGTCGGTAAAGCCGGAGAGCAGCAGCGCCGCCGGCACGTTGCTCAGCACCTGGCTGGCCAGCACGGCCACCGGCACCTCCCGCCCGGCCAGCAGCCCCTGCAGCCAGCCCGAAAAGGCCGGCACCCGCCCCAGGTTGCCGATAAAGACAAAGAAGGCGACAAAGGTCAGCAGCAGCGAGTAATCCACCAACCGCAGGGTGGGGCGGTCGGCCAGCGCCACGGCGGCCAGCACCAGCACAAAGGCGGCGGGGTAGGGCAGCACCCGGGCCACCACCAGCAGGCAGAGACCGAACAGCACGCCGTACATCCCGATGATCCGCCGGTCCCCCGGCGGGGTGGGGGCGGCCGAAGCGTCGGGGGCCGGGCGCAGTGCCCCGGCCCGGCGGCAGACCGGTACCGCCCACACCGCCAGCATCCCCAGCGACGCCAGGGTGTAGGGCAGCATCAGGCCAAGGAACTCCCCCAGCGGCAGCCCGCCGCGGCTGTACAGGTACAGGTTCTGGGGGTTGCCGATGGGGGTCAGCATGCTTCCCAGGTTGGCGGCCACCGTCTGCATACAGACCACCGGCACGGCCAGCCGCCGCCCCGGGGCCCCCAGCCCGGACAAAACCGAGAAGGTGAAGGGCACAAAGGTCAGCAGTGAGACATCGTTGGTAATGACCATGCTGCCGAAAAAGCACAGCCCCACCAGCAGCCAGACCAGCGCCAGCAGCCCGCGGGTGCGCCCCAGCAGCGCCCGGCCCAGCCGGTCGAACACCCCCTGCCGGCGCAGCCCGGCCATCACGGCCATCAGCGCAAACAGGACCGCCAGCGTGCGCAGGTCCAGGTAGCTCAGGTAACCGGCGTCCGGCGGCACCAAAAACGCAGAGAGAACGGCCAGCAGCGCGGCGGTGCTCAGCACGGCTTCCTGCCGGATGAATCGGATCAGTTTCAACAGGCAACTCCCTTTCCGTTACAGCATCAAACCTTTCCTACTATACACAGTTTTGCGCCCCGGCGCAAGGGGGCCGCCCCGGAAACCCGGCGGTTTGCAGACGGTCGCAATCGTGGTAGAATATAGGAAAACGGAGGAGGGATGGGAAAGCTGTGGAAATTTTCTGTTTCCACACCATCCCGCGGATATGCGGCGGTTCGGGAAAGATCCCGGGAACGGACTGACAAAAACAATGTTTTCGAGTTTGAAATGGAAACGGACCAGACCTGTCTGCCGCCGGTTTTCGGGGGGATAGACAGTCTGCGGGACGCCTGTGGCGGCAGGCAGGGCTGCAGAGGAAGGCTTTGCGCCCAGGAAACGCGCTTTTGGGGGAGGCAGCAACATGGAGATCCGAGAAATTAGGGAGAACAAAAAGCAATTCCTTCCGCTGCTGCTGGCGGCGGATGAGCAGGAGGACATGATCGACCGGTATCTTGACAGAGGGACCCTGTACGTTTTGGACGATGGGGGAGTCAAGTGCGAATGTGTGGTGACCGACGAGGGCGGCGGCGTCCTTGAGATCAAGAACATTGCAACGGCGCCGGAATGGCAGGGCCATGGGTACGGAAAGGCGATGCTGGACTTTGTTGCCGCGGCATATCAGGGGCGGTATTCAATCCTGCAGGTCGGCACAGGGGACAGCCCGCTGACGATCCCGTTTTATGAGAAGTGCGGATTCACCCGTTCGCACCGCATCCGAAACTTCTTCACGGATCACTACGACCACCCGATTTACGAAGCCGGCGTCCGGCTGGTGGATATGATCTATCTGCAGAAGAAAATAGGGAACGAAGAGACATCCAAACAGCCAGCCGGCCGGACCGGGCAAACGGAGGAGGAAAACCAATGATCCATCTGGAAAGGGTAAACGGCGACACGATCTGGGACATTCTTAAACTGACTGTCGCGGATCATCAGAAAAACTTTGTGGCGGGCAATGATGTCAGCATCATCGAAGCGTACATTGCGATCACATCCAACGGATATGCGTTCCCCTTCGGCATTTTTGAGGACGATACGCCGGTCGGTTTTGTGATGATCGGGTATGACAAGGATGAGTACTGGAAGGACGCCCCCGCCATTGCGGACGGAAATTACAACCTGTGGCGGCTGATGATCGACAAGGCGCATCAGAACAAGGGATACGGCCGGCAGGCGGTCGAACTTGCGCTCCGGTTTATCAGGACCTTCCCCTGCGGCAAAGCGGATTTCTGCTGGCTGTCGTATGAGCCGGAAAACACGGTCGCCAAATCGCTGTATGCTTCTTTCGGATTTGTCGAGACCGGGGACAAAGACGGGGAAGAACAGATCGCCGTCCTGAAACTCTGAGACGGCGCCCGCCCTTCGGCGGGGAAAGGCCGCGGACGCCGGAACATGGAATTATCTATTGATACGGTTGAGGTAACGTGAGTATGGAACGGCGGGAAGTGAAGAAAATCATGGAAGATAGAAAGATATTACTTGATAATATTGATAAAATTCATAAAATGGCTTTCCGTCCATTTCAAATTTGAGAGAAAAAACGCTCTAAAATCAGAAAGAGAGCGGTAAATCTGAATTGCGAGGGAGAATGTAGATGAATCAAGGAAGAATTATTGTGATTACAGGTTCGCCAGGAACAGGAAAGACAACAACTGCGTCGATTGTCGCAAAAGAATCGAACATGGATAAATCTGTGCATATGCATACAGACGACTTTTTTCATTATTTAAGCAAAGGAGCAATACCGCCGCATTTACCAGAGTCCAACGAACAAAATTTAGTTGTCATTGAAGCCTTTTTAGAAGCTGCAAAGCGCTATGCCCGC
>DWWE01000044.1 GCA_019119835.1 Candidatus Gemmiger stercoravium | reverse complement strand
ATTTATTATATCTCATCGGGTGTCTTTTGTCAAGCACTTTTTTGAGATTTTTTTGCCCGCCGCCGTTTCTCACGAGCGGCTTTAGCATTATACCTCATCGGCTCGGCTTTGTCAAGCACCTTTTTGAGATTTTTCACCCGCCGCCTTCCGGCGGCCGCTGCTCTCGCGGGACAGCTTGTATATAATACCACCCCGCCCGCCGTTTGTCAACAGCTTTTTTCGGTTTTTTTCGATTTTTTTCACACGCTCTATATCTTGGGGTCCGGCCCCCGCTCTGCCCGCAGGACCGATTGCTTTTTCCTTCCTTCTAGTGTAGACTTACAGCAAAGGGACCGCGCATCCCTCCACACCTTATTCTATAGAAGGGGGCACCCACATGCTGCTGGCATTCAACATCGGCAACACCAACATCACCTTCGGCGGCTATGCCCGGGACGGGCGGCTGGCCTTCTCCTCCCGGCTGTACGCCGACAGTTCGCTGAGCTCGGACGAACTCTGCTACAAGATCATCAACATGCTGGAACTGTACGGGGTTTCCCCGCTGGACATCGAGGCGGTGATCCTGGCCAGCGTGGTGCCGGTGCTCACCGGCCGGCTGCGGGAAGCCCTGCAGAAGATGACCCAGGCTTCCATCATGGAGGTGGGCCCCGGGCTCAAGAGCGGGGTGCGCATCCGGATGGATAACCCGGCCCAGCTGGGCGCCGAGCTGCTCTGCGCGACGGTGGGGGCGCTGCGGCTGCACGCCCCGCCCCTGCTGGTGATGAACCTGGACACCGCCATGACCCTGCTGGCCGTGGACGCCGAGGGCAGCCTGGTGGGCGGGGTGATCCTGCCCGGACCCCAGCTTTCGCTGGAAGCGCTGGTCAAGAACACCGCCCGTCTGCCCCAGGTGGAGCTGGAGGCCGCCCCCAGGCGGCTGCTGGGCGCCAACACCGTGGATTGCCTGCGCAGCGGCATGGTGTTCGGCACCGCCGCCACCCTGGACGCCATGGCCGCCAAGATCCGCGCCGCGCTGCACGCCCCCGACGCCCCGGTGGTGGCCACCGGCATCCTGCCGGCCAGCATCCGGGACGCCTGCGACACCCCGGTGGAGTACCGGGAAACGCTGATCCTGGACGGATTGTTTGCGATCTGGCAGCGCAACGCCCGCAAATGACCCGCTCCCCCATCATCCTTTTATATATAGGAGGGTTCTCTCATGTCCGCACTGCACCATTTCGAACGGCAAGCCAACGCCCTGATCTGCCGCCTGGACGGCGAGACCATCCGGGTGGAGCCCTGGGGCCCCGACAGTCTGCGGGTCCGGGCCGCTCTGCTGGAGGACCCGGACCGGGGCAGCATCGCCCTGCTGGACCCAGACCCGGCCGACGCGGCCGACACGGCGGTGGAGATCGGCGCGGACTGCGCCAGCCTGCGCCACGGCCGGCTGACGGCACGGGTGGAGGCCATCGACAGCTGGGGCGGCTGCCTGCAGCTGAGCTTCTGGAACCAGCGCGGCGAGCTGCTGCTGCGGGAGATCTCCAACGGCGGCGCCCTCAAGCAGCGGGCCCGCCATTACAGACCGCTGCCCGGCGGCAACTACCGGCTGCAGGCCACCTTTGAGGCCGACCCGGACGAAAAGCTCTACGGCATGGGCCAGTACCAGCAGGAGATCCTGGACCTGAAGGGCTGCAACCTGGAGCTGGCCCACCGGAACTCCCAGGTGAGCATTCCCTTCTGCCTGTCCGACAAGGGGTACGGGTTTTTGTGGCACAACGCCTCGGTGGGGGCGGTGCATTTCGGCCGCAACACCACCCAGTGGGAAGCCGAGAACACCCGCGGGCTGGACTACTGGATCACCGCCGGCGACAGTCCCCGGCAGATCCTGCACACCTATACCCGGATGACCGGCCGACCCCCGATGATGCCGGAGTACGGCCTGGGGTTCTGGCAGTGCAAGCTGCGGTACTACCACCAGCAGCAGGTTCTGGATGTGGCGCGGGAGTACAAGCGCCGGGGCATCCCGCTGGACGTGCTGGTCATCGACTATTTCCACTGGCCCCGCTGCGGCGACTTCCGGTTCGACCCCGAGTACTTCCCCGACCCGGCCGCGATGCTGCGGGAGCTGAAGGAGCTGGGCGTCACCCCGATGGTGTCGGTGTGGCCGCAGATCGACGAGCGCAGCGAAAACTACCCCGAGATGCGCCGGCTGGGCCTGCTGGTCCACACCAACACGGGGGCCGACGTGCAGATGTTCTTCCACGGCAACAACGTCTTTTTCGACGCCACCAACCCCCGCGCCCGGGCCTATGTCTGGGACAAGCTGCGCCGCGGCTACGCCGACATCGGGGTGCGGGCCTTCTGGCTGGACGAGGCCGAGCCGGAGTTCCAGACCTACGACTATGACAACTACCGCTATCAGGCCGGCCCGGTCACCGAGGTGGGCAACATCTACCCGCGGGAGTACGCCCGGATGGTGTACGAGGGTCTGCGGCAGGACGGGCGCGACGACATCGTCAGCCTGATCCGCTGCGCCTGGGTGGGCAGCGCCCGGTACGGTGCGCTGGTCTGGAGCGGCGATGTCCACTGCGATTGGCAGAGCTTCCGCCGCCAGGTCTGCGCCGGGCTGAACATCGGGCTGGCGGGCATCCCCTGGTGGACCACCGACATCGGCGGCTTCCACGGCGGCGACGTGCGGGACCCGGCCTTCCG
>DWWE01000043.1 GCA_019119835.1 Candidatus Gemmiger stercoravium | reverse complement strand
TGATCATGTTCTTGATATAGTCGGCGTGGCCCGGGCAGTCAACGTGAGCGTAGTGACGCTTCTCGGTGTGGTACTCGACGTGAGCGGTGTTGATCGTGATGCCACGAGCCTTCTCTTCGGGGGCCTTGTCGATGCTGGAGTAATCCATGAAGTCCGCATCGCCCTTCAGGGCCAGAACCTTGGTGATGGCAGCCGTCAGAGTGGTCTTGCCGTGGTCAACGTGACCGATGGTACCAATGTTGACATGCTCAAGCGAGCGGTCAAATTTTTCCTTTTCAGCCATTGGAAGTTTCCTCCTTTGTATAAGACATGGTGATGCCTGTTATAAGGCTATCATACTAGATTGTGCGGAAAAAATCAAGCACTATTGCGTGAAAGTTCCGCCTTGACACAACCTTTACGAAGCGAGAAGGATCAGTTCTTCGCACGCTCGGTCATGATCTTGTCGGCCACGCTCTTGGGCACCTGCTGGTAATCGGCAGGCTCCATGGAGTACTGGCCGCGGCCCTGGGTCTTGCTGCGCAGGTCGGTGGCGTAACCGAACATCTCGCTCAGCGGGACCTGGGCGGTCACACGGGCGGTGCCGTCCTGGGACTCCTGGTTCTGGATCTGGCCACGGCGGCTGTTCAGGTCGCCGATGACGTTGCCCATATACTCGTCCGGAACGATAACGTCCACCTTCATGATGGGCTCCATGATGACGGGGTCGCACTTCTTCATCGCTTCCTTGAACGCCATGGAACCGGCGATGGAGAAAGCCATTTCGGAAGAGTCAACTTCATGGTAGGAGCCGTCCCACAGGGTGACCTTGCAGTCCACGACCGGGTAGCCGGCCAGCACACCGGCCTTCATGGCGCCCTGGATACCCTGATCCACCGCGGGGATATACTCCTTGGGGATCGCGCCGCCAACGATGCCGTTGACGAACTCGTAACCCTGGCCGGGGTTGGGTTCCAGCTTGATCTTGACATGACCGTACTGGCCCTTACCGCCGGACTGACGGGCGTACTTGGTTTCCTGGTTGGCGGACTTGCGGATGGTCTCACGATAGGCGACCTGCGGCGCGCCGACGTTGGCTTCGACCTTGAACTCACGCAGCAGACGGTCCACGATGATTTCCAAGTGGAGCTCGCCCATGCCGGCGATGATGGTCTGGCCGGTCTCTTCGTCGGTCCAGGTGCGGAAGGTCGGGTCCTCTTCAGCCAGCTTGGCCAGAGCAATGCCCATCTTCTCGGAACCGGCCTTGGTCTTGGGCTCGATGGCCACACGGATGACCGGCTCGGGGAAGTTCATGCTCTCGAGGATGATGGGGTGCTTTTCATCGCACAGGGTATCGCCGGTGGTGGTGTTCTTCAGGCCCACCGCCGCGGCGATGTCGCCGGCGTAGCAGACATCAATGTCCTTCCGGTTGTTGGCGTGCATCTGCAGGATACGGCCGATGCGCTCGTCCTGATCCTTGACCGAGTTGTAGACGGTGGTGCCGGCTTCGACGGTGCCGGAGTAGACACGGAAGAAGCAGAGCTTGCCCACATAGGGGTCGGTCATGATCTTGAACGCCAGGGCGGCGAAGGGCGCGTTGTCGCTGGACTCGCGCTCCTCCTCCTCGCCGGTGTCCGGGTTGGTGCCCTTGATGGCGGGAACGTCGGTGGGAGCCGGCATATAATCGACGATGGCGTCCAGCAGCTTCTGCACGCCACGGTTCTTGTAGGAGGAACCGCAGACGACAGGCACGATCTCGTTGGAGATGGTGGCCTTGCGCAGCGCAGCCTTGATCTCTTCTTTGGTCAGCTCTTCGCCTTCCAAATACTTCATCATCAGGTCTTCGTCGGTCTCGGCCACAGCCTCGATCAGCTTGTCGTGATACTCCTGCGCCTGTTCCTTCATGTCCTCGGGAATCTCTTCCACCCGGACATCGTTGCCCATGTCATCGTAGTAGATGTCGGCCTTCATGTCGATCAGGTCAACGATGCCCTTGAAGGTATCTTCCTGGCCGACAGGCAGCTGGATGGGCACGCCGTTGGCATGCAGGCGGTCGTGCAGCATCTGCACGCAGCGGAAGAAGTCGGCGCCCATGGTGTCCATCTTGTTGACGTACACCATACGGGGGACCTTGTACTCGTCCGCCTGACGCCACACGGTCTCGGACTGAGGCTCAACACCGCCTTTGGCGGCCAGAACGGTCACGGAACCGTCCAGCACGCGCAGGCTGCGCTGCACTTCAACGGTGAAGTCCACGTGGCCCGGGGTGTCGATGATGTTGATACGATGCCGGTTCTTTTTGAACTGAGCCGGATCGTGCTGGGTCTCGGTATGGCTCCAGTAGCAGGTGGTAGCGGCGGAGGTGATGGTGATACCACGCTCCTGCTCCTGTTCCATCCAGTCCATCGTAGCAGCGCCGTCATGCACTTCACCGATCTTGTGGTTAATGCCGGTGTAGTAGAGGATACGCTCGGTGGTGGTGGTCTTACCTGCGTCGATGTGCGCCATGATACCGATATTTCTGGTCATTTGCAGAGAAACGTCTCTCGGCGTTGCCATGGCTTTAACCTCCTAGGTTACGCAAACGGGATCAATAACGGTAGTGGGCGAAAGCCTTGTTGGCCTCGGCCATCTTGTGCGTGTCCTCACGCTTCTTGACCGCGCCGCCGACGTTGTTGGTGGCGTCGATGATCTCGGCGGCCAGGCGCTGAGACATGGTCTTTTCACCACGGTTGCGGCTGTACAGAGTCAGCCAGCGCAGACCGAGGGTCTCGCGGCGGGCGGGGCTGACCTCCAGGGGGACCTGGTAGGTGGAGCCGCCGACGCGGCGGGCCTTGACTTCGAGGCTGGGCATGATGTTCTCCATCGCCTTCTCGAACATTTCAAGCGGATCGTTGCCGGTCTTTTCCTTCACGATGTCGAAGGCTTCGTACACGATCTTCTGCGCAACGCCCTTCTTGCCATCCAGCATGATCGAGTTGACCAGGCGGGTGACGATCTTGGAATTGTAAATAGGATCAGCCAGAACTTCGCGTTTTGCGATATTACCTCTTCTGGGCATCTTTCTTCCCTCCTTCACATAATGATATCATCGGTACTCGAAAGCATAGAAACTCCCGTAAGGCCACAAGAAGAATCATTGCTGATCCTTGCATTATGGCGAAAAGATGTTTCCTTACTTCTTGGCACCGGCCTTGGGGCGCTTCGCGCCGTACTTGCTGCGAGCCTGGTTACGGTTCGCAACGCCCTGGGTATCCAGGGTGCCGCGGATGATGTGGTAACGCACACCGGGCAGGTCCCTGACACGGCCGCCGCGGATCAGAACGACGCTGTGCTCTTGCAGGTTATGGCCGATGCCAGGAATGTACGAGGTGACCTCGATACCATTCGTGAGGCGGACACGGGCAACTTTACGCAGAGCGGAGTTCGGCTTCTTCGGGGTCATGGTACGGACCGCGGTGCAGACGCCGCGCTTCTGCGGGCTGTTCATGGTGGTGTACTGCTTCTTCTGGGAGTTGTAGCTCTTCTGAAGGGCAGGCGCGGTGCTCTTGGTGACCAGGACCTCACGGCCTTTGCGCACGAGCTGGTTAAAAGTAGGCATTTCTTTTCTCCTTTCATCAGTATTTTTTTGCGCCGGCTGCGGGGGCTGCGGGCCAAAAGGCCACACTATCCCCTTTAAGTCACGCAATTGTTATTGTAAGGCATGGCGGGTGGAATGTCAAGCCTCTTTGGGAAAAAACTGCGTAAAATCAGTGGGAAACTTCCCTCACCGGCCCAGGCGGGCGGCGCAGTCCTCGGCGTCGGTCAGCAGGCGGGCGAACTTGTCCAGCGCGGCGTCCACGGGGGCCGGGGTGGTCAGGTCCACGCCGGCGTGGCGCAGCTCGTCCAGCGGGTAGGCGCTGCCGCCCATGGACAGGAATTCCAGATACCGCCGCACCGCCGGCTCCCCTTCGCTCAGAATTGCTTCGGACAGGGCCACGGCGGTGGAATAACCGGTGGCGTACTTGTAGACGTAGAACGGGCGGTAGAAGTGCGGGATGCGGGCCCATTCCAGCGCGTACTCCTCATCCTCGGCCAGTTCGGGGCCGAAATAGTCCTTCACCAGCCGGCCGTACAGCCCGTTGAGGGCGGCGGGGCTCAGCGCCTCGCCCCGCTCCCGCATGGCGTGGGCTTCCCGCTCGAACTCGGCGAACATGGTCTGGCGGAACACCGTGCCCTTGAAGTTTTCCAGGTACTGGTTCAGCAGCCCCAGCCGGGCGGCGGGGTCCTGCTCCTTTTTGAGCAGCTGTTCGATCATCAGGTTCTCGTTGACGGTGGAGGCCACCTCAGCCACAAAGAGGGTGTAGCCGGCGTACTGGGGCGGCTGGTGCCGGTTGGCCAGCAGGCTGTGCATACTGTGGCCCATCTCGTGAGCCAGGGTGGAGACGCTGTCCAGTGTGCCGGTGAAGTTCATGAGGATATAGGGTTCGGAGTCATAGGTGCCGGTGGAGTAGGCGCCGCCGCTCTTGCCCTTGTTGGGGTACACATCCACCCAGCGGGTATCCAGCCCGCGGCGGACCTCTCGGCCATACGCCTCGCCCAGCGGGGCCACTGCCTCCAGCACCATCTCCCTGGCCTGGTCATAGGTATAGCGGGCGGTGCTCTCGCCGGTCAACGGGGCGTACACATCGTAATAGTGCAGCTCGTCCAGCCCCAGCAGCCGCTTGCGCAGCGCCACATACCGGTACATCACCGGCAGGTGGGCCCGCACCGAGGCGACCAGGCTGTCATAGACAGACTCCGGGATGTTCTCCCCGGCCATGGCCATGGCGCGGGAGGATGGGTAATGCCGGACCGCAGCTTCGGCGGTGGCGGCCTTCACGGCGCCGGCGTAGGTGGCGGCAAAGGTGTTGATGTGCTGGCGGTAGCCCTTGTAAAAGCTGCGGAAGGAGTTTGCCCGCAGGGTGCGGTCCGGGGAGGTCTGCAGCAGGATATAGTTGGAGCCGGTGACCTCATGGCTCTCCCCCGTGCTGTCCGCAGCCGGGTCGAAGACCAGGTCGGCGTCCTGCAGGCTGTCCGCGATCTCGGCGGGGGCGCCGGCCACCTCGCTGAAGCTGGCCAGCAGTTTTTCCTCCGGCGCGGTGAGGGTGTGGGGCTTGCGGCGCAGCAAATCTTCCAGCAGGAAGCGGTAACCGGCCAGCCGCTCGTCGGCGGTGATGGCGCGCAGCGTCTCTTCCGGCAGGGCGAGGATCTCCGGCTCGGCAAAGGAAAGAGCGGTCACCGCCGCGGCATACCTGGCCGAGATGCGGGCGTACATGCTCTGGGCGGCTTCGGCGCGGGTGTCCTCGCTGTGGCGCATGGAAGCGTAGCAGTACAGGTCGGACAGCTTGCGGGACAGCGCCGTGGAGGCTTCCAGATATTGCAGGATGGCGGGTGCGTCGGTCAGCCGGCCGGCGAAGGCGGCCACCCCGGCCACCAGGCCGTCCAGTTCGGTGAGGGCCTGTTCCCAGGCCGCGTCGTCGGCAAACAGGCGGGAGAGGTCCCAGGTGAACTGCTTGTCGATGGCGGTGCGTTCTTTGAGTGTTTCGGGCATCGTGCTGCCTCCTTTTATATGACATGCCGGCCGCCGTTCGGCCGTACAGATAGTATTATACACCGACGGGGCGGATAAAACAAATGTCTTGCCAGGTCATTCCCCAAGATCATGCTGCCGCTTCCGCCGCCGGTCCGGGGGGGGGCTGTACAGGAAAACCACCCCGAAGCGGGGCTTCGGGGCGGTTTGCGGGTTATTCAGGTTGTGTGGGGCGGGTTATTCCGCGTGGTCGTAGGCGGTGCCTTCGGAGTCCCGCTCGGCTTCGGCGCGGACCAGCTCCTCCTCCACTTCCGGCAGACCGGTGCCGGCGGGGATCAGCTTGCCGATGATGACGTTCTCCTTCAGGCCGGCCAGCGGGTCGGTCTTGCCCTTGATGGCGGCTTCGGTGAGAACGCGGGTGGTCTCCTGGAAGGAGGCGGCGGACAGGAAGCTGTCGGTGGCCAGGCTGGACTTGGTGATGCCCAGCAGCACCTGGCTGGACTGTACCAGCTTGACCCCCTCCTCGCCCGCGTCGATGCGGGCCTGGAGCGCCTCGTTCTCGATCATCACGTCGCGGCGGTTGACCACGCTGCCGACGATGAAATCGCTGGAGCCGGCATCCTCGATGCGGACCTTGCGCATCATCTGGCGGACGATGACCTCGATGTGCTTGTCGTTGATCTCCACGCCCTGCAGGCGGTAGACCTTCTGCACCTCGCTGATGAGGTAGTTCTGGGTGGCGATGCGGCCCTTGACGGCCAGGATGTCCTGCGGGTAGGCGTGGCCCTCGGTGAGCAGCGCACCCTTCTCGATCACGTCGCCCTCCATCACCTTCAGCCGCTGGCCGAAGGGAATGATGTAGCTCTTGGTGGTCGGGGCGCCGTTGTCGTCGGTACCCAGGACCTCCACATGGCGGGTCTTCTTGGTATCGTCGATGTGGACGGTGCCGCCGATCTCGGACATGATGGCCATGGCTTTGGGGCGGCGGCTCTCGAACAGTTCCTCAACGCGGGGAAGACCCTGGGTGATGTCTTCAGCCGAGGCGATGCCGCCGGTGTGGAAGGTACGCATGGTCAGCTGGGTGCCGGGCTCGCCGATGGACTGGGCGGCGATGATGCCCACCGATTCGCCCACCTTGACGCACTGGCCGTTGGACATGTTGGAGCCGTAGCACCGGGCGCAGACGCCCACATGGGCGCGGCAGGTCATGACGCTGCGGATCTCCAGCTGGGTGATGCCGGCCTTTTCGATCTTTTCGGCGTCGAACATATCCATCATCTTGTCCTTGGAGACAAGCAGCTCGCCGGTGGCCGGATCGACTACGTCATGCAGGGCATAGCGGCCGATCAGGCGCTCGGCAAAGCTCTCGATGGAGGCGTTGCCCTCGCTGATCTCGCTGACCATGATGCCCTCGGTGGCATGGCAGTCCTCCTCGCGGATGATGACCTCCTGGGAGACATCCACCAGACGGCGGGTCAGGTAGCCCGAGTCGGCGGTGCGCAGGGCGGTGTCGGTCAGACCCTTCCGGGCGCCCCGGCTGGAGATGAAGTATTCCAGGATGTTCAGACCTTCGCGGTAGTTGGCGCGAATGGGCATTTCCAGCGTTTTGCCGGCGGTGTTGGCCAGCAGGCCGCGCATGCCGGCCAGCTGCTTGATCTGGTCCATCGAGCCGCGGGCGCCGGAGTCGGACATCATATAGATGGGGTTGCGCTGGTGGTTCTGCTTCAGGTTGGTGGACAGGGCGCTGGAGACTTCCTCGGTGGCCTCCTGCCAGATCTGGACGGTATGCTCATACCGCTCGCTGTCCGAGAGGAAGCCGGCGTTGAAGTTGGCCATGACCTCGCCGACCTTCTTGTCGGCCGCGGCCAGGATGGCGGGCTTTTCCTCGGGGATGATGGCGTCGGGCACGGCCACCGTGATGGCGGACAGGGTGGAATACTTGTAGCCCTGGGCTTTGATGGCGTCCAGCATGATGGCGCAGCGCTTGGTGCCATGCTTGGTCAGGCAGCGGCTGATGATGTCCGGCAGCTTCTTCTTGCTGACCTGGAAATCCACCTCGTAGTCAAATTTGTGGACAGGGTCGGTGCGGTCCACATACCCCAGGTCCTGGGGGATCGGGGTGTTGAAGATGATCTTGCCGACGGTGGTGCTGACGAGTGCGCTCTCCTCCACCCCGTTGAAGGTCATGGTGCGGCGCACCTTGATGGGCGCCTGCAGGGTGACCACATGCTCGGCATAGGCCATGAGGGCCTCGGCCTCGTCCCGGAAGACCTTGTCGTGGCCCGGGTCCTCCGGGTTGACCATGGTCAGGTAGTAGGAGCCCAGGATCATATCCTGGGTGGGCACGGTGACCGGCTCGCCGTCAGAGGGCTTGAGCAGGTTGCCGGAGGCCAGCATCAGCATCTTGGCTTCGCGGCGGGCCTCGGTGGACAGCGGCAGATGGACGGCCATCTGGTCGCCGTCAAAGTCGGCGTTGAAGGGGGTGCAGACCAGCGGGTGCAGCTTGATGGCGCGGCCTTCCACCAGCACCGGCTCGAAGGCCTGGATGCCCAGGCGGTGCAGGGTCGGGGCGCGGTTGAGCAGCACCGGGTGGCCCTTGATCACGGTTTCCAGCGAATCCCACACTTCGGGGGAGGAATGCTCCACCTTTTTGCGGGCGGCCTTGATGTTGGAGGCGATGCCCTTTTCCACCAGGTCCTTCATGACGAAGGGCTTGAACAGTTCGAGGGCCATCTCCTTGGGCAGGCCGCACTGGTACATCTTCAGCTCGGGGCCGACGACGATGACCGAACGGCCGGAATAGTCCACGCGCTTGCCCAGCAGGTTCTGGCGGAAGCGGCCCTGCTTGCCCTTGAGCATGTCGGACAAGCTCTTGAGGGCGCGGTTGTTGGGGCCGGTGACCGGGCGGCCGCGGCGGCCGTTGTCGATCAGGGCGTCCACCGCTTCCTGCAGCATCCGCTTTTCGTTGCGCACGATGATGTCCGGCGCACCCAGTTCCAGCAGACGCTTGAGGCGGTTGTTGCGGTTGATGACCCGGCGGTACAGGTCGTTCAGGTCGGAGGTGGCAAAACGGCCGCCGTCCAGCTGGACCATGGGGCGGATATCCGGCGGAATGACCGGCACCACCGTGAGGATCATCCACTCGGGGCGCTGGCCGGACAGGCGGAAAGCATCGACGCATTCCAGCCGCTTGAGCAGGCGGACGCGCTTCTGGCCGTTGGCCTTTTCCAGTTCCTCATGCAGCTCGTTGGACAGCTGATCCAGGTCGATCTCGGCCAGCAGCTTCTGGATCGCCTCGGCGCCCATGCCGGCTTCGAAGGTGTCCTCGTACTTTTCGCGCATCTCCTTGTATTCCCGCTCGGTCAGCAGCTGCTTTTTCTCCAGCGGGGTGAAGCCGGGGTCGGTGACGATGTAGTTGGCAAAGTACAGCACCTTGTCCAGCTGGCGGGGGCCGATGTCCAGCATCAGGCCGATGCGGCTGGGGATGCCCTTGAAGTACCAGATGTGGGAGACCGGCGCGGCCAGCTCGATGTGGCCCATCCGCTCGCGGCGGACCTTGGCGCGGGTGACTTCCACCCCGCACTTGTCGCAGATCTTGCCCTTGTAGCGGATGCGCTTGTACTTGCCGCAGTGGCACTCCCAGTCCTTGGTGGGTCCAAAAATGCGCTCGCAGAACAGGCCGTCGCGTTCCGGCTTCAGGGTGCGGTAGTTGATGGTCTCGGGTTTTTTGACCTCGCCGTAGCTCCAGGCACGGATCTGATCCGGCGACGCAAGGCCAATCTTGATCGAATCGAACTCTTTATTATCCATTCAGCGAACCCTCTCATTCACTCAAGTATAGCAGGCGGTGCGGCTTATTCATCGTCGAACACGTCCCCGTTCTCGATGTCAGCCAGGGCTTCGGCGTCGGGCTCGGCGTCCTCGTCCGCGTCGCCGTCAAAGCCGTCGTCGGCGTCCTGAACGCTGTAGTCATCCTGCAATTCGCTTTCCAGCAGCACGTTCTCGCCGGGCATCTCGTTGCCCTCGAAACCGGCGTCCTCGTCGTCGTATTCCTGGCGGATGTCCACCTCGTTGCCTTCCTTGTCCTGCACGACGATGTTGAGGCCCAGGCTCTGCAGTTCCTTGAGCATGACGCGGAAGCTCTCGGGGATGCCGGGCTTGGGGATGTCCTCGCCCTTGACGATGGCCTCGTAGGTCTTGACACGGCCCACCACGTCGTCGGACTTGACAGTCAGGATCTCCTGCAGGGTGTAGGCGGCGCCGTAGGCTTCCAGCGCCCAGACTTCCATTTCGCCGAAGCGCTGGCCGCCGAACTGGGCCTTGCCGCCCAGAGGCTGCTGGGTGACCAGGCTGTAGGGGCCGGTGGAGCGGGCGTGGATCTTGTCGTCCACCAGGTGATGCAGCTTGAGGTAGTACATATACCCGACGGTGACCTTGGAGGGGAACTTCTCGCCGGTGCGGCCGTCATAGACGGTGGTCTTGCCGTCGTCGGTCAGGTCGATCTTGCTGAAGTCAATGATGTGGCCCTTCTCCCCCATCAGTCGGTCCAGCTTGGTGGGGTACCCGGGGGCGTTCTCGCCATGCCATTTGGCGCGGGCGTCGGCAAAGCAGTCCCGCAGGTCGCTCTCGTGGGCGCCGTCAAAGACGGGGGTCTGGACCTTCCAGCCCAGCGCCTTGGCCACATAGCCCAGGTTGACTTCCAGCACCTGCCCGATGTTCATACGGGAAGGCACGCCCAGGGGGTTCAGCACAATGTCCAGCGGGGTGCCGTCGGGCAGGAAGGGCATATCCTCCTGCGGCAGAATGCGGGAGACAACGCCCTTGTTGCCGTGACGGCCGGCCATCTTGTCGCCCACGCTGATCTTGCGCTTCTGGGCGATGTAGACCCGCACGCACATGCGCACGCCGGGCTGGAGCTCGTCGCTGTTTTCGGGGGTGAAGACCTTCACGTCCACCACGATGCCGTATTCGCCGTGGGGCACGCGCAGCGAGGTGTCGCGCACCTCGCGGGCCTTTTCGCCGAAGATGGCGCGCAGCAGCCGTTCCTCGGCGGTGAGCTCGGTCTCGCCCTTCGGGGTGACCTTGCCCACCAGGATGTCGCCGGTCTTGACCTCGGCGCCCACCCGGATGATGCCGCGCTCGTCCAGGTTGGCCAGCGATTCATCCGCCACGTTGGGGATGTCGCGGGTGATCTCCTCGGGTCCGAGCTTGGTCTCGCGGGCTTCGGATTCATGCTCCTCGATGTGGATGGAGGTGTAGACATCCTCCCGCACCAGCTTTTCGTTGAGCAGGACGGCGTCCTCGTAGTTGTAGCCTTCCCAGGTCATGAAGCCCACAAGGGCGTTCTTGCCCAGGCTGATCTCGCCGTTCTTGGTGGCCGGACCGTCGGCAATGACCTCGCCGGCTTCGATATGGTCGCCCACCTGGACGATGGGGCGCTGGTTGACGCAGGTGCCCTGGTTGGAGCGCATGAACTTGATGAGTTCATAGGTGTCCGCCGAGCCGTCCTCGCAGCGAATGACGATCTTGTCGGCGCTGACCGCCTCGACGGTGCCGGCATGGGCCGCCAGCACGCAGACGCCGGAGTCGGTGGCCGCCTTGTATTCCATGCCGGTGGCCACGATGGGCTGCTGGGTGACCATGAGGGGCACGGCCTGGCGCTGCATGTTGGAGCCCATCAGGGCGCGGTTGCAGTCGTCATTTTCCAGGAAGGGGATGGACGCCGTGGCCACCGACACCATCATCCGCGGCGAAACGTCCATGAAATCGACCATCTCGCGGGGGAATTCCTGGATGTCGTTGCGGTGGCGGCAGGAGACGCGGGGCCGGACGAAACGGCCTTCCTCGTCCAGCTTTTCGTTGGCCTGGGCGACGATGTACTCGTCCTCCACATCGGCGGGCATATACACGACCTCGTCGGTGACGACGCCGGTGTCCTTGTCCACCCGGCGGTAGGGCGCCTCGATGAAGCCGTACTTGTTGATCTTGGCGAAGGAGGCCAGGTAGGAGATCAGGCCGATGTTGGAACCTTCGGGGGTCTCGATGGGGCACAGGCGGCCGTAGTGGGTGTAGTGAACGTCGCGGACTTCGAAGCCGGCGCGGTCACGGGACAGACCGCCCGGGCCCAGGGCGGACAGGCGGCGCTTGTGGGTCAGTTCGGCCAGGGGGTTGTTCTGGTCCATGAACTGGGACAGCGGGCTGGAGCCGATGAACTCCCGGATGGCTGAGACCACCGGACGGATGTTGACCAGGCTCTGGGGGGTGATCTCGCCGGATTCCTGGTTCTGCAGGGTCATGCGCTCGCGCACCACACGCTCCATGCGGGCAAAGCCGATGCGGAACTGGTTCTGCAGCAGCTCGCCCACGCTGCGCACCCGGCGGTTGCCCAGGTGGTCGATCTCATCGGTGGAGCCGATGCCGTGGTCCAGGCCGATCAGGTAGCTGACCGAGGCAAAGATGTCGTCCACCGTGACGGTGCGGCTGATGAGCAGGTCATGGTTGCGGCGCAGCAGTTCCTTCTGCTCCTCCGGGTCGGAGGTGGCGTCAAGGATCTTGCGGATCTCGGCGAAGGAGGCGCGCTCGTTGATGCCGCACTCCTCCACATCGAAGCTGAAGAAGGGCTGGGCGTCCACGCAGCCGTTGGAGATGACCACCACCGGCACGGCTTCCTCGTTCTTGCGTTCCACCATCACGGTGACGCGGCTGACGCCGGCGGCGTCGATCTCCCGGGCCTTTTCCCGGCTGATCTTTTCGCCGCGGGCCACCAGCAGTTCGCCGGTGAGGGGCGCGACCACGTCGGCGGCGGCCTTGTAGCCGGCAATGCGGCGGGCCAGCGCCAGCTTGTTGTTCATCTTGAACCGGCCGAAGCGGGCCAGGTCATAGCGGCGGGGGTCAAAGAAGAGGGCGTTGATGTGGCTGCGGGAGTTTTCCACCGTCGGGGGTTCGCCCGGGCGCAGCTTGCGGTAGCATTCCAGCAGACCTTCCTCGGTGTTGTGGGTGATGTCCTTTTCCAGCGTGGCGACGATCTTGGGTTCGGTCTCGCCGAAGAACTGGCGGATCTGATCGTCCGAACCGAGGCCCAGCGCCCGCAGGAAGGTGGTGACCGGCAGCTTGCGGTTCTTGTCGATGCGGACATAGAAAACGTCGGAGGAGTCGGTCTCATATTCCAGCCAGGCGCCGCGGTTGGGGTTCATGGTGGCGGTGAACAGGTCCTTGCCGGTGCGGTCCTTGGTGGAGGCGTAGAACACGCCGGGGGAACGCACCAGCTGGCTGACGATGACCCGCTCGGCGCCGTTGGAGATGAAGGTGCCGGAGTCGGTCATCAGGGGGAAATCGCCCATGAAGATCTCCTGCTCCTTCACCTCGCCGGTCTGCTTGTTGATGAGCCGGGCGGTGACATACAGCGGGGCGGCATAGGTGGCGTCGCGTTCCTTGCATTCCTTAATGGTATACTTGGGGTGATTGTCCAGGCGGTAATCGATGAATTCCAGCACCAGGTTGCCGGTGTAGTCTTCAATGGCGGCGATGTCATGGAAAACCTCGTGCAGGCCTTCCTCCAGGAACCAGTTATACGAGTTTTTCTGGATCTCGATCAGATTGGGCATCCCGATCACTTCGTTGATGTGGGAAAAGCTCATTCTAGTCGTGCGGCCATTCTGTACGGGCTTGACCTTTACCATAAAATGCGACCACTCCTATTCCATTAGATTGACAAAGCTGCCACCAAAGGCGCGCTGTGTGCGGGTCATCTTCGTCACTTTTCACAAAGTTTTCGTCAGGACCCGGGCGGTACAGCCCCTTGAGGGCGCTCTATTCCATTTTTGTGATACTGGTTCAGTATACCGCAAGCCGCCCCCTTTGTCAACGTTTTTTTGAAAATTGTAGCCGCTCCTTCGCATTTTTTACATTTCGGTGTGTTTTTGGCCCCCAGCGTCGAACGCCCGGCCCCGTGTGAATAAATTCAGCAAATTGACGGTTTTCCACCTGAGCGCAGCCCTTGACAAAGGCCGCCGCGCCTGTTAAGCCGTCATTTTGACCAGAAGCCGGGCGCCGACTTTGTACAGACCGGCTCTTGACAACCGGGATTTTTCTGTTCAGACAGAAAAACCGCCGCCCTGCTCGGGCGGCGGTGAAAAACAGGAAGGACCTGGATCAGTCAAAACAGGAAGGACCCGGATCAGTCCAGGAAATCCCGCAGCTTTTTGCTGCGGCTGGGGTGGCGCAGTTTGCGCAGGGCCTTGGCTTCGATCTGGCGGATGCGCTCACGGGTGACGTTGAACACCTTGCCCACCTCTTCCAGCGTGCGGGGGCGGCCGTCCTTCAGGCCGAAGCGCAGACGCAGGACCTCTTCCTCACGGGGGGTCAGGGTCTTGAGCACGTCGGCCAGCTGCTCTTTGAGCAGGGTTTGGCTGGCGGCTTCGGCCGGGACCGGGGCCTCGTCGTCGGGGATGAAGTCGCCCAGGTGGCTGTCCTCCTCCTCACCGATGGGCGTTTCCAGGCTGACCGGTTCCTGGGCCACCCGCATGATCTCCCGCACCTTGTCCACCGGCATGTCCAGTCGCTCGGCGATCTCCTCGGCGCTGGGTTCATGGCCGTTTTCGTGCAGCAGCTGGCTGGAGACCTTCTTGACCTTGTTGATGGTCTCGACCATATGTACCGGGATGCGGATGGTGCGGGCCTGGTCGGCGATGGCGCGGGTGATGGCCTGACGGATCCACCAGGTGGCGTAGGTGGAGAACTTGAAGCCCTTGGTGTGGTCGAACTTTTCCACCGCTTTGATCAGGCCCAGGTTGCCCTCCTGGATCAGGTCCAGGAACTGCATCCCCCGGCCCACATACCGCTTGGCGATGGAGACCACCAGCCGCAGGTTCGCCTCGCTCAGCCGCTGCTTGGCGCGCTCCCCTTCCGGGCCGCCCTCCTGGATGGCCAGCGCCAGCTCGATCTCCTCATCGGGGCTGAGCAGCGGCACCCGGCCGATCTCCTTCAGGTAGACCTTGACCGGGTCGTCGATGGTCACGCCCTCGCTGGACAGCGAGTCTTCGAAATCGTCCACATTGTCCTCGGTCAGCACGGTGTCCTGCACATCGGCGATGGGGTCGTCGTCCACCACCTCGATGCCCTGGTTTTCCAGCTCCTCATAGAGCTTTTCCATGCGTTCCACGTCCATGCCATGGCCGCTTTCCTCCATGGCGTCGCTGATCTCGGAGCTGCTGAGTTTGCCGATGCGGCGGCCCTGTTCGATCAATGCGATGATGGGATCTTTCTTTTCTGCCATAAATACTGTCTCCTTTTGGGGCTCGGGGCCCTTTTTATTGTTGGCCGTTGCCCGCCCCGCAGGCGGTCGGCGGTGATGTCAGGATTCTTCGGCTGCGCCGGCGTGTTTGTCCTGGGCGATGGAGGCGAACAGCCGCCGGAAGCCGTCGTCGTCGGTCTTGGCCGCCTGGCTGCTCTTGGGGGTGCCGCGCCGCAGCCGGTCCAGGTACATGTCGATGTCCTGGCGGACCAGGGTCTGGCCGCTGTTCTGGGCCTGCACCATCATGACCAGGCTGTAGGCTTTTTCGTCGGGCAGCAGGCTTTGCAGCGAGGTGGCGTTCACCGGCTGGCGCTGGTCGGCGCAGGTGTAGATGGCCTCCACCGCCGCCCGGATCTCGGGTTCGGGGATGGTCTCCAGGTCCAGCCGGCTGCGCACATAGGGGATCTGGTCCGGGTCCTGCAGCAGCGCGGCCACCAGCTGGCGGGACGCCTTGGCCGGGGCCAGGGCCCTGTCGCCGCCCCGGTCATAGGGCACCCGGATGCCGGCGCCGTTGCCCTGGGCCGCCAGGTCCCGCTGTTCCTGCCGGCGGGCCCGCCGGGCGGCGCCGCGCAGTGCGCCTTCCAGCTGGGAGAGCACCGCCTGCTTGGCCACCCCGGTCTCGCCGGCGATGCGCCCGGCGTACACATCCCGGGCGGTGGGGCTGACCCCGCTGCCGGCCAGGATGCCGATGGCCTCCCGGATGTACTCCAGCCGGCCGTCGTCGGTGCGCAGGTCGTACTTCTTTTTGGCCTTGCCCAGCTCGAACTCGGTGGGGTTGGAGGTACCGTTGAGGATCATCTCGAACCGGTCCCGGCCATAGGTGCGGATGAACTCGTCCGGGTCCTTGGCGCCGGGGATGGAGAGCACCGTGACCTTGACCGGGCTGTTCTCGAACAAATGCAGGCTGCGCTCGGTGGCCTTCTGGCCGGCCTCGTCCGAGTCGTAGCAGAGGACGGTCTCCTCGGCATATTCGCTGAGCAGCTTGACCTGCTCGGCGGTCAGGGCGGTGCCGCAGGCGCACACCGCCGTGTCGAACCCGGCCTCGTGCATGCTGATCACGTCCATATACCCTTCGCAGAGGATGAACCGCTTGGAAGTGGACTTTTTGGCCACGTTGAGGGCGAACAGCGTGCGGGATTTCTTGTAGACCATCGTCTCGGGGCTGTTGATGTACTTGGGTTTGGAATCGTCCAGTACCCGGCCGCCGAAGGCGATGATGTTGCCCCGCACGTCGATGATCGGCACCATGACCCGGTGGCGGAAGATGTCGTAGAGGTTGCCTTTCTGGCTGCGCTTGACCAGGCCGGAGTTTTCCAGTTCCTCCTCCCGGAAGCCGCGCTGGCGCAGATAGTGCAGCAGGCCGGAGAAATCATCCGGCGCGTAGCCCAGCCCGAAGCGGCGGATGGCCCCGTCGGACAGGCCGCGCTTTTCCTTCCAGTAGCGGCGGGCGGCGGCCGCCTCGGGGGTGCGCTGGTTGAGCTGCTCGTAAAAATAGCGGGCGGCGCAGCGGTTGATCTCCAGCAGGCGGCTGCGGGCGCGGCCCTCCTTGTCGTCCTCCTCCGGCATCGGCATGCCGGCGCGGGAGGCCAGCTGCTTGACCGACTCCACATAGCTCAGGTTGTTGATCTTGCGCACGAAGGTGATGGCGTCGCCGCCGGCGCCGCAGCCGAAACAGTAAAAGCTCTGGGTGTCCGGATAGACGGTGAAGGAGGGGGATTTTTCGTTGTGGAAAGGGCACAGCCCCACCAGCGTGCGGCCGCGGCGGCGCAGCTGCACATACTGGCCGACCAGCTCCTCGATGTCGTTGCGGCGGACCACTTCCTGGATGTATTCCTGCGGGATCATCGTCTTCCCCTCCCTTCCTGTCGATTCAAGATCGGCGCCGGGGCCCCGGCCGGTTGCCAGGCCGGGGTCAGCGGTCGAACTCTTTCCGTGTGCGGCGGTCGCGCTCCTTGCGGTCCCGGTCGGCCTGCCAGGCGGCGGCGCGGCGGTCCCTGGGTTTGCGCAGCCCCATCACGAACAGGATCAGCGCAAATGCCAGCAGCAGGATCAGGCCAAAGGCCGGCCCCCACAGGCTGTGGAGGAGGAAGGCCGCCGCCCCGCCCGCCAGCGCCAGCAGCAACAGGCCGAACAGCCCGATGTACAGCCTGCGGTTGGCCCGGGCCAGGTTCTGCATCCACCGGACGAAAACCTCGCCCAGCAGCTCCACGCAGAGATCCAGCACTTCACCCAGAAACTCCATCCGCGTTCCTCCTTTCCCGGCTGCGCCTTACAGCACCGTCCACTTCTGGGGCACGAACAGCTGTTCAAACAGGCGGACGGCGAACCGGTCGCTCATGCCGGAGATGTAATCCGCCACCGCCCGGTCGATGCCCTCGTTGAAGGCGATCTCCATGTAAAAGGTGGGCATCAGGCCGGGGTCGGCGCAGAGCCTTTCGTAGAGTTCGGCCACCAGCTTGTCCACCTTGCCCTCCTCCCGCTTGGCTTCCTTGTCCACATAGACGGTGGAGTACATGAAGTCTTTGAGCAGGTTGTAGGCGCCCTCCACCTCGGGGGAGAAGGACATCCTGTCCCGGGGGCTGCTGTTGACCAGGTCGGTGATCATGGTGGTGATGCGCCCGCTCTTGGTCGTGCCCAGCACCCGCACCGCGTCGGCGGGCAGGGCGGCCGGGTCCAGCACGCCGGCGGTGATGGCATCCTCGATATCATGGTTCAGAAAAGCGATGTGGTCGGCATAGCGGACCGCGCAGCCCTCCAGCGTGCGGGCCCAGGTGCCGGTGGTGTGGGTGATGATGCCGTTGCGCACCTCCCAGGAAAGGTTCAGCCCCTTGCCGTCCTTTTCAAGGAAGTCCACCACCCGCAGGCTCTGGCGGTAGTGGGTGAACCCGCCGGGGCACAGCTTGTTGAGCGCCCTCTCCCCCGCATGGCCGAAGGGGGTATGCCCCAGGTCGTGGCCCAGGGCGATGGCCTCGGTCAGATCTTCGTTGAGGCGCAGGGCCCGGGCGATGGTGCGGGCGATCTGGCTGACTTCCAGCGTATGGGTCAGCCGGGTCCGGTAATGATCCCCCTCCGGCGAGAGGAAGACCTGGGTCTTCTGTTTGAGGCGGCGGAACGCCTTGCAGTGCAGGATCCGGTCCCGGTCCCGCTGAAAACAGGGGCGCAGCGGGTCCTCCGGTTCCGGCCGGCGGCGGCCGCGGCTCTGCTCGCTCAGCGCCGCATAGCGGCTGAGGGTCAGCCGTTCGATGGTCTGTGTCTGTTCCCGGATGGTCATGGAGCCCCCCTGTCCTGCCCGCGGCAGAAAAATGTCTTCTATAGTATAGATACGATAAAAACGGCCAAAACACTTTTGAAGTCGGCGGAAATGCGGCAAATTTCACCTTTCGTTCATAATTCGTCCCCCTTCCGGGGCAGAAAACCGCCCGCGCGGCGGGGCGCAGGCGGCAGGTGCAGGCCGATCAGAAGGGGGCGAAATGGGGCGGTGTGACCGTCACGGCGGCCGCACCGCGCAGCGCCTCGTCCAGTGCGGCGCACAGCGCCCCCTCCTCCCCGGCGGGCTGGCGCCAGCGCAGCGTGACCTTGTCGGCAAACTCCGGTTCCTCCAGCCGGGCGCCCGCCTGCTCGATCAGGCGGCGGACCGGTTCGTACTGGGCATAAGGCACCGCAAGGGCGCAGTCCACCACGCTGCGCATCTGCACCAGCTCGGCGGCGGCCAGGGCGCCGGACGCCGCGGCCGTATAGGCCCGCACCAGCCCGCCGGTGCCCAGCAGGATCCCGCCGAAATACCGGGTGACCACCAGGACCACATCCGACACGCCGGCATGCTGGATGACCTCCAGCACCGGGGTGCCGGCGGTCTTGGCGGGTTCGCCGTCGTCCGAATAGCGGACCCGGCCGCTTTGCAGCACATAGGCATAGACATTGTGCCGGGCGGTGCGGTTGGCCGCCCGCACCCGGTTGAGGAAGCCGAGGGCGGCTTGCTCGGTATCGGCAAAGGAGACCGCGCCGATGAACCGGCTGCGCTTTTCTTCATAGGTATAGCAGGCGGTGCCGCGGATGGTGCGATAGTCCGGCATGGGCAGGCTCCTTTCCTGACAGAGACGAAGATACCGCAGGCGGAAAGCCCGCCTGCGGTACCGATGGGGTTCTGATTACTTGCCGGTCTTGGCGTAACGGCGCTTGAAGCGCTCGACACGGCCGCCGGTATCCACCAGCTTCTGCTTGCCGGTGTAGAAGGGATGGCACTTGCTGCAGACTTCGACACGGATCTCCGGCTTGGTGGAGCGGGTCTGGATGACGTTGCCGCAGGCGCAGGTGATGGTGCAATCCACATACTTCGGATGGATGCCTTCTTTCATTGCGTTTCACCTCTTTCACGATCATGACTTGGGGAGGCATACTTGATATATGCGCTCATCACAATCTCCGAATGTTGGCTACCAGCATACGCCATCCTGTGCGAATGGAGCAGCCATCTGAACGATTGCCGGAATAGTATAGCAAAAATGCGGCGGGATGTCAAGGTTTTTCTTGCGCCCATCCTTTCCCCGCTTTCCCTCGCCGGGGCGGGGCAGGCGGCGGTCAGGCCAGGATCGGCTTGATGGCCTCGGCCAGTTCGTCCTTCTTGGCCTGGGCTTCGGCCAGGTCCTTGCCCTTGGTGGTGAAGTAGGTCTTGATCTTGGGCTCGGTGCCGGAGGGGCGCACCACCACGGTGGAGCCGCTTTCCAGCGTATAGATCAGCACGTTGGCGGCGGGCAGGCCGGTCTCCTCGGGCTTTTCGTAGTCCACGACCTTGACCACCTTGTCGCCGGCAAAGTCCTTGGGCGGGTCCTTGCGCAGACTTTCCATGATGCCGGCCATCTTGTCCATGCCGGACAGGCCGGGGAACTCAAAGCTGTCCACCTTGTTCAGGTAGCGGCCGTAGTCGGCGTAGATGCGCTCCAGCTCCTCCTTGATGGAGCTGCCCTTGGAGCGGTAGTAGGCGGCCATTTCGCAGATCAGCATGCTGCCGATGATGGCGTCCTTGTCCCGGACATAGGGCCCGGCGAGGTAGCCGTAGCTTTCCTCAAAGCCGAAGAGGAAGCGGTCCACCTGACCGTCCGCCTCCAGCCGGGCGATCTGGTCGCCGATCCACTTGAAGCCGGTGAGGACGTTGCGGCACTCGACGCCGTAATGCTCGGCCACCTTGTCCGCCAGCGGGGTGGAGACGATGGACTTGCACATGACCGGGTCCTTGGGCATGGTGCCCTGTTCGATGCGGCCGGCGCAGATGTAGTCCAGCAGCAGCACGCCCACCTCGTTGCCGGTGAGCAGCTCGTAGCTGCCGTCCTTGCACTTGACGGCGATGCCCACCCGGTCGGCGTCGGGGTCGGTGGCGAGCATCAGGTCGGCGCCGGACTTTTCGGCCAGTTCCAGCCCCAGGCGCAGCGCCTCGAAGATCTCGGGGTTGGGGTAGGGGCAGGTGGGGAAGTTGCCGTCGGGGTATTCCTGCTCGGGCACGACGGTGATGTCGGTGATGCCGATTTCCCGCAGGACGGTGGTGACCGGTACCAGGCCGGAGCCGTTCAGCGGGCTGTACACCAGCTTGAGACCGGCGGTCTTGCAGATGCCCGGACGGATGGAGCGGGCTTCGATGGCGTCGTACAGGGCGCGGATGCAGTCATCCCCCACATACTCGATCAGACCCTTTTCCATGCCTTCGGCAAAGGGCATGGTCCTGGCGCCGGTGAGCACATCGGTCTTCTGGATCTCGGCATAAACGATGTCGGCGGCTTCGTCGGTCATCTGGCAGCCGTCGGGGCCGTAGGCCTTGTAGCCGTTGTACTTGGCCGGGTTGTGGGACGCCGTGACCATGATGCCGGCGTTGCAGTTGTAGTAACGGGTGGCAAAGCTCAGCGCCGGCACCGGCATCAGCGCCTTGTATATGCGCACATGGACGCCGTTGGCGGCCAGCACTTCGGCGGCGGCCCTGGCGAACACATCGCTCTTGATGCGGCTGTCGTAGCTGATGGCCACGGTCTGGGTGCCGCCCTGGGTCCTGACCCAGTTGGCCAGGCCCTGGGTGGCCTGGCGGACCACATAGACGTTCATCCGGTTGGTGCCGGCGCCGATGACCCCGCGCAGACCCGCGGTACCGAATTTCAGCGCCACGGCGAAGCGGTCCTGGATGGCGGCGTCATCCCCCTGGATCTTTTCCAGTTCGGGTTTGAGGTCCGCATCGTCCAGATCATAAGCCAGCCAACGTTCATACATTTCTTTATACATTTTGAACACCTGCGCTTTTCTTTCAGCAAAATATTTTGGGTAGTTTTGCTTAACTATCATAAATATACCAATCCAGACCGTCCTTGTCAATCGGATTTTGGGGGTTGGGCCAGGTTTCGAGCCTCTTTTTTCTGTTTTTCGGCGTTTTTGCTTGCCCGCCGGGCCGCAAGCCGCTATACTGATAGCAGAGTCCACGGATGTGAAAGGGAGGCGGGCGGCGTGTATGCAGCGGTGAACAGCCTGGGGGTATCCGGCCTGAACGGGTACCCGGTGGCGGTGGAGACGGACATCTCGGGCGGGCTGCCGGCTTTTGCGGTGGTGGGCCTGCCGGATTCCGCCGTGCGGGAATGCGGCGAGCGGGTGCGCAGCGCCATCAAAAACCTGCGCTATCCCTGGCCCAGCAGCCATGTGACGGTCAACCTGGCCCCCGCCGACGTGCGCAAGACCGGCCCGCTGTATGATCTGCCGGTCTTCATCGGTCTGCTGGCGGCCCAGGGCCAGCTGCCCGCCCCCGCCCCGCACCAGGCTTTTTTGGGGGAATTGGGTCTGGACGGGGCGCTGCGGCCCATCGCCGGGGCGCTGCCCATGGCGCTGGCCGCCGCCAAAGCCGGCGTGCGGGAGCTGTTCCTGCCTGCCGAAAACGCCGCCGAGGCCGCCGTGGCCGAAGGGCTGACCGTCTACCCGGCCCGCACGGCCCGGCAGGTGGTCGAACACCTGAGCGGGGCCGCCCCCCTCTCCCCCGCCACGGCGCAGGGCTATGATGCCGACGGGGTCTGGACCGGGCCGGATTTTGCCGACGTGCGCGGGCAGGAGGAAGCCCGCCGTGCGCTGGAGGTGGCCGCCGCCGGCGGGCACAACCTGCTGATGGTGGGCCCGCCGGGCACCGGCAAGAGTATGCTGGCCAAGCGGCTGCCGGGCATTCTGCCGCCGCTTTCCTACGCCGAATCGCTGGAGACGACGGCGGTGTACTCGGTGGCGGGGCTGGTACCGGGCGGCACCGGGCTGCTGCGGCAGCGGCCCTTCCGCAGCCCGCACCACAGCGTCAGCGCCACCGCCATGGCCGGCGGCGGCAGCCAGCCGCGGCCCGGCGAGGTGAGCCTGGCCCACAACGGGGTGCTGTTTCTGGATGAACTGCCGGAATTTTCCCGCGAGACGCTGGAGGTACTGCGCCAGCCGCTGGAGGACGGGCAGATCACCGTGAGCCGGGTACACGGCAGCGCCACCTACCCCTGCCGGTTCATGCTGGTGGCGGCGATGAACCCCTGCCCCTGCGGTTACCACGGCTGCCCGGGGCAGGAATGCCGCTGCACCCCCAGCGCCATCGCCCGGTACCGGCAGCGGATCTCGGGGCCGCTGTTGGACCGCATCGACCTGCATGTGGAAGCCCGGCCGGTGGAGTATGAGGCCCTGGCCGCCGAGACCGGGGGCGAGCCCAGCGAGGCCATCCGCCGCCGGGTGGCCGAGGCCCGCGCCCTGCAGCAGGACCGGTACAAGGGCGCCGGGGTGCGCTGCAACGCCCAGCTGCCCAGCGGGCTGCTGCGCCGGTTCTGCCCGCTGGCCCCCGCCGCCGAAACGATGCTGCGGGCAGCCTTTGACCGCATGGGCTACAGCGCCCGCGCCTACGACCGCATCCTGCGGGTAGCCCGCACAGTGGCCGACCTGAACGGCCGCGAGGTCATCGACGCCGCCGCGCTGATGGAGGCGCTGCAGTACCGGCAATTGGACAGGGAAGGATAAGGGAAAGCCGTCCCTTGCCCCGGCCAACCTGAACAGAGACGCACAGCCCCCGCCGAAAACGGCGGGGGCTGTGCGTTTACATCGTTTCAGGTTTCGTGTTCGCGCAGATATTGCAGGAACGCCGGGGTGCGGCTCCAATACTGAATGCCCCAGTGTTCGAAATCCCACTGCTCCATATAGGCGTTGCACTCGTAGTCCACATAGTAGAGCGCACCGCCCCGCGGGATGAAGTTGGTGGGGAAATAATCAATGTTGAGCCCCGCTGCGTAGAGTTTCCGGCAGATGGCGCGCATCTCGTCCAGACATTCGGGCGGCAGCGCGTCCGCCCGGACCAGCTCGAAGACGGTGTCGCCTTCGATGTACTCTTTCAGCAGGCGTTCCGCCCCCGTGTCCACGGCGTAGAGTTCGGGCATTGGGACCCCCACCGCCCGCAGCCGCTCGTAGTCCCGCAGTTCGGCAGCCAGCTTGTCTCCGAACTGATAGTAATCACAGGGTTCGTGGTGGATCTGCTTGAGCACATACCGCTGTGTCCCGTCGCAGACAAGATAGGAATACCCGCCTTTCCCCTTGTCCAGCAGCCGCTGTACGGCGTAGGGCTTGCCGTTGAGCGTCAGTTCATGATTCTGCATAATGTCTCCTTTGCGTCCGGCACCGTCACAGTCCCATCAGCCCGGCCAGGCGGCGGGCGCTTTCCCGCCAGGCGTAGCGGGTGAGCACCGCGGCCGGGTCGGCGGCGGGCGGGGTGATCTGCCGCAGGTTGCCGGGGTTGGCGGCCAGGTCGATGTACCCGGCGTGGGGGCCGTAGATCTCCCGCATACAGGGGGTGTCGCTGACCAGCACCGCGGGCGCGCCGCAGGCGATGGCTTCCAGCGGCGGGATGCCGAACCCCTCGTACAGTGTCGGGAACAAAAAGGCCCGGCAATGAGCCATCAGGGCCTTGGCCTCCTCGTCGGTGACATAGCCCAGGTAGACGACGTTGGGCAGTTCCGCCAGCCCCAGGGCCCGGGCTTCGGCCTGCAGGCTGCCGCCGCCGGCGATGGCGAACACCGCCTCCGGCGTGTTTTTGGCCGCCCGCAGCACCCAGGGGAAGTTTTTGTTTTTGAGCAGGTTGGCCATGGAAAAGTAATACCGGCCCGGGCGCAGCGCCGGCCATTTGCCGGCCCCGGCAAAGATGCTTTCGTCCGCCGCGACCCGCTGCATGTGCTGCCAGGCGTTGTAAATGACCGTGATGCGCTCGCCCGGCACACCGTAGTACCGCTCGATCTCGGTTTTGGAAAACTCCGACACCGTGACGATGCGGCGGGCCCGGGCGGCCATGGCCCGGTACTGCAGCCGGTGCCAGGCGGCGCTGGCCCGGCCCCGGGGGTCGCGGTAAAAATCCGGCCGGGCGCGGTAGCAGACATCGTGCCAGACCGCAATGCCCCGGCAGGCGTCCGGCGAATGCAGCGGGATCACGTTGCACATGCACAGCCAGCGGCGGCCGGCCCCGGCCAGGTAGCGGGGATAGTCCCGCTGTTCCCACAGCGGATTCGCCTGCCCCTGCACCACCACCCGGATGTTGTCGTACACCGGCTGGGGCGCACCTTCGGGCAGGACGATCTCCACGCTGCCGGCGGGGATCTGCCGGTCCAGTTCGGCCAGGATCTCGATGGCATACCGCTGTATGCCCGAGACCCGCTGGGTCAGAAACCAGCCGTCCACCGCATACAGCGGCCGGGCCGGCGTGCGGGGGGCGCAGTCCTCCACCTGCCAGGGCTTGACCCGCCCGGCGCAGGTGCCGGCCAGGGAGCTGCGGACCGTGCGGTCCTGCAGGTTTGTCAGGTTTTGCAGCTTTTTGGGTTGTGACATTCCGTACCTCGCCCTCTCTACCATCGTTTCCGCTTCACACCGGCAGCCCCGCCGCCCGCTTGGCCGCCAGGATCCTTTCCACCCGGGCGTCCAGCTCGCTTTCGGGCCAGCGGCCGCTTTCCACCGCCTGCACCACCGCGGTGTAGGCTCCCTCCAGATCGGCCGGCATCAGCAGCAGGTCGGCGCCGGCCTGCAGGGCGGCCAGCGCCGCCTCGCCGGAGGAATAGCGCCGGGTGACCGCCCCCATGGCCAGCGAATCGGTGACCACCAGCCCTTCAAAGCCCAGTTCCCCCCGCAGCCAATCGTTGAGGACGGTGGCGCTGAACCCGGCCAGGCGGTCGGACTCGGCCGGCGGCAGGGCGTTGGGGGCGGTGATATGCCCCGCCATCACCAGCGGGGCCCCGGCGGCGATGCCCGCCGCAAAGGGGGCCCACTCGCCGCTGCGCAGCGCCGCCAGCGTCTTTTCGGTAACGGCCGCCTCCTCGTGGCTGTCCTGGGCGGTATCGCCGTGGCCGGGGAAATGCTTGAGGCAGGCCAGCACGCCGGCCTCACCCAGCCCTTCCACCGCCGCCCGGACGCAGGCCGCGGCGGTCTGCGGGTCGGCGGAAAATGCCCGGCTGCCGATGACCGGATTGTCCGGGTTGGTGTTCACATCGGCCACCGGGGCAAAATCCAGCGCAAAGCCGAAGTCCCGCAGATAGCCGCCGATGGTCCGGTACATGGTCCGCACGGCCTCGGGGCCCTCGGCGCCCACCGCGGCGGCGCTCTCGTACCGGGGCAGGTCCAGCGCCCCGCTGTTGGCCAGCCGGGCCACCGCCCCGCCCTCCTCATCCACCGCCAGCAGCAGCGGCACCCGGCCGGCGGCCTGCAGGTCGGCGGTGAATGCCGTCAGCTGGCCGGCGTCGGCGATGTTCTTGCCGAACAGCACCACCCCGCCCACCGGGATGCGGGCCAGCGTAGCCCGCATGGCGTCGGTCAGGGCGGTGGCGCCGGCGGCGTCGGGGTCCTCGATCTGCTGCGGGGTCCGGGCAGGGTCCAGCGCGTCGGGCCGGACCAGAAAGAGCTGGCCGACCTTTTCTTCCAGCGTCAGGTCCGCCGCCGTCAGCGGGGCGGCGGTGGGCGCGGCGGTGGGCGGAGCGGATGCTGCAGGCCGGGCGGTGGGGGCCGGGTCTGCGGCGGGGGCGCCGCAGCCGGTCAGCGCCAGCAGCCAGAGCGCCAGAAAGGCCGCCAGGCCGCGCCGTCGTCCTGTTTTCATCGCCATTCCCCCTTGCCGGCCGCCGCGGCGGCTGTTTTGGGATTATTATACCATGGCCCCGGACAAAAGAGAAGAGAGACGGCCGCCAGTCACTTTTTGACCTTGAGTTCCGCCATGGCGGCATAGTGGCGCACCGTGAAGGAGGGCGGCGCAACGCACAGCCCCCGGGCCGTGATCCTGTCATAAAACTCCGGGGGATAAATGTCCCGGTATCTGGCATAGTCGGCCGAGACCCGCCCCCAGTCAAACGGCCGGCCCCGGTCGATGGTTTCGTCCCGAATGAGCATTGCGCCCTCCCCCTTTCTGCTGTCTCGATCTTACCATATCCGCCCGGCAAAGTCCACCGCCGCCGGGGCGGCCTGCGCGAAGGCTTTTCCCCGGCTGAACAAAAAGCCCCCAGGGGAAGCGGTTTTCACTTCCCTTGGGGGCGCAGGCTGTTGAAAAAATTCGTCGCCGTCGGCGGACATGTGCCGACGACGGCGACACCGACAGGGAAATTTTACGGCAAATTGTGTGCGAAGAACGCAGTGACGAGTGCGCGATTTGCCGTAAAATTTTGTCGAAGGGGATACACAAGGGGAAACAGCCGCGTTAGGCAATTGCCGTGCGCGGCTGTTGCCCCTTGTGGAGCGTGTCGAGTTTCTCGACACGCTCAGACCCCCAGGGGAAGCGGTTTTCACTTCCCTTGGGGGTCGATGCTGTGCGATTGCCGGGGCGGGCCATCCGGCGGCCGCCCTGCCTGCTTCAGCCTGCCGGCAGCCGGTCAGGCGCCGCGGCAGGGCCGTGTTTGTCCCGCTCAGGCAGCCCGGTGTGCCGGCGGGCGGTCATTCGTCGGCGGGCACCGAGGAGACGTAGTCGTCCGCACCGCCCACCGGGTTTTCTGCGATGATGTCCTCCTCGCTGCTCTCCTCGGTGGCGGTCTCGTCGGTGGCGGCCTGCAGGCTGTCCTTCGTATAGGCGTAGGCGGACAGATTGGTGGAGGAGATCTCGTACACCACATCCGGCGCCGTGCTGGCCTGCAGGTAGCTGACCGTGTCATCCTCCGCCGAGACGGCGCCGAACCGGGCCGTCACCGTCGTGCCGTCCGAACCGGTGAGGGTCACGATGGCATCCGGGCTGTCCAGCCCGTAGACGCTGTCCGCCTCGGGGCTCGTGATGCTCCACTGGCTCTTGAGCGAGCAGAGGGTGGAAGCCATCTTGGTCACGATGTCCTGGTCCAGCGGGTAGTCGGGGTCGTCGGCAAGGGTCCAGGTCTCGCCGTCATAGGCGAAGTCCAGCGTCTCGCCGGGCAGTTCCACCGTCATGGCGGTCAGGTCGGTGGTCTCCAGGTCGGTGATCTCCTGGTCCGCATAGAGCTGCCGCGGGGTCTTGAACAGGCCGGACAGATCGGAGCTGTCAATGGTGTAGACGCTGTCGCCCCAGCTGCCCTTGGCGTAGTAGGCGCCGGTCACGCTGTTTTCGGCCCCGATGGTCAGGGTGTACAGGCCGGAGGCCGTCTCGCCGGTGGCGGGCTCGGCGGTGATGTCGCCGCCGTCAACGGCCAGCCGCAGCACGGCGGTGGGTTCGTCCAGGCCCATCTCCTCGGTCTCGGCGTCGGTCCCCAGGTCCCGCAGCGCGGTCAGGCCGGCGATGTCGGCGGCCAGGTTGGCCGTGGTCTCCTGGTCCAGCGGCAGGGTCGGGTCGTCCGACAAGGTCCAGGTCTCATCGGCATAGAGCAGCGTCACATCGACGGGGTCCTCCTCGTCCTGCTGCTGGTAGGACACGGCGGTGACCGAGTCAGGGTCCAGCTCAAACAGCGGCAGGCCGGTTTCCTCCTCGGTATCCAGGCCGGAGAGCACCGCCAGCGCGATCGCCAGGAGCACCACCACGGCCACCAGCACCGCCAGCGGCATCATTTTTTTGGAAATTTTCATGGCAAGCACCTCCCGGCAGGGTCAGCGGCGGCGGCGCACCACCGAGATCACCACGCCGACCAGCAGGCTGGCCAGCGGCAGCAGGATCACGATGATCAGCCCCAGCGGCATGATGAGGGCGGCGGGCACATCCAGCGAATCGGCGCTCATGCTCTTGCTTTCGATGACGGCGGCGTTCTCCTCGCCGTTCATCCAGTTCATCACGCTGCCCAGGAACTGGGCGTTGCCGCCGGACACCGCGCTGTTGATGTTGTCCAGCAGCAGGTTGGCGCAGTTGATCCAAACCACCCGGGCGCCGGTGTCGGAATTTTCGACGGCCACCGCCACGTCAAAGCTGCCGATGGGGTCGTTCTCCCCCTGCTGGATGGTGGTGGCGGTCTCGTAGTCCAGCATCGAGAAGGCGGAGGAGCTGGTGGACAGCAGCGTCGTGTGGGTGATGGAGTCGGCTGCAGACTCGTCGGTGGCGGATTCGGCGGTGGCCGTACCGGTTGCTTCGCCGGTGAGGATGCCCTGGGACACCGGGGCGAAGACGTACATGCCGTCCACCACGCCGGAGGTGATGTCATTGGACTGGAGTTCCGGCAGCAGGTAGGTGCCGCCGTAGCCGTAGGCAAAGTGGTTGGCGTCGGTCTCCACCAGCAGGCCCTCCTGGCGGGTCATGCCGTACTCGGCCAGCAGGGCGTCCAGGTTGGGGGTGTCGGCAAGCAGACTGGTGGTGACCAGCAGCCGGCCGCCGCCGTCCAGGTAGCTGCGCAGCGCATCCACATCCTGTTCGGACAGGTCCGCCTGGGGCGCGTTGAGGATCAGCGCGGCGGCGTCTTCGGGCACGGCGCTGGTGGTCAGGCTCAGGCTTTCCAGTGTGACGCCGGCGTTGGTGAGCACCTCGGTAAAGTCGCTGCCCAGTTCCGCTTCGCCGTGGCCGGTGAGCTGGTAGGCGGTGTAGGAGGCATCCCGGGTGACCTGGGCCACCGCGGTGGTCAGGGCGTTCTCGGCGTTGAAGCGCATATCCACCGAGCCGGTGGTGTAGTAGCTGGAGTAGTCGTACTCATACAGATCGGCGGAATCCACCACCACGTGGTTTTCGCCGCAGACCAGGATCACGCTGCCGTTGGAGGCGTCCTGGGCGTCATACTGGGCCGCAAAGGTCGGGTAGAGCGCCGGGTCCCGCTGCCCCCAGCGGAAATGGGACGACTCGCCGGCGTAGCGGTCCAGCAGGCGGGTAAGGTTGGCGTCCTCGCCGCCGGTCTCGCCCAGGTAGTAGGCGGTCACGTCCTTGTCCAGGCTTTTCAGCATGCTGACGGTGGTCTCGCTGAGGGTGAACAGCCCGGTGTTGGAGATGTCGAATTCGGTGTATTGGGTGGGGATGGCCTGAACGACCAGGTTCACAAGGATCACCACCACCAGCACGATGGCGCCCAGCGCGCTGGCGTAGGCGCCGGCGCCCAATGCCCGGCGCTGGCTGGCGCGCTGTGCCTCGGTGGGCTGGGGCGCCGGGGCGGAGGGCTTTTTGCTGAAATGGAATTTCATAGTCGCTTCCCTCCTTTGCTCAGTTCCAGCGGCGCCGTTCCAGCGCCTGGCCGGTCAGGAACAAAAACAGCCCCACGACCGACAGATAGTACAAAATGCTGCTGAGGCTGAACATGCCGCCCACAAAATCCCGGAAGGGGGCGAACAGGGCCAGCGCGTCCAGCACGCTGTTGAGGCCGTTGAGCAGCCAGGTGGGGCGCATCTGGAACACAAGGATCAGCAGCACCGCCCCGCCGCAGAAGGTGCCGCAGCCGACGGTCAGGCTTTTGCAGACAAGGCCCACCAGCACCGCAATGACCACCAGCGCGATGCTGAAGATGATGAAGGCCATGGTGCTGCCGGTGGTGAAGAGGGTCTGGATGTCCTCCATCAGATAAGAGGCCAGCAGCAGGCCGAAGGTGGCCAGGTAGGCGATGATCTGGTTTTCGGTGAGCACCGAGACAAAGGTGCCCACCGCGATGCAGGCCGCCCCCAGCAGGAAGTAGGCCAGCAGCGTGGCATAGGCCCCGGCCAGCAGCACCTCGCCGAAGGCCGAGAGAAGAAGCGGCAGCAGGCAGGCCAGCAGCATCGGCACCGCAAACACGGCCAGCTGGGCCAGATACTTGCCCAGCACGATCTGCGGGATGGTGATGGGGCTGGTGAGCAGCAGCTGGTCGGTTTTGTTGCGGCGCTCGTCGGCAAAGCTGCGCATGCTCAGCGCCGGCAGCACAAAGAGCATGGCGATGGTGGTGGAATACAGCACGCTGGAGAAGTCCGGCGAACCGTACACCAGGCAGTTGGCGGAGTAATAAAGACCGATGAAGGCCACCAGCACCGCAATGACCACATACCCGATCATGCCGGTGAAGTAGCTTTTGGTCTCCCGTTTGAAGATCGCAGTCATGGCTCAGTCCCCCTCCTTCCCGTTTTCCTCTTCCGGTCGGGGCGGGTCGTCGGGGGCGGGCGGGGCGCCGGCCCCGGCGGAATCATCCGGTTCATCCCCCGCCCCGTCTTCCGCGTCGGGGGCGGGCGGTTCGGCTTCCGCGGCCGCCGGGCCGGATTCCGGCGCGGCGGCGCCGGCTTCTTCGGCCGCCTCGCCGGCGGGCTGCTGCGTCTCCTCGCCGGCGGGCTCGCCGCCGGCCGGTTCGCTCTCGGTCAGCTGCAGGAAGACTTCTTCCAGGCTCATCTGCTCGCTGGCCAGGCTGAGCACCGGGCAGCCGGCGGCAGCCAGCGCGGCGGAAAGTTCGGCCCGGTGGTCGGCGCCGTCGGTGCTGACGGCGGTGAAGCTGACCTCGTCCCCCTTCTCGGCGGTGACCCGCAGGTCGCTGAGCCCGGGCAGGGCGGCCGCGGCGGCCAGCACGGCCTCCCGCCCGCCCTGGGCGGTGGCCGAGATCATACCGCGGGACGCCAGCCGGGCGGCCAGTTCTTCCGGCGTGCCCTGGGCCACCAGCTTGCCCCCCGAGATGATGAGCACCCGGTCGCAGATGGTCTGCACTTCGCTGAGGATGTGGCTGGACAGGATGACCGTGTGGTGCTGGCCCAGGTCATGGATCAGCTCCCGAATCTCGATCATCTGGACCGGGTCAAGGCCGACGGTGGGTTCGTCCAGGATGATGACCCGGGGGTCGCCCAGCAGCGCCGCCGCCAGCCCCACCCGCTGGCGGTAGCCTTTGGACAGGTTGCGGATCAGCCGCCGGGAAACTTCCCGCAGGCCGGTGCGCTCGCACACCCGGGCCACCGCCGCGGTCCGGTCGGCCTTTTTGCGCACCCCTTTGAGCTCGGCCACAAAGCTGAGATACTCGGTCACGCCCATGTCGATGTACAGCGGCGGCAGTTCGGGCAGGTAGCCGATGCAGGCCTTGGCGGCCTGGGGTTCCTGCTGGATGTCATGTCCGTTGATGGTGACGGTGCCGCTTGTGGGCGACAGATAGCCGGTGACCATGTTCATCGTGGTGGACTTGCCCGCGCCGTTGGGCCCGAGCAGGCCGTAGATGCAGCCGTCCTCCACCGTGAAACTGATGTCATCGACCGCCAGATGGGCGCCGTAGCGTTTGGTCAGGTGACTGACTTCGATCAAGGTATACACTCCCCTTTTTTGCACAGCGGGCTTCCCCGCTGGATGATCCGAGAGTGATTATAGCCCTGATTTGTGAAAATTGTGGGATAGGTTTTTGAAGTTCTGTGAAAAGCGCACAAAAAAAACAGTCCCCGCCAAAAAGCGGGGACCGGGGGGCACACAATGATCGGCCGGGCAAACCGGCGGGGGCGGTCGGGTTCAGCGGGCGGCGATGGCGGCGGCGATGCGCATGGCCACCTCGTCCTTGGTGAGCAGGGGCAGTTCCTCGGCCCCGTCCCGGGTGATGAGGATGACCACGTTGGTGTCCACCCCGAAGCCGGCGCCGGGGGTCTTGAGGTTGTTGGCCACCACCATGTCCAGGTTTTTGCGGTGGAGTTTGGCGGTGGAGTTTTCAAGGAGATTCTCGGTCTCCATCGAAAAGCCGCAGACAAAGAGCCCGTCCGGCTTGTGGGCGCCCACCCAGCCCAGAATGTCCTGGGTGCGGGCCAGGGGCAGGGTCAGGTCCCCGTCCTTTTTCTTGATCTTCTCATCGGCCACCGCCGCCGGGCGGTAGTCGGCCACGGCGGCGGCCATCACCAGGGCGTCGGCGTCCATGGCATGGGCCTTGACCGCTTCGAACAGGTCGGCGGCGGTCGTGCAGGGCACGGTGTTGACAAAGGGCACCGGGCGCAGCGCGGTGGGGGCGGTGAGCAGCGTTACATCGGCGCCGCGGAGCATACAGGCCCGGGCCACGGCATACCCCATCTTGCCGGTGGAATGGTTGGTGATGTAGCGCACCGGGTCCATGGGTTCCTGGGTGGCGCCGGCCGTGACCACGACCTTTTTGCCCGCCAGGTCCTTCGGGGCGAAGAGGGCCCGGTCCACATAGTCAAGGAGGGTCTGCTCTTCCGGCAGGCGGCCGGAACCCACGTCCCCGCAGGCCAGCAGCCCGGCCCCCGACGGGATGACGGTGAAGCCGTAGCGGGCCAGGGTGTCGATGTTGTCCCGGGTGATGGGGTTTTCCAGCATGTGGGTGTTCATGGCCGGGGCCACCAGCTTGGGGCAGGTGGCGGCCAGGGTGACGGTGGTGAGCATGTCGTCGGCCAGGCCGTGGGCCAGCTTGGCGATAACGTTGGCGGTGGCCGGCGCGATGAGCATGAGATCGGCGGCGTTGGCCAGCGAGACATGGGCCACATCGTACTGGAAGTTGCGGTCGAAGGTATCGACGATGCAGCGGCGGTTGGTGAGGGTCTCAAAGACCAGCGGCGCGATGAACTCGGTGGCGTTTCGGGTCATGAGCACATGGACATCCGCCCCGCGCTTGGCCAGCGCATGGGCCACATTGGGCATCTTGTAAGCCGCGATGCCGCCGGTGATGCCCAGCACGATGGTTTTGCCCTGTAAATCTTTTGCCATGGGTAAGCCTCCCTGTTCTGATGATTCGAACGGTCAAACAGGACCCGCGGCGGGCCCCCGGGTTCTGAAAGGAATGCCAAACGGCCGGAAAGTTGTCCGAAGTCGCCGCCGGCAGGCCGGCCAAGCAGGCGCCGCCCCGTCGGGCCGCCCGCCTGCCGCCCGCCGGGGATCGGGTCATCCTGCATACAAAATACCACATTCCCCGCAGAATAGCAAATGGCACGCCGGGCAAAATACCACTTTTCATTTTGCAGGATTGACGGTATAATGGTTGGGAACGCAGCACGCCTGCGAAAACAAGAGAGGACAGGCGCCGCGCCCCGTACTGGGGCCAAGGCGCTTTCGGGGAGCGAACCGCATGATCTTGGCCATTGACATCGGCAACACGAACATCTGCATCGGCGGGCTGGAGGGGGACCTGATCCGCTTCGCCTTCCGGATGGTGACCCGGCCCCACTGCACGCCGGACGAATACACCGCCGAGCTTCGCTTTCTTTTGCGGAGGTTCCAGTTTGAAAAGGCCGCCTGCACCGGCGCGATCCTGTGCAGCGTGGTGCCGGCCCTGAGCGGCCCGCTGGCCGAGGCCGTGCGCCGGCTGACCGGGTTCGAACCGCTGCGGGTGGCCCACACCCTGGACACCGGGCTGACCTTTGCCATCGACGCGCCGGAGCGGCTGGGCCAGGACCGGATCGCTGACGCAGCCGGGGCGGCGGCGCTGTATTCCCTGCCCTGCATGACGGTGGACCTGGGCACCGCCAGCACCTACAATGTGATCAGCGCCGACCGGCGGTTTCTGGGCGGGTTCATCGTGCCCGGGGTGCAGACGAGCCTGCGGGCCATCAGCGCCGGGACCGCCCAGCTGCCCCCCATCGCCCCCGAAGCCCCGGCCCGGCTGATCGGCAAGAACACCGAGGAATGCCTGAACAGCGGCGCGGTGTACGGCACCGCGGCGATGCTGGAGGGGCTGGCCGACCGGGTGGAGGCCGAGCTGGGTGCACCGCTGACGGTGGTGGCCACCGGCGGGCTGGCCCGGGGCATCATCCCCTGCTGCCGGCGGGACATTCTGTTTGACGGGGACCTTTTGTTCAAGGGGCTGGCCGTGCTGTACCGGCGCAACCGCCCCCGCTGAACCCGCCTGCCGCAAGATAAAACCGCAAAACAAAACCAAGGGACCGCGCTCTGTTCGGGCGCGGTCCCTTGCTGTTTTTTCGCTGCGGCGGCCGGGTTGCCCGGCGGGCCTTTCGGGGCGGGTCAGTCCGTCGGCTGCAGCGGCAGGGTCAGGGCGTGGTCGGTGTCCAGGCTGTAGGCGCCCTGGTAGTTGTAGCGGAAGCCCGGGATGCTCTCGATCTGTTCGCGGGTGGCGGCATAGTAGTCATGCCGCACCGTGATGACGCCGGTGGTGCCGTCCACCGTTCGGCTGAACAGGCCGGAATGATAGATCGTGACCGTTTCGCCGTCCTGCTCGCCGCCCAGCACGGTGGCCTCGCTCTCGACCAGGTCGATGACCCCCTCGTCGTCGGGGATCAGATTGGCGTCACCGCCGGCCCAGACGCCGTAGGGCACCATCTCGTAGGTGATGGCATGGTCCTCGATGGCAAAATTCCGCACGGTGTAACCGCCCAGCGGGCTCAGCGGAATCTGTACGCCGCTGCGCATCTGGTCCATCGTGACGGTGCGCGTCTGCAGGTCGTAGTGGTCCATATCCAGCACCACCGGCGTGAGGGTCAGCGCGGTGGCCGCCGGGTCGGGGGCGGTCAGGTTGAGGCTTTCCAGGTTCTGCTGGTGGTTGGAGCTGGCGTAGATCGTCTTGCCGGTGTCATCGGCCAGGGCCAGCTCCTCGCCGGAGAGGCCCTCGGCCCGGATGACGCCGTCCAGATATTCGATGCCGCCCTGGTCGGTGGTCAGGCTGCCGCCCAGCGGGCCGAAGGCCAGGTACCGGATGTACAAAGGCCGCTCCACCCGGGTGGGCCCGGTGATCTTGTCCGCCAGTTCCGGCCAGTTCAGCCCGGCAGTCTCCGGGTCGATCGTGCCGCCCTGCCCCATGTCATAGGTGCCGGGCTGCACGGTGCAGCCGCCGGCGCGCACCGAGGCGCCGTCCAGGCTGACCGCAAACTCGAAGGGCTGCCAGTCGCCGTAAAGGCTGTCCGCCTCGGGGCCGATGTTGCACTCGGCGTGGATCTCGACCCGGATTTCATCGCCCTGGGGCGGCGTTTTGAAGAGATAGTGCGACCAGATCTGCAGCTGGCCCGCTTCGTTGAGGTAGTAATCGGTCTGGACCTGGTTCAGAGCGTTGTCGTCCCCGTTGACGGTGGTGCGCCACATCTTGAACAACGCCTGGAGTTTGTCCCAGTCGGGGGTGTAGCCGTCCTGGCCGATTGCGCCCTGGATGGCCTCGCCGCCGTCGATGGTGAAGAAGGCGTCCATGCCCGACACATCCATGGCGATGGTATCCAGCGTCATGGTCACGCCGTCGTGGGTGACGCTCTGGCCCACCGGCGCGTTGTAGGTTTCCAGCTGGGCCCGGGCGCTGTCGTAGCTGCCGCGGGGGGCTTTCAGCGGATCGGCGGTCTCGGGGCTGGCGGTGGGGGTCACGGCAAAGAAGGGGATCTCGCCCTGCAGCATCCGTAAAACGGCCGGCGCAGCCGCCACCGTCACGGTGCCCAGGCAGACCACGGCCGCCGCCACCAGCAGGGTGCGCACCGCCCGGCGCCGGCCGCGCACCGGGCGGCTTTTCCCCACCCGCAGGGAACGGCCCGCCCCGGGGGCCGCCGGGGCCTTTAGGCCGGCTTTCTCGCAGGCCCGGGCCAGGATGCGCCGCTTCTGTTCCTCGGTCAGCGGGCTGTCGGGCAGCGGCATCGCGTCCAGTTCCCGCCGGATGTTGTCCTGTGCATTGCGCTGTGCTTTCATTGTTCAGGTCCCTCCTTGGCATTGGGGTGCATACGGGCCATGTATTGCCGCCGCAGCCTGGCCCGCCCCCGGGACAGCCGCACATTGACGGTGTGCTCGCTCATGCCCAGGGCGGCCGCAATGGTGCGGCTGGGTTCCAGCAGGTAATACCGGCGCAGAAAGATCTCATGGTCCGGGGCCGGCAGGGCGGCCACCAGCTCGGCGATACAGTCCTCCCCTTCGCTGGTGCGGGGCTCCAGCAGCCAGTCGGCGGCCAGGGTCTCGTCCAGCGGGTCGGTGCCGGGGCGGCGGCGCAGCCGGCGGTAACGGTCGATGGCGATATGCCGGGCGGTGAGCGCCAGCCACCCCTGCAGCGGGCGGTCCGGTTCGCCGGCCAGCCGGCCGGCGCTCTGCCAGGCAGCCACCAGCACGTCGGCCACACATTCCTCGGCATCCTCGGGGTTGCGGGGCAGTATCCGCCGCACCACCCCGTGGATCAGCCCGCCGTAGGCGTCCAGCAGCCGGGCCAGCCCGGCCTGGGGGTCGCTTTGCAGCAGGGCCAGCAGGGCGGCGTCATTGGTTTTTGGTGTAGGCACACGGGTTCCTCCTCCGTTTTGTTTTCAGGGCCCTTTCACCCTGATAAACGACGGCGCAAACGAAAAAGTCACAGCGCAAAAAAAGAATCCGGACGGTATCCGTCCGGATTCCTGATTCAGAGCAGGCCGCGTTTACAGGTCGCGGGTGACCTCGATGGCCCCGTGGTTGCGCACGGTGAGCACATGGCAGCTGCCCGCGCCGAAGATGCCGTCGATGGCAGTGCGGTAGCTCTCCAAAAGATCCAGCGGCACAAATGCCTGGATGGTGCCCGCAAAGCCGCCGCCCTGCAGCCGCCAGGCGCCGCGGCCTTCCAGCACCCGCTGGCTGATGGCCAGCGCCAGCGGGACCCCCTGCTCGGCAGGGTTGTGGATGCTGTAGGCGTTCTGGTTGTACTCAAAGCTGGAATGGCCGCCCGCAATAATCCGGCGCAGGAAGCCGGGGAAGTCCTTTTCCTCCAGCGCCTGGCGCAGCGCCACGGCACGGTGGCATTCGCTGTAGAAGTGCAGCGCCCGCAGCACGGCCCGGTCGCCCACCTTGGCGCGGATGGCGGGGATGGCGGCGACCACCTCGGCCTCCTCCACTTCCCGCAGGACCTTCTTGCCGAAGCACTCGGCCACCGCCTCCATCTCGCGGCGGATGGCGGCGTAGTCGTCGGTCAGATCGGCGTGGCTGCCCTTGGTGTCGCTGATGCACAGCGCGTACCCTTCGCCGGCCAGGTCAAAGGCCACCTTTTCCACCACCGGGGCCTCAGGGTCCCGGAAGTCGATGGACATGGCGCTGCCCACGGCGCAGGCGGTCTGGTCCATCAGCCCGGAGGGTTTGCCGAAGAAGAGGTTCTCGGCATACTGGCCGATCTTGGCGATCTCCACCTGGCTGAATAGGTCCTGCCGGTCGGCGTTGTACTCGCCCCGGAAGATGGCGCCCAGGCAGACTTCGAACGCTGCCGAGGAGGAAAGCCCCGACCCGCGCAGCACATTGCTGGTGGAGAAGGCGTCGAAGCCGCCCAGCATCCCGCCGCGCCGGGCAAAGCCGGCGGCCACGCCGCGGATCAGCGAGGCGCTGTGCTCGGCTTCCTCAGGCTGGGGGGTCAGCACCGAGAGGTCGATCTCGTCGATCTTGCCGAAGCCTTCCGAGATGAAGCGGACGGTGTTGCGGTCATTCTTCGCCACCACGGCGATGATGTCCAGGTCCACGGCGGCCGCCATCACCACGCCGTTGTTGTGGTCGGTGTGGTTGCCGCCGATCTCGGTGCGGCCGGGGGCGCTGTACAGCCGCACGTCCCGGTCGGCGCCAAAGTTCTGCTCAAAGCCTTCCAGTGTGCGCAGGTACCGCGCCCGCTGGGCCGGGACCTGGTCGGAGGTATACAATTCGGACAGGGCGGCATCCCAGCTGCCCGCCTGGATCTGCTGTTTCCATTCGGTGGTCGTTGCCATGGTTCGGCTCCCTTCTTGCTATGTAAACCGGGCCGCTTTGGTCATGATGCACAAAAAAGTCGGGTCGTTTTTATCGCCGGCACCAGAACAAGCGGATTACTTGCAATTAGTATAACAAATTCTGCCGCCAAGTAAACAGTTTTTTTACCAGAAAACATGGACTTTTGATGAATAGCTTGGTATAATAAAAAAAATTGCGCCGCGGCGCAGCATCCTGGGGCCTATCAAAGCGGACCGGCGGTCCGGTTTTTTTCTGATACAGCCCCTGTCTTGGGGGCACTGGCATGGCAAATCTGCTGAAGCAATCTTACAAACAGAACTACACCGACAATGTGGAGCTTTCCATCTTCAACTGCGGGCATGAATTCTGTCAGCCCGGGCACACCTGGGGCCCCGGCGTGCGGGACCATTACCTGATCCACCTGGTGGTGGCCGGCCGGGGGGTGTACCAGGTGGGCGGGCTGGCCTTTCACCTGCAGGAAGGGGACCTGTTTCTGGCCAAGCCCAACCAGCTCATCACCTATGCGGCGGACGAGACCGACCCGTGGGAGTATTACTGGGTGGGCTTCAACGGCGCCTGCGCCAACAAGCTGGTGCAGCAGACCCCCTTCACCGACCAGCACCCGCTGCACCACTGCAAGGACCCCCAGGGCGTGCGGGAAGCGCTGTACAACATCTATCTGTCCCGCGGCACCGAGCCCCAGTGCGAGGCGCTGATGACCGGTTACCTCTACCTGTTCATGGCCCAGCTGATGAAGGAAGCCCGGGACACCCTGCCCAACCCCGGGTCCTCCAGCAGCCAGTATGTGCTGGCCGCCATCAAGTTCATCCAGTTCAACTATTCCCACGACATCTCGGTGGACGACATCGCCAAGGCCGTGGGGGTCAGCCGCAGCCACCTGTACCGGGTGTTCATGGCCAATGTGGGGCAGAGCCCCATCGACTACCTGACCGGCTACCGCATCAGCGAAGCCTGTTCCCTGCTGAAAAACTCCCATCTGTCCATTGCGGAGATCGCGGTATCGGTGGGGTTCTTTGACCAGTTCTATTTCTCCCGCGTTTTCAAAAAGGTCAAGGGGGTGCCCCCCAGCAAATACCTGGCCGCGCTGGAAAAAGACCCCCAGCTGTAAGACCTACCTCCCCCTGGTTGCACCGACGCCGCGCCCTGCGCGGCGCCTTTTGCGGCGGGCCCGGCATTTTTTACCGACCGTTTGACTGACTGAAAGGTTGTTTGTATGCCCGAGATCCTTTTGAAGAAAAACCAGCTGCTCACCCTGACCATCGACAGCCTGTCCAGCGATGGCAGCGGCGTGGGCCGGCATGAAGGCATGGCCGTGTTTGTGCCGGGCAGCGCCCCCGGCGACCGGCTGCGTGTGCGCGTCACCAAAGCGCTGAAAACCTACGCCTACGGCCGCATGGAGGAGGTGCTGGCCCCCGGCCCCGGCCGCCGGACCCCCGACTGCCCGGTGTGCGGCCCCTGCGGCGGGTGCAGCCTGCGCCACCTGAGCTATGAGGCCGAGCTGGCCGCCAAGACCGGCTTTGTGCAGGACGCCTTCACCCGGCTGGGCGGGCTTTGCCTGCCGGTGGCCCCGGCGCTGGCCTCGCCGCTGGAAAACGGATACCGCAACAAGGTGCAGCTGCCGGTGGGTCGGCGGGCGGACGGGCGGATCGTGACCGGGTTTTACGCCGGGCGCAGTCACCGGATCATCGAGACGCCGGACTGCCGCCTGCAGCCCGACTGGATGAACGCGCTGGCCGGGCGGGCCTGTGCGCTGTTTGAGCAGCTGGGCGTTGAACCCTACGACGAGGCGACCCACACCGGCCTGGTGCGCCACCTGTACATGCGCCAGGGCTGGCACAGCGGGCAGCGGCTGCTCTGCTTTGTCTGCAACGGCAAAGCCCTGCCCCGGGAGGCCGAACTTTGCGAAACGCTGCAGCGGGAGTTTTCCCTGACCACCGTGCTGGTCAATGAGAATACCGCCCGCACCAACGTGATCGTCGGCCCGCGCACCCGCACCGTGCTGGGCCCCGGCCGCATTGCGGACACGCTGGCCGGGGTGCCCATCGAGATGGGGGTGCATGAATTTTACCAGGTGAACACCCCCGCCGCCGAGCTGCTGTATGCCAGGGCGCGGGCGTTTGCCGGGCTGCAGCCGGGCGATTTTCTGCTGGACCTGTACTGCGGCATGGGGACCATCGGGCTTTCGATGCTGCCCGACTGCCGCCGGCTGGTGGGGGTGGAGGTGGTGCCCCAGGCGGTGGAATCGGCCGCCGCCACCGCGGCGCGGCTGGGCCTTGGCGCCGGGCAGGCGGACTTTTACTGCCTGGACGCCGGGGCTGCCGCGGCCCGGTTTGCGGCCGAGGGGCAGCACCCCGACGTGATCGTGGTGGACCCGCCCCGCAAAGGCTGCGACGCCGCCACCCTCCGGGCTCTTGTGGAGATGGCCCCCCGCACCATCGTGATGGTGAGCTGCAACCCCGCCACCGCCGCCCGGGACACCCGCACCCTGGCCGACGCCGGCTACCGCCCCGAGGCGGTGCAGCCGGTTGACCTGTTCCCCCGGACAAAACATGTGGAGACCCTCCTGCGGCTGGTCCGGGCGGCGCCGGCGCAGGGCGGGCGGTGAGCGGGCGGGCCCGGCGCCGCGTCAGCCTTCGCCGCAGCGGGCGTAGTAGAAAAGATACTGCTGCAGCACCCCGGCGCAGGGGGCATACCGGCGGGGGAACCCGCCGGGGTAATGCTGTTTGAGGATGCGGTCCACCCACACATCCACCGGCAGAGCCTCCAGCCGGTGGTAGCCGAAGAGCGCCACGCACTGTGCCACCTTGATGCCCACGCCGCGGACTTCCATCAATGCTTCCCGCAGTTGATCGGTGGGCCGGTCGGCCAGCGCCGCCAGGTCCAGTTCGCCGCTGTGAACGCGGCAGGCCGCGTCATAGACATAGCCGGCCCGGTAGCCGAGCCCGCATTCCGCCAGCCGGTCCGGCCCGGCGCACACCAGCGCCGCCGGGGCGGGGAAAGCCCGGCGCTCCGCCTGCCCCGGGTCGAGGGGGGCGCCGCAGGCCCGGCAGAGTTCCTCGACGGCGCGGCGGATGGCCGGGATGCTTTTGCGCTGGGAGATGATGAAGCTGACGAGCATCTCCCAGGGGTCCTGGCGCAGAATGCGCAGCCCGGCGCCGTAGCGGCAGGCCGCCTGCAGGTAGGCGTCCCGTTTGAGGCAGCGGGCCCGGAAGGGCGCATAGTCGGTATCCAGGTCAAAATAAGCCCGCCAGAAGGCGTCGAACTCCGCCCGGGTGCAGGAAAACACAAAGGCGTCCGGCGTATCGCCGGGCCGGATCTCCAGATACCGGCCGCCGGCGATCAGCGACCAGCCGGCCGCGGTCTCCCGCATACGGAAGCACTGACCGCTTGCGGCAATGGCAGCGGGGGAAAAATCGGAAAGCAGGGCGTTGTACATGGCGCAGGTCCCCTTTGCGGAGTTTTCTTCCATTATACAACAATTCCGCCGATTCCGCCAAAAGCTCCCCTGCCCCGCCGGGCGAAAAAGCGCGGGCGGCGGGCCCCACCTGGCAGCCCTTTGCCGGGCGGCCGGCCATGACCTTCCGCCCGCACCGCGCCGCCGTTCAGCCCGGCACGCCGGGATACAGCGGCCAAGTTGTTTAGATTCTGTTTCCTTCCTGTTCACGATTTAACCATAAATTTGTGGCATACTGTGTTTCGGTTTACAAATCGAGTCAATTTTCGTTAAAGGATGGCGTTCTTCATGAAAGCTTGGTTCCAGCGTTTTATGTCCGGGCGGTACGGGGTGGACCCGTTCAGCCAGTTCCTGTCCACGGCGGCCCTGATCCTGGTGATCCTCGGGCTGTTTCTGCCCGGGCCGCTGCGTCTGCTGGGCTGGCTGGGCTGGGCGGCGCTGATCTACAGCTATTTCCGCATCTTCAGCCGCAACATCGCCCGGCGCAGCGCGGAGAACCGCTGGTTCCTGGAAAAGCGGTACGCGGTGCAGCAGCGGTTCGGCAGCGCCAAGACCCGGTTCGACCAGCGCAAGGTCTACCGGTATTTCCGCTGCCCCCACTGCCGCCAGCAGCTGCGGGTGCCCCGCGGGCGGGGGCGAATCTCGATCACCTGCCCCAAATGCGGGACCACCTTTATCAAAAAAAGCTGAGGGCCGCCCCTCCGAAAGGTTGACGCTGCGTGTTCGGATATGTTACGATCTATCGCAAGGGTCTGGACGATGCGGCCATGGACCGCTACCAGGCTTACTACTGCGGGCTGTGCCGGCTGCTGGGCCGGGAATACGGCCTGGCCGCACGGATGGCGCTTTCCTACGATATGACCTTTGCGGCGCTGCTGCTCAGCGCCCTGTACGACCCGCCCACCGGCTTTTCCTCGGGGCGGTGTGCGCCGCACCCGCTGAAACCCCGTCCCCGGGCCGACAACCCCTGCCTGCAGTATGCCGCCGACATGACGGTGCTGCTGGCCTACTACAACTACCTGGATGACTGGCAGGACGACCGCCGGGGGATCAGCCGCCGGGCGGCCGAACAGCTGGAAGGGCACCTGGCGGCGATCCGCCGGCGCTGGCCCCGCCAGTGCGATGCCGTGCGGCAGAAGCTCGCGGAGCTGGACCGGCTGGAAAGCGCCGGCTGCACCGACCTGGACGCCCTGTGCGGCTGCTTCGGCGGGCTGCTGGGCGCGGTGCTGCAGTACCGGGAGGATGTGTTCGCCGCCCCGCTGGACCGGATGGGCCGGGGGCTGGGCGGGTTCATCTACCTGATGGACGCCTACGACGACCTGGAAAAAGACCGGCGGCGCGGGCGGTTCAACGCCCTGGCCGCCACCGCCGAAGCCTTCGGCCCGGACAAGGCCGGGTACGAGGCCAGATGCCATGAACTGCTGACCCAGCAGATGGCGCTGTGCGCCGAGAATTTTTCCCTGCTGCCTGTTTTGAAAGACACCCCCGAAGGGCAGCTGGTCCACAATACGATCTATGCCGGGGTGTGGTGCAAGTATTCGCTGCTGAAGGCAGTGCGCAGCAAGCCCGGCAAACCAAGGAAGGGGACGCAAAGCGAATGACCGATCCATACAGCGTATTGGGCATCCAGCCCGGCGCCGATGAAGAGACCATCAAGAAAGCCTACCGGCAGAAATGCAAGCAGTACCACCCCGACCTGCACCCGGACGACCCCACCTGCGAGGACAAGTTCAAGGAAGTGCAGGCGGCCTACAGCGAGATCATGCGGGAACGGGCCGGCGGCGGCGCCCGCCAGAGCTACGGCCCGGGGGCGGGCGGTTCCGCCGGCGGGTACGGCGGTCAGGGCGGGTACTCCGGCCAGGGCCGGCAGTACCAGGACCCGTTCGGGTTCGGCTTCGGGTTTGACCCCTTCGGCTTCGGCGGGTACGAGACCCGCAGCAACACCGGGCGGGAAAGCCCCGAGATGCAGGCCGCCAACAACTACATCCGCAACGGCTATTACACCGAGGCGATGAACGTGCTCAACGGCATTCCCACCGGCCAGCGCACCGCCCGGTGGCATTATTATGCGGCGCTGGCCAGCTCCGGGCTGGGCAACAACATCCGCGCCCAGGCCGAAGCCCGCACCGCCGTGGAGATGGAGCCCAACAACTACGAATACCAGCGCCTGCTGGACCGGCTGCAGAACCCCAGCCGCAGCTACACGACCTACCAGCAGGCCTACACCCAGCCGGGCTCCCGGATGCAGCAGGGCAACTTTTGTCTGCAGGCCTGGCTGTACCTGATGGTCTGCAACCTGTGCAGCATCTGCTGCTGCGGCCGGGGCGGGTTCTTCATCTGCTGAAGCCCCGGGCGGCCGGACAAACAGACAGACAAACACAGACAGCGAAACGGCTGCGCACCCCCTTGCCGGGCAGGTGCGCAGCCGTTTTTCTTTTTTCAGGGCTTCAGGGTGTCCGGGGCGCCGCCCCGGGGATTCCCGCAAAGGGTCGGTGCCCTTACAGCCGGACTTCGTTGGGTTCGGGGACGCCGGCGGCAAAATGGTCCACCGCCTCGAACACGCTTTTGACCATGCTGGCCACGTTCACATCGGTATAAAAGGCGGTGTGGGGGCTGACAATCACGTTGGGGAAGCTGCGCAGCAGCGCCAGCTCCCGGTTGTTCAGCGCCTCGCCGCAGCGGTTGTAGTAGCAGATGCCGGTCTCGTCCTCCACCACATCCAGGCCGGCGCCGCCGATCTTGCCGGATTCCAGCCCGCGGACCAGGGCGTCCGGGTCGATGAGGGTGCCCCGGGCCGTGTTGATGAGCAGCACCCCGTCCTTCATGCGGGCGATGGCTGCGGCGTCGATCAGATGGTGGTTTTCCGGCGTGGCGTTCAGGTGCAGGGTGATCACGTCGCTTTGGGCGTAGAGGGTGTCCAGGTCCACATACTCCGCCTTCACCCCCGCCTCGGGCTGCGGATACAGGTCGTAGGCCAGCAGCCGGCAGCCGAAGCCGGCCAGGTGGCGCAGCACGGTGCGGCCGATCTTGCCGGCGCCGATGACCCCCACCGTGCAGTCGGACAGATCCCGCCCCATCTTACCCTGGAGAGAGTAGTCCTGGGCGGCGGCCCGCAGCATGATCTGGTTCATTTTGCGGGTGGCCATCAGCATCAGCATGATGGTGTAGTTGGCCACCCCCTCGGGCGGGTAGTGGCTGTGGGAGACCCGCAGCCCCAGCTGCCTGGCGGCGTTGAGCGGGATGTGGTCGTAGCCGATGCTGCGGCAGGGCAGGTACCGCACGCCGCCCCGGGCGAAGGTCTCGAGGTATTCGGGGCGGATCTCGCAGGGGTTGGTGCTGACGGCGTCGCAGCCGTCGGCCAGGTGGAGGTTGCCGGGGTTGGGGGCCTCGGTGGTCCAGGCATAGTCGATGCCGTACTGCTGCTTGAAGCGCTCGCAGTAGTCCAGCTCGTCAAACGGGCGCAGCGTGTAGAAAAAGATCTTCACGGTAGATGTTCCCCCTTACAGGTGATAGTCAAACACATCGGCCAGCCAATTCAGCGCCAGCTCCATCCAGACGCGGTTGTGGGCGTTGGGGCACCCCACCTCCCGGGTGCAGAGGCTGCTGCCGTGGGCCCCGCCCGGGAAGATGTGCAGTTCGTAGCAGGCGCCCCGCCGCTGCAGCGCCCGGGCCAGCATCAGGCTGTTTTCCACCGGGACCAGCTCGTCGGCCACCGTATGCCAGAGGAAGAAGGGCGGCAGGTCGGGCGCGTCGGCCACCCGGTCTTCCAGGCTGAACCGGGCACGCAGGGCCGGGTCGCCCAGGGCCAGGTTGTCCGCCGAGCCCGGGTGGGTCAGCGGGCCGGTGGTGATGACCGGGTAGCTGAGCAGCACCGCGTCGGGCCGGGCGTCCCGGATCGTCTCGCCGTCCCGCAGGTCCAGCCGGTCCTGCACGTCGCCGGCCAGCAGCGCCGAGCAGGCCGCCAGGTGCCCGCCGGCCGAAAACCCGCAGACCGCGACCCGGGCCGGGTCCAGCCGCAGCGCGGCGGCATGGCGGCGCAGGTGCAGCAGCGCCCGGGCCACATCGGTCAGCGGGGCATAGCCCAACGGGGCCCGGGCGGGGTCTTCGGCCACCGTATAGTTCAAAAGGAACACCTGGTACCCCGCCGCCAGGAAACGGGCGGCCACCGGGTCGCCCTCCCGCACGCTGCAGTGGGCGTACCCGCCGCCGGGCAGCACCAGCACCGCCGGGCGGACGTTGAAATCGGGCATGGACTCGGTGGCGTCCCGCACCCAGCCGCGCAGCCAGGCGCCGCCGGGCAGGGTGGTCTCATACAGCTGCATGGGGGTCCTCCTTGTGTTCCGGGGGTGGGTTTTCGGTGATGTAGGCGTCCAGCAGGTCGGCCGCCAGCCGCACCAGCTGGGGGCAGGGGCGCTTTTTGTAGTATTCGGCGGTGCGGGGGCTGGCCACCGGGCTGCCCTCGGCCTTCTGCAGGCCCAGCAGTTCCCGGCAGACCAGGCTGTTGCCGCCGTTGTTTGCCTGATAGCGGGCGGCCAGCTCCTGCACGCGGGCGTAGGTGGCGGTCTTCCCCGCCGGGTCGGTGTTGCCGTACAGCGCCCCCAGCACCAGCGTGATGCCGCTGAAGGCGCCGCAGACCTCCCGCATACGGCCGAAACCGGCGCCGAACCCCGAGGCCAGGCGGAGCACTTGGTCCCGGGTCAGCCCCAGTTCCGGGGCAAAGGCCACCGCCACCGACTGGGCGCAGTTGCACCCTTCCAGAAAGGCGGCGTAGGCTCTGTCGCCATGGATGGACATACTGACACTTCCCTTGCTGCAAGAATCCGGGTGCGGCCGGCCGCGCAAAGGCCGAAGCCCCGGCCGCCCGGCGCGCCGTCGCACGGCCGCCGCGCCGGGGCATTTTCGATCCGCACCAAGATTAGCATACCGCAAACCGCCGGGTTTGAAAAGGGGGAACCACCGCCCCTTTTTGAATTTTTTGTTAAAAGGGGGTCAGGGTCTTGCACTTTGGGGCGGATGGTGCTAAACTACTTTTAGCACTTAAAGCACGAGAGTGCTAAATATCAAATTCATCCACGAAAACGAGGTTGGGATTTTATGGCTATCCGTCAATTCAAAGCAGAGAGCAAAAAGCTGCTGGACCTGATGATCAACTCGATCTATACAAACCGGGAGATCTTCCTGCGGGAACTGATCTCCAACGCATCGGACGCCTGCGACAAGCTGTATTTCAAGAGTCTGACCGACACCTCGCTGGGGGTGAGCAAGTCTGATCTGACCATCCACATCGCGGCCGACAAGGACACCCGCACCCTGACCGTGTCGGACAACGGCATCGGCATGACCAAGGAGGAGCTGGAAAAGAACCTGGGCACCATCGCCAAGTCGGGCAGCCTGGACTTCAAGCAGGAAAACCAGAGCGACAACATCGACATCATCGGCCAGTTCGGCGTGGGCTTCTACTCGGCCTTCATGGTGGCGTCCAAAGTGACGGTCATCTCCCGGGCGGTGGGCAGCGACGAAGCCTGGCAGTGGGAGTCCAAGGGTGTGGAGGGCTACACCCTCTCCCCCGCCGACAAGCAGACCCCCGGCACAGACGTGATCATGGTCATCAAGGAGGATGCCGACAACGAGGAGTACAGCCAGTATCTGGACGAATACACCCTGGCCGGCCTTGTCAAAAAGTACAGCGACTATGTGCGCTACCCCATCACGATGTACCGCCAGAAGAGCCGCCAGAAGCCCAAACCCGAGGACGCCGGCGAGGACTACAAGCCCGAGTATGAGACCTACACCGAGCTGGAAACGCTGAACAGCATGGTGCCCATCTGGAAGCGGGACAAGAAGGATGTGAAGGAGGAGGATTACAGCGAGTTCTACAAGAACCGCTTCACCGACTTCACCGATCCGCTGCGGGTCATCACCTCCCGCACCGAGGGCACCGCCACCTACACGGCGCTGCTCTTTGTGCCCGGCCGCACCCCCTATGACTACTATACCAAAGAGTATGAGAAGGGCCTGGCGCTGTACGCTTCCGGCGTGCTGATCATGGAAAAGTGCGCCGACCTGCTGCCCGACTACTTCAGCTTTATCAAGGGCGTGGTGGACAGCGAGGATCTGAGCCTGAACATCAGCCGTGAGACGCTGCAGAAGGACAGCCAGCTGCGGCTGATCCGCAACAGCCTGGAAAAGAAGATCAAGAACGAGCTGCACGCGATGCTGGTCAACGACCGGGAGAAGTACGAGACCTTCTGGAAGGCGTTCGGCCGTCAGATCAAGTTCGGCATCTACGGCGACTACGGGATGCACAAGGACCTGCTGGCCGACCTGGTGATGTTCTACTCGGCCAAGGAGCAGAAGCTCGTCACGCTGGATGAGTACATCGAGAAGATGCCCGAGGACCAGAAATTCATCTACTACGCCGCCGGCGACGAGGCCGCCCGCCTGGGCAAACTGCCCAACGCCCAGCTGGTGCTGAGCAAGGGCTACGACCTGCTGCTGTGCACCGAGGATGTGGACGAATTCTGCCTGCAGATCATGCGCGATTACAAGGAGAAGGAGTTCAAGAACATCAACGCCGGCGACCTGGGCCTGGAAACCGAGGAGGAAAAGAAGGCCGCCGAGGAGACCGCCGCCGAGAACAAGGATCTGTTTGAGGCGATCAAGACCGCGCTGAACGGCAAGATCAAGGAGGTCAAGGCCAACCCCACCCTGAAGGATCACCCGGTGTCGCTGTCCAGCGAGGGCGGGCTGTCCATGGAGATGGAGAAGGTGCTGCGCAAGATGCCCGGCAACGAGGCCGGCATGGAGAGCACCAAGGTGCTGGAGCTCAACCCCGGTCACCCGGTGTTCGCCGCGCTGCAGGCCGCCCAAAAGGCCGGCGACAGCGACAAGGTCAGCAAATACAGCGAGCTTCTGTATGACCAGGCGCTGCTGATCGAGGGCCTGCCGCTGGAAGATCCCGTGGCTTACGCCCAGCTGGTCTGCGAACTGATGAAGTAAATCCATTCCCCCGATATTCCGGCGCCCCGCCGCGGCCTGTCTGGCTGCGGCGGGGCGCCTTTTCTGTGCAAACCGCAGGATGGGTTTGCATTTTTGTCTTATTTTTGGTAAAATAGTTGTAAAGGTCCATTCACAGTTTCCGGCGAATGGTGTGCGATTTCGGCCGACACGGCGACTTTTTTGAAAATTCCCTCGCGCTTTCCGGCGCAGAAGCGAAAACAATGAGGTTCCTAAAAAATGATACCTCGGTTTTTTGTCATTCTTCCACTGTGCGAAGGGGGCCGGTCCCGGCGCAGTGACACGCCCCGCCATAACGAAGGGAGTGAACTTGGAACATGTTGACACGCAATCTGGATGTGGAAGAGCGGAGCCAATGGCTGCGCACGACCCCCGGCGCACTGGCGCTGTGTCAGCCCTATTACTGCATCGAATCCGGCCTGTTCTACGGCAGGGCGCAGTATATGGCCTGCCGCAGCGTCCGGGGCGGCACGCTGCTGTTCTACACGCTGGAAGGCGCCGGCCTGATCGAGCATGACGGCAGCCAGATCCTGCTGGAACCCGGCATGGCGCTGATTCTGGAGGGCGACCAGGTGGAGCGCTGCCGCACCGCCCCCGGGCAGAGCGGCTGGCACCATTACTGGGCGCTGGTGGGCGGGTCCGGGGTGCAGGCGCTGGAGCCCGTGCTCTGCCCGGACAAACGGCTCGCCCCCATTCCCCTGCCCCGGGAAGAGGCCCTGCCCCTCTGGCAGGCGCTGCTGGACGGAACCGGCTGCGAGACCGCCGAGAGCGCGGTGAGCCAGGCGCTGGTGATCCACCAGATCCTGGCGAAGATGGCCCGCCAGCAGCTGACCGGCGAGGCCGGCCAGGCCAACCGCCAGCTGATCGAGGAGGCGGTGGCCTACATCCGCGCCCACTTTGACGAGCCGCTCTGTCTGGACGGGCTGCTGACCAACGCGCACATCAGCAAAAGCTATTTCCTGCGGCTGTTCCGCCAGTATATGGGGACCACGCCCTACAACTTCCTGCTTTGTTACCGCATCACCCGGGCCAAGGAGCTGCTGGCCCAGACCGACCTGCCGGTGGGGATGGTGGCCCACCAGGTGGGCTTTGGCGACGAGAGCAATTTTTCCACCCGGTTTACCGCGATGGTCGGGCAGAGCCCCCTGCGGTACCGAAAAAGCACCATGAGGTCAAAATGAACAGGCATACAAAAAGCCGTCCGCAAAGATGCGGACGGCTTTTCTTTTGGCTGCACCGGCCCGGCCGCTCAGGCCAGGTCAAACTGCACCGGCGTCAGGAACAGGCGGGCGGCTTCGTCCCGGTCGGCGGCCTGGCCCAGCGCCCACATCAGCTTGACGGCGGCAGCCTCGGGGGTCATGTCCTGGGCTTCCAGCACGCCGGGCAGCGCCTTGGCGGCCCGGCCCACCTCATAGACCGCCAGGTCGCTGCCCTCGTGGGGGACCTGGGTGGTGAACACCGCCAGCCGGCCCGCGGCGCACCAGTCCCGCACCGCGGCGAACAGCGGGCCGTCGTCCCCGCCGGGCAGACCGCCCACCCCGAAACTTTCCAGGATCAGGGCGTTGCAGTGGCCGGCCAGCAGCGGGATGATGTCGGCCCGCATCCCCGGCACCAGCCGCAGCACAAAGACCGCCGGGTCCAGCCGGTCCTGGAACTGCACCGGGCCATACCCTGCCGGCATCGGCAGGAAGGGCACCAGGCGCAGGTCCCGGAATTCGGCGGTGTCGGGGTAGTCGATGCTGGAAAAGGCGTTGAAGCTCTTGGTGCGGATCTTGCGGGCCCGGGTGCCCAGGATCACCTTGCCGTCAAAGACCAGCTGCACCCCCCAGGCGGCCGGGTGGCAGGCATACAGCACCGCCCGGTACAGGTTGTTGCGGGCGTCGGTGTCCCGGTTGTAGATGGATTTCTGGCTGCCGGTAAGCACCACCGGCTTGGCGCTGCGCTGGATCATGTAGGCGAGGGCCGCGGCGGTATAGGCCATCGTGTCGGTGCCGTGGGTGATGACAAAACCGTCGTAGGCGTCGTAATGGTCCCGCACCGCATGGACCATGCCGATCCACTGGTCGGGGCCGATGTTGGTGGAGTCCAGGTTGTACAGCTGGAGCGCATCGATATGGCAAACCTCGGCCAGTTCGGGCACGCAGGCCAGCAGTTCGGCAGAGGTCAGCGCCGGGGCCAGTCCGCCGGCGGCGGTGGGCCGGCTGGCGATGGTGCCACCGGTGGCGATGAGGAGGATCCTCTTCATGGGTGTCTCTCGCTTTCTGTGGGATTCGACAGGAACGGGCCTGCTCCCTATTACTATACCACAAAATCCGCCCGGTGGAAACGCCGGGTTTTGCCGCCGCGTTCGCCCGGCTCTGCCGGCAGTCCCCGGGCGTCGGCGCCTGGCGGGGGCGGGCGGCGTTCCGGGCCGCCGCCAGGCTGCCGCGCCACGAAAGATCGACTTGACAGCGCCGAGTCTATCGTGGTAGACTCAACACAGAAGACTCTGCGCGCCCACCCGGCGCGCCTGGATTTTTTGAAGCTGGAAGAGAGGAGATCCCGATGGAACAACCCCGCCGCCTGGCCGAAGGCGAATACCGGTTTGCGGCCCTGGTGTGGGCCAACGAGCCGCTGTCCAGCGGGCAGCTGGTCCGGCTGGCCGCCGACGCCCTGGGCTGGAAGAAGAGCACCACCTACACGGTGCTGAAAAAACTGTGCAGCCGGGGCATCCTGCGCAATGAGGGCGGCACCGTGACCGCCCTGGTCAAGCAGGACGCCGTACAGCGGCAGGAGAGCGCCGCCGTGGTGGACCGCACCTTCGGGGGCAGCCTGCCCAGGTTTGTGGCCGCCTTTTTGAACGAGAAGCCCATCAGCGCCGAGGAGGCCGCCCAGATCCGCGCCCTGCTGGACGCGGCCCAACAGCGGGAGGAGGACCCATGATGATGCCCTGGATGCAGCATTGCCTGATGGCCGGCCTGCTGGGCGGGGCCGCCGCCCTGCTGGCCTGGGGGCTGTGCGCCGTACTGCGCCGGGCCCGGGCCCCCGGCTGGCTGCTCTGCCTGGTCTGGCTGGCGGTGGGGCTGCGGTTTGCGCTGCCGGGCGGGGTGATCCCCGTCACCCTGCCCGAGCCCCGGGACCCGGAGCTGGCCCGGGCCGCCGAGACGGTGACCCGGACCGTACAGACGCTGGCCGAGCCGCCCGCCCCGGCCGGCGAAACCCCTGTGCTGGTGCTGCTGCCCACCCGGGCGCCGGCAAGCGATTGCCCGGCCTGGGCGGGGGTTGTCGGCGCGGTGTGGCTGGGCGGGGCCGTTTTTCTGCTGGCGCGGGCCGCGGCGGGCAGCCGACGGCTGCACCGGCAACTGCGCTGTGCCTGCCGCACCCCGGACGGCTGCTACAGCAGCCCGGCGGTGCAGACCCCCTTCACCCTGGGGGTGCTGCGCCCCCGGATCTACCTGCCCGCCGGCCTGGATGGCGAGGCCCGGGCGGCCGTGCTGCTGCATGAGCAGACCCACATCCGCCGGGGGGATATGCTCACCAAGCCGCTGTTCTATGGGGTGGTCTGCCTGCACTGGTGGAACCCCCTGGCCTGGCTGGCCTTCCGCCAGTTTGAGCGGGCGATGGAGCAAGCCTGTGACGAAGCCGCCGTGCGGGGCCGCACCGAGGCCCAGCGGGCCCGCTATTGTGAGTGCCTGCTGCATTTTGCCCTGCGGACCGCCCCGCCCGGGGCGCTGGCCTTCGGGCAGAGCGGCGCCCGGGTGCGGATCCTGCACGCGCTGCGCTACCGTGCCCCCGGCCGGTTGGCCCTGGGGCTGTGTGTGGCGGCGGCAATGGCAGCCGGGTTCGTGCTGCTGGCCCAGCCCAGCCTGGCCCAGACCCCCGAGACCCCGGTCTTGGCCGCGGAACCGGCGGCGACCGCCCCTCCCGACACCTCGGCTTCGAGCGACGCCCCGGCGCCCGGTTCCGCCGCAGCCGCCCCGGCGCCCGGGGAGCCGGCGGCAGACGCCCCCGGCACGGCCGAGGCACCGGCCTTTGAACCGGTCGGCGGGTTTATCCTGCCGGTGGACTACACCTACATCAGCCGGTTTTACAGCCTTGTCCACAAGGGGGACGACCTGATTGCCCCGCGCGGCACGCCGGTCCTGGCCGCCGCAGACGGGCAGGTGACCCGGGCCGGGTACCACTACAGCTACGGCAACTATGTGGTCATTGACCACGGGCTTGACTCAAACGGTCACCGCTGGACCACGCTGTACGCCCATCTGGCGGCGATCACGGTCCGGGAAGGACAGGCCGTGGCCCAGGGCGAATCCATCGGCATGGTGGGCAGCACCGGCAACTCCACCAGCAACCATCTGCACCTGGAACTGCAATGTGACGGCAGCCTGGTCCCGCCCCAATACTACCTGCCCTACTCGGGCACCCTGCTGGGCAAACCGGACGCCGACGGCAGTCTGCTGGCCCTGCTGCAGGACCCGGCCATGCTGGACCTGGCGGTGCAGAAAGCCGGCGCCGCCCAGCTCCGGCACACCGGCGCCTTCCGCTGCCCGCTGAGCAGCTACAGCACCGTCAGCCAGCTGTTCGGGGATGACCCGACGGCGCCGAAGCCCCACACCGGGCTGGACCTGGCGGCCGAAACCGGCACCCCCGTGCTGGCGGCCGCCGACGGGGTTGTGCTGGCGGCCGGGTATGACCCGGACAAGGGGTACTACCTGCTGCTGTACCACGGCATCGGCGACGACGGGGCGGCCCGCACCACCCTGTACAGCCAGCTGCAGGGGCAGACCCCGCTGGCGATCGGCACAATGGTGCAGGCCGGCCAGGTGCTGGGCGCCGTGGGCAACAGCGGGATGAGCACCGGCCCCCACCTGCACCTGGAACTGTGGCGCGACGGCACAGCGGTGGACCCCGCCGGGGAGATCCCCTGCTGAGGTCCTGCCGGGCGGCGGGGCCGCACCGGATCGAACAAGCGCCGGACCCGGCGCGGAAAGGATAACCATGAGACTTTGTCTGTTACGGCGGCGGGCCGCCGCCCTGGCGCTGGCCCTGCTGCTGGCGGTCCCGGCGCTGCCGGCCCGGGCCGCCACCCGCCAGCAGGAACTGCAGCAGCGGGCCGATCAGGCCCGGGAGGACTACGAGGAAGCCACCCGCCAGCAGGAAGACGCCGAGCAGCAGATCGACAGCACCCAGGAGACGATCAGCTCCATCGAGGGCCGGGTATCGGAGGTAGAGGCCCAGCTGTCCAGCGTGTACACCGCGCTGCAGCAGGCCCGGGCCGAACTGGACGCCGCCAACGGGGAAGCCGAGGCCGCCCGCAACGCGCTGGCAGCCAAACAGGCCGAGTTTGACGCCCGGATGGAGGTGGCCCGCGATCAGCTGCTGGCCATGCAGCAGCTGCAGAGCGGCGGTGGCATCCAGCTGCTGAGCCAGGTGTCCAACCTGTTCCAGCTGCTGACCTTTGACGAGGTGCTGGAATCATTGACCGCCCGCAACGACCAGCTGCTGAGCGAGCTGAATGACCAGGCCGCCCAGCTGGACGCCCAGCGCCAGGCGGCCGAAGCCGCCGCCGAGCAGGCCCGCCAGGCCCAGGCCCGCCTGGAGGAGAACCAGGCCGCCCTGAACGCCACCAGCGGCCAGCTGGCCACCGCCCTGCAGGACGCCAACAGTGCGCTGACCCGCCAGCAGGCCGAGGCCCAGGCGCTGGCCCAGGTGACCGAGGAGGCCCGCCGCGCCTACCAGCAGGCCACCGCCGAGCTGGACGCCTACGCCCGGCAGCAGAACGACAGATACTCCACCCCGGACCTGACCTGCAGCCTGGATTTCGGCCCGGCCCTGGCCGCCGGCACCCGCATCAGCTGCAACTACGGCGACCCGGACGGCATTGACGGGTCCCACCACAACGGGACCGACTTCCCCGCCGCGGGCGGCACGCCGATCTATGCGGTGGCGGACGGCGTGGTGAGCGCGGCCCGCAGCATGCCCAGCTACGGCAACTGCGTGCAGATCAGCCACGGCACCGCCGACGACGGGCGCAACTACGCCACGCTGTACGCCCACATGTCCTCCTTTACCGTAAGCGAGGGGCAGACCGTGACCAAGGGGCAGGTGATCGGCTACGTCGGCAACACCGGCGATGTGGTGGGCGCCAACGGCGGCTACCACCTGCACCTGGAGCTGCGCATCAACGGCAGCCGCACCAACGCCATGCAGTATATCCCCCACTGACCGATCCGAAGGCCGGCGGCCGAATGTTGGAGAAACTTTCCAAAATTCGGCCGCCGGCTTTACCTTTTGCCCAAACCGTGGTACAATACCGAAGATGAATACACAGCGCGAGGTGACAGACATGGATCGGATCGACCGGAAGATCATCGACATTTTGCAGAAGGATGCCCGTGCCCCGCTGAAGGAGATCGCCGACCGGGTGTTTCTGTCCAGCCCGGCTGTGTCTGCGCGGATCGCCCGGCTGGAGAAGGAAGGCTGCCTGACCGGCTATCAGGCCCAGGTGGACGCCGCCAAGCTGGGGTACCTGGTCAAAGCCTTTATCAATCTGGACATGGACCCCCAGCGCAAGCCGGAGTTCTACCCCTATATCGAAAGCTGCCCCCATGTGGTGGAATGCTGCTGCGTCACCGGGGATTACAGCATGCTCATTCAGGTGCTGTTCGGCACCACCCAGGAGCTGGACGCCTTCATCAACCGGCTGCAGCAGTTCGGCCGCACCCGCACCCAGATCGTGTTTTCCACCACGGTGGAGCATCGGGGCGTGCCGGTCTGCCCTGAAGAGGAGGAGTGAGCCCTGCCGGCCCTGCCCCCTCTCCCCCGCCCGCAAAGCAAAATACCGCCAGCCTTGCGGCTGGCGGCATTTTCATTGCAGTTTTGTCTGGCGCAAAGCGATCAGTCGCTCACATAGGGCATCAGGGCCATGTGACGGGCGCGCTTGATGGCAACGGTCAGCTCGCGCTGATGGAAAGCACAGGTGCCGGTGACACGGCGGGGAATGATCTTGGAGCGCTCGGTCACATAGCGGCGCAGGCGCGGCAGATCCTTATAATCGATGTGTTCCACACGATCCACGCAGAAGCTGCACACCTTGCGGCGGCCGCGGTGCATCGGGCGGGAAGAACGATCCATAGCCATGGTTCTAACCTCCTTGTAAAAATGATACGATCAGAACGGCAGGTCGCCCTCATCCTCGATCAGCGAAAAATCGTCGTTGGAGCCAGCCGAATAGGCGGGCGCGGCGGGCTGAGCAGCCGGACGGGCGTAGTCTGCCGGGGCGGGCGCGGGCATTGCTTGCGGCGCGCCCATGCCGGAGGCGGCGGGGTTCTGGGATTTCGGGGCCGCGAAGTTGATGTTCTGGGCCACGATCTCGACCGCATTGCGGTTGTTGCCCTGCTTATCCTGATAGGTGCGGGACTGCAGACGGCCGTCAATGGCGATCAGAGAGCCCTTCTGGAAATAACGGCAGACAAACTCGGCACTGCGCTCCCAGGCGACAACGTCGAAGAAATCCGCGTTGCTCTGCCCGTTCGCGTCGCGGCGGCCGTTGCGGTCGCAGGCGATGCGGAAGGACGCAACGTTCTTGCCGGAGGTCGTCTGACGCAGCTGCGGGTCGGCCACCAGCCGGCCCATGATAGCAACAACATTCAGCATTGGTCTTTACTCCTTCGTACCTAAGGCCGCTCAGGCTTCCTCCGCCACAATGATGGTGCGGAGCACGCCTTCGGTGATCTTGTACACACGGTCCAGCTCCGCCGGGAAAGACGGGTCGGCGGTGAATTTGATCACCGTGTACACACCTTCGGTCTCGTCGTTGATGGGATACGCCAGGTGGCGCTTGCCCCAATCATCGACAGAATCGATCGTACCATTCGCCTCGATCAGGGACTTGAACTTGCCGATGAGAGCGGCGCTCGCTTCCTCATCCAGGGCGGAACTGGTAACCAGCATGGTTTCGTACTTAGCCATAATTCTGTACACCTCCTTTTGGACATAAGGCCCCCTGCCCGGGGGCAAGGATATGTGTCAATCTGACACAGCAATTTATTTTACCAGACACAGCGGGAAATGTCAAGCCTTTTGGAAGCCGACCTTTTCGGCAAACCGCAGGAAGGCCGCCCGGCCCTCGTCGTCCTGCTTGAAGACGCCGGCGTTTTCCAGCACATGGCAGAACACCGTGCCGATGCCGCTGCGCACCGCGGCGTGGGCGGCCACCGGGGTCATGTCGCTGCCGTAGCGGGCCAGCAGTTCGTCGATCCAGTCGGCATGGACGGCCAGCGGGCTGCCGGGCTCCCGGCTGGTGTTGGGGGCGCCGCACAGGATGTCGGCGATTTGGGCGCTCTGCTCCTTCAGGCGGGCGGGCAGAATGGCCAGGCCCATGACTTCGATGAGGCCGATGTTCTCCTTTTTGATGTTGTGGTATTCCTTGTGGGGGTGGAAGATGCCGTCGGGGTATTCCTCGGTGGTGCGGTTGTTGCGCAGCGCCAGGTCCAGGATGTAGCCGTCCTGCTCGTCATAGTGCAGAATCGGGGTGACGGTGTTGTGGGGGGTGTCGCCGGTGTGGGCGAGGATGCCCACCTTCTCGTCGCTGTAGCCGCGCCAGGCCGACAGGATGTTGTTGGCCACGATCTGCACCTGCTGGGAGCTGCGGCCGATGAGCCGGATGGCGGAGACCGGCCAGTGCAGGATGCCCGCCCGCACCCCGGGGTAGCGGGGATCCCGCAGCGGCTGGGCGATGGAGGCTTTCTGCATCGGGAAGGTGTAGCGCCCGCCCTGGAAATGGGCGTGGCTGAGGATGCTGCCCCCCACAATGGGCAGGTCGGCGTTGGACCCGCAGGTATAGTGGGGGAACTGGCTGACGAAGTCGAAGATCTGGGCCAGGGTGTCCCGGTCCATCGTCATAGGCTTGTGCTCGTCATGCAGGATGATGCAGTGCTCATGGAAATAGGCATAGGGGCTGTACTGCAGGTAGAAGGGCTCGCCGGCCAGGTTCAGCGGCACGATGCGGTGGGTCTGGCGGGCCGGGAAGTTGATGCGCCCGGCATAGCCGATGTTCTCCTTGCAGAGCATACATTTGGGGTAGCTGGCCGCCGGCTGCAGCCGCTCCATCGCAATGACCTTGGGGTCCTTTTCCGGCTTGGTGAGGTTGATGGTAATTTCCATCTCCCCGTAGGGGGTGGGGGCGGTCCACTGGATGTTGCGGGCGATCTGGGCGGTGCGGATGTAGTTGGACACCACGCACAGGTCGTAGAACCAGTCGGTGGCGGCCTCGGGGCCATGCTTGGCCTTTTCGCGGCGGAACTTGCGGCAGACCTCGCTTTCCCGGGGCATCATGGTGCCCATCAGCCGGGTCTCGAAGTTGATGCGGTACTGGGGCACCTGGTCGTCAAACAGGCCCTTGGCCGCCGCCAGGTCCAGCATCGGTTCCAGGATCTCGGTGGGGGTGTCGAATTCCTCTTTGGGGATCTTGCCCTCATAGGGCGCGGCCAGGCCCAGCAGGTCCAGCAGCTCGTTGCGGGCCACGATCTGGTCCAGTTCCTTCACCAGCTTGTGGCGGCGGCCGAAACGCAGCAGCCGCTCCACATGGAAGGCCAGGGCCGTGTCCCGCTGTTCAGGGGTCAGCTCCGCCGCAGGGCGCAGCATCTCATCCGGCAGTCTGTTCTTTTCTTTGCTCATACAGCATTCCCTCCTGATGCTACGATACCGCATTTTGTCCTCACTTTCCATGCCTTGGGATGCCAAGGTTTTGCAATTTTCGTGCCTTCCTTCCCGGTACAAAAAAGCCCCGCGGCGCAGCGGGCGGCCGAAGCCGCCCCGTACACAGCGGGGTGGGTGGTTCACTGTTTGAGGTCGCTGAACAGGTCCTTGCGGTAGACCCCCGCCTCGATGAGCCGGGCGAAGGATTCGATGACCACGGGCTTGTCCTCCTGATAGGTCACGCCGAACCAGCGGTCATGGGTGGGCAGCACCTTGACCGTGACCTTGCCGGCCTTGAGCAGCTCGTCGATGAAGATGGGCAGCAGGTACTCGGCCTTCATTTCGTTGCCGGCGATGGTGCCGAAGAACTCCACAAAGCCCTGCTCCAGCATCCCGACAAAGCCGGGGGTCAGCCCCCACATGTTCATCGAGACCAGGCTCTCGGCGTCGATGGGCGCACCGGCCACCGCGGCGCCGCCGTCGGCGGTCTTCTCGATGCCGGAGGTCTCGTCCACGCCGGTCAGGCAGGCGTTTTCATCCATCCGGCAGATGCCGCGGGTGACCGCGCCGTTGTCGCTGAGGGTGTTCTTGAGCACAAAGCCCGCCATGCACAGTTCGCCGGGCCTGGCCGGGTCGTAGTTCTGCAGGAAGTTGTACAGCTGCACAAAGGCTTCCTTGCCGTAGTAGTCGTCGGCGTTGATGACGGCGAAGGGGCCGTCCAGCTGGTCCTTGCAGGCCAGCACCGCCTGCCCGGTACCCCAGGGCTTGGTGCGGCCTTCGGGCAGGGCGACCCCTGCGGGCAGGGCGTCCAGTTCCTGGAAGGCGTAGCCCAGCTCGACGCCCAGCCCGGCGCAGATGCGCTCGATGCGGTCGCCGATGGCCTGCCGGAACGCCTGTTCGATGTCGTGGCGGATGATGAACACGATCTTGTCAAAGCCCGCCTCGATGGCGTCGTGGATGGAATAATCCATGATGATCTCGCCGTTCGGGCCCACGGCCGCCAGCTGCTTGATGCCGCCGCCAAACCGGGACCCGATGCCGGCTGCCATAATGACCAGTGTTGTCTTCATAGTGACTCCTCCCAAAAAAATACTTGGTGATACGGCACAGCCCGCCGGGGCCGGGCCGCCTTTACATGGTGAACAGGGACGAAACCGCCGTGGGGTTGACCCCCAGGAACATCAGCAGGATGCTGAAGGCCACGCAGACCGCCAGGTACCCCAGCACCGCCGGGATGCTGGTGCCGCCGCACAGCGCCAGCTGGTCCTGCCGCTGCTGCTCCCCGCCTTCCCGGCCAAGAACCGCCTGGATGCGGCGGATGCCGGTGTTGCGGTACCAGTACAGGGCAAACAGCGTGCGCACCAGCATGGCCCCATAGTTCAGGAACATCCCCACATTCATCGCCGTCGGCAGCCATTCGGTGGGCATGGCGCTGACCAGCGGCGCGTCGGACACCACCAGCATGGCCAGGAAGACCGGCACCGCGCTGAGGAAGTCCAGCAGCGCGAAGATGACCCCTTCCTTCCACATTTTGCGGTAGAACAGGTAGATGGGCCCCAGCAGCAGCGCCGAGATGGAGATGGAGACCTTGTGCTTGGTCTCCTGCATCCGGTAAAACTGGATCAGGTAGTAAAGCCCCGATGGGCCCAGGTAGGTGGCCCAGTCCTTGACCTTGATGCCCTCCACCGCATCCTCCGGCCCCAGGGCCTTGCGGTAGACCCCGTCCGGCCCGGCGGCGTAGCTTTCAATGCGGGGTTCGCGGCCCGCGCCGCCCGCCGGGCCGGCGCTGTAGGCCGGGTTGTCGTAGGCCGGGCGCGGCGGCTGCTGGGGCTGGGGGCGGTCGGCGTTTTCGGGGTGGTCGGGCAGGGGCACCCCGCAGTGGTTGCAGAAATGGGCCCCCGGCGGGTTGTGGGCCCCGCAGTTGGGGCAGACAGGCTCCTCCGCTTCGGGGGCGTCGTCCGGCCGCCACTCAAACTGGCCGTGCTCCGCCGCGTGGACGCAGCCCTCCCGGGGCCAGCAGGCCCGGTGGTAGGGGGTGCCGCAGTCGGGGCAGACCACAATGTCGTCTTTATCCGTAAAGATCTTTTGGCAGACAGGGCATCTGTTGCCGGCATAGTTACTCATTCGTGTGTGTATCCTCCGTGGATCCTGTGGGGCTTTTCCCTGCTGAGAAAGCCTCCCGAATTGTGTTTATTATACACCATGCGGCGGATGAAAGCAAAGAAATTTCCATGAACAAAGCGGAACTTTTCACCCTCAGGCCGCCCCGCCCGGCGTCTGTGCGCGGTAGGGGGCGGTGTCGCCGGCGCGATAGCCGTCCACCACGTCCCGGGCAATGTCGGGGAAGTCGGTGATGAGCCCCACGACCCCCATCTGCAGGTACTGCAGCATCTTGTCCGAATCATAGACGCTCCAGACATACAGCGGCAGCCCCTGGCTGCGGGCGGTCCGGGCCAGACGGTTGGACACCATCGACTCCTCCACCGCCAGGAAGTCCACATCGTACTTCCAGATCCCTTCATCCAGGTCGCCGGTGGAGCCGTAGGCGCAGTATCCCACCCACCATTCCGGGTGGGCGGCCTGCAGCGTGTTGACGCTGGTCAGGTCCTGGGACATGAACATCAGCCGGTCGCCCACGCCGTACCGCTCCACCAGTTCCAGGATGGCCCCGGTGAGGACGGCGGCGTTGTCGGCGGTGGGTTTGACCTCCACCAGCAGCCCGATGTGCGCCGGGTCGTTGGCCACCCGGGCCAGCAGTTCCTCCAGGGTGGGGATGCGCCCGGCCCGGGTGGCCGCGCCGGTGGCCGGCAGTTCCAGGGCGGTCAGCTGGTCGGCGGTCAGTTCGGACACATTGAGGTTCTGCCCGGCCAGCCGCCAGAGGTTGCCGTCATGCAGCACCACCGGCACACCGTCGGCCGAAAGCTGCACGTCGATCTCAGCGTAGTCGGCGCCGTAGCCGGCGGCGGTCTCGATGGCGGGCAGGGTGTTTTCCACTTCATACAGGCAGCCCCGGTGGCCGATGACCACCGGCGGGTGGGCCAGCATCGGCGGGGCGCTGCCGGCCATCATCCAGACCAGCAGCACCAGGCAGAGCGCCCCGGTGCCGATGCGGGTGCCCCGGCGCTGCCACCGGGCCAGGAACCGCGCCCGCATCCGGCCCAGCCGGCGGCGCACCACCCCGGCGATGACGGCGGCGTCCCCCTGCCAGGCGGGGTCGGCTTGCGCCCGCAGCGCGCCTTCGGGGTCGGCCACCGCCAGCAGCAGCCGGATGAACAGCGCCATGGCCGCCGCATCCAGCGCCGAGCGGACCACCCAGTAGGCGAAGTCGATGCGGAAGGCTTCGGAGTAGAGCAGGTTGCGGAAGAAAGCGCTGTCAAAGTCCACCAGATCCAGCCGGTTGCGCCGCCAGTGCTGGGCGATGCGGGTGGCGGCGGACACCCAGACCCAGCAGGCGCCCACCACCGCCCAGCCCTGCCAGGCCGGGCGGCCGCCGCGCCAGAAGCTCCGCTTCCAGACCTGCAGGCTCTGCCCGGCCGCGGCGAAGAACCGCTGCCGGCGCAGCGACATGTACAGCGGCGCATACAGGCACAGGGCGGTGAGCAGGTAGTACAGGGCGGGTATGGCGATCATGGCCGCCATGCCCAGGGCGCCGTAGCGGCGCAGCTCGCCGTAGATGAACTCCGGCAGCGCCAGGGTGGGCAGCAGGGTGTGGACATAGCCGACGGCGGTAAGGGGCACCAGCGCCAGATAGAACACCGCCGAGGCCGGCAGCGACCAGCCCCGCAGCGCCCCCAGCCCCCACAGCGAGCCCCACCACAGCTGCCGCCAGGTGAAGCGGTCGCCCTGGCGGGTGAGAGCCGCAATGCGGATGACGGTGGACAGTTCCCAGAAGGCGAAGGCGGTGGCCCCGGCGCCCACCGCCAGCAGCACCGCCAGCCCGGCCGGGCTCAGAAACGCCGAGACGACGCCGGCGTTGAAGTTCAACCCTTCGGAGGCAGCGTAGATCTGAAAGACGCCGTTGAGCACCGGGTAGACCAGGCAGATGGCCAGCAGCTTGCAGACCGCTTCGAACTTGAGCACTTCCCACAAAGTACGGGGCAGGGTTTTCACAGGATTCCTCTCCTTTTTCCACAAGTGGCTCCATTATAGCACAGGGGTGCGGGGCCAGCAAGGCGGCTCTTTACACCCGGGCGGTTTTGCGGTATACTGAATCTGTATCAGTGTCTTGAAAAGGCGGAACCGGGGCCCTGTTCCCGGAAACACATTTAAGTATAGGGGAATCCACATGATCACCATTGACGAACTGAAATCCAAACTGCACGGCTACGAGACCGCCGTGAACGACCTGCGGGAAGCGCTTTCCATTGAGGCCAGCGAAAAGCGGCTGGCCGAGCTGGAACACCAGATGACCATGCCGGGTTTTTTTGACGACCAGGCCCGCAGCCAGAAGGTGTACGGCGAGATGGGCGAACTGAAAAACAAGCTGGAACGCTACCGCAAGCTGGCCACCCAGTATGAGGAGGCCGAGACCCTGCTGGAGATGATCGAGGAGGAGAACGACCCCGAGCTGGCGGCCGAGGGCGAACAGGCGGTGGAGGAGGTGGCCAAGGCCATTGACGAACTGCAGCTGATGACGATGCTCAACGGCGAATATGACCACAACAACGCCATCCTGACCTTCCACGCCGGCACCGGCGGCACCGAAGCCCAGGACTGGGCCGAGATGCTTTACCGCATGTACACCCGCTGGGCCGAACAGCACGGCTACGCGGTGGAGGTGCTGGATGTGCTGGACGGCGACGAGGCCGGCATCAAGAGCGCCTCGATGATGGTAAAGGGCGCCAACGCCTACGGGATGCTCAAGAGCGAAAACGGCGTACACCGGCTGGTGCGCATCAGCCCCTTTGACGCCAACGCCCGCCGCCAGACCAGCTTCGCCAGCCTGGAAGTGATGCCCGAGCTCAACGACGACATCCACATCGAGATCAACCCCAACGACATCGAGATGCAGGTGTTCCGCTCCTCCGGCGCCGGCGGCCAGCACATCAACAAGACCTCCTCGGCCGTGCGGCTGATCCACAAGCCCACCGGCATCGTGACCAGCTGCCAGACCCAGCGCAGCCAGCTGCAGAACCGGGAATACGCCATGGAGATGATGAAGGCCAAGCTCTACCAGATTGCCCTGCAGCAGCATAAGGACAAGATCGACGACATCAAGGGCGTGCAGAACGAGATCGCCTGGGGCCACCAGATCCGCAGCTATGTGTTCATGCCCTACACGATGGTGAAGGACCACCGCACCAACTACGAGACCGGCAACGTGCAGGCCGTGATGGACGGCGATCTGGACGGCTTTATCTATGCCTACCTGAAAGCCAGTTCCCGCGGGGAGCTCAAGGAGGTCTGATCCTCCGCCGCGCTTTCCGCGCAGCCGCCGTTTTTGCACGGCAGCCGCATGACAGCAGAAAAAAAGGCACCCGGACCGGGTGCCTTTTTTCATTGGCTTTCATCCGGACAGGAGCGCCGGGGGGCGGGGTCAATGCCGCCGACCGGCGCCGCCGCCGCGGAAGGAACCGCCGCCAGCCCGGAAGGAACCGCCGGACCGGCCGGCGCCCCCACCGCGGAAGCCACCGCCGCCTGCCCGGAAACCGCCGCCGGGCCGGGGCGGGCGGGGACCGCCGGGACGCGGGCCGCCGAAGCCGCCCCGCGGAGGCGGCGGAGGCCGCCGGGGCGGGCGGGGCGGATAGGGCGGGCGGGGCGGACGCGGCCGCCAGCCGCCCAGGAAGATAAAGCGCGGGCCGCGATAGCCGGGGCCCCGGGGCCGGGCGAAGAGGACCAGCGCAAAGACCAGCACGACCAGCAGCACCACAAGGCCCACCCAGGGGAAGGCCGACTGGCGGGCCGGGCGGGCGCCGGACGCCGTGCCGGCAAGGCTGGCCGCCGGGTCGTCCAGATCCAGCGAAAGGCCGTAGATGGTGCAGAGCTGGTCCGCCATGGCCCGCACCGTAGCGCGGGCGCCGGCGTCATAGTCGCCTTCCTCCCAGCTGGGGAGCAGCTCCTCATCCAGGATGGTCTGCAGCATCGGCACGGTGAACTGGGTCTCCAGGCCGGCGCCGCACATGGCCCGGTAGTCGTCCTCGCCGGGGGCCAGCACCAGCACGATGCCGTTGTCCCGCTCGGCGTCGCCCAGGCCCCAGGCGTTGGCCAGCTCGTATGTATAGCCCTCCATCGTGTAATTGCCGATGTACTCGACGGTATACACGCCGATCTGGGCGCCGCAGCTCTCCTGCAGGGCGGTGCTCAGGTCGGTGATGTAGGTCTCCGTATCCCGGGTGAGGATGTCGGCGTTGTCAATGACCGCCTTGTCAGGGTCCACCTCCGGCGCGGCCGCAGCCGGCAGGGCGCCGGCCAGTGCCAGGCAGAGCGCGGCGGTCAGGCCGGCCGCCCGGCGCACAGCGGTATCTCTCATGGGCTTGCCTCCTTTGGTTCATGGGCGGGCCCGGCGGCGCTCAGTCGGCACCGGGGGCAAACAGCGGCGCTTCCTCAACGCCCCAGAGCGCACCGATCAGGTTGGCCGGGAACCAGTCTGCGGCGCTGTTGTAGCTTTCGGCCGCCGGGTTGTAGGTGTTGGCGGCCGCCCGCTCGATCAGCGCCTGGCGGGAGGTGAATTCGGCGTACAGCGCCTCCAGCTGGGCCGTCTCCCCCTCCCCCGCCGCCTGGTCGGCGGCCAGGTACAGGTCCCCCACGGCGCTGTACAGTTCGGCGTTGCAGTCGTACTGCTCCGCCGGGTCCTGCTTGTCCGAAGCGTTCCAGCCGTCCAGCGCGTTCCGGGCCCGGGCGACGGTCTCGTCCTGTTCGCCCAGAATGCGCTCGCCCAGCCGGATCAGGCTGGCCGCGGCGTCCGCCTGGGCGTCCTGGTCCTGCAGGATGCCGTTGCCGTACTCGTCGGTCCGGGTGTAGAGCGCCAGCGTCCGGTCGTACCGCATCCGCAGCTTGACCCCGCCGATGCCCAGCACCGACACAAGGGCCAGCGCCGCCAGGGCCAGCGCCGCCACCGGCTTTTTGCGCGCCGGGGCGGGCAGCTTGCTCTCTGCCCGGCCCAGCACTTCCAGCTGGGGGCCGGTGATCTCAAAAGTTTCCTGTTGTTCCAGCTGCATGGGCGCCTCCTTTCCGGCCTGTTTTCCCGCCGGGGGCCGCGGTTCAGCGGTTCACTTCCAGCAGTTTGGCCCGCAGTTCGCCCTCGATGCGGCCCAGTTCCGCCTCGGCGGCGGCCCGCTTGGCCTTGCCGTCGGCGCGGATCTTGTTGAGCTCGTCCAGCGTGGAGATCAGCTCCTGGTTGGTCTGCTTGAGGGTCTCAATATCCACCACGCCCCGCTCGGACTCCCGGGCGATGTCGATGGTGCCCTGCTTGAGGGTGGCGGCGTTTTTGCGCAGCAGCTCGTTGGTGGCGTCGGTGACGGCGCGCTCGGCCTGCATGGCCTGCTGGCTGTGGGCCATACCCAGGGCCAGCACCATCTGGTTCTTCCACAGCGGGATGGTGTTGACGATGGTGGTCTGGATCTTTTCGGCCATCATCGTGTCGTTGGACTGGATCAGCCGGATCTGGGGGCCCATCTGGATCGAGATGTTCCGGGTCAGTTCCAGGTCGTAGAGTTTCTTTTCAAACCGGTCGCACTGGTCGGACAGGTCCCGGGCGGCCTGGGCGTCCTCGGGCAGCTGGGTGCGCTGGGCCTTGGCCTGGGCGGCGGCCAGCTCGTTGGCCCGCACGGCGGCCAGCTTTTTGCGCCCGGCCAGGATATACATGGTCAGTTCTTTGAAATAGACCAGGTTGAGCTGGTACATCTTGTCCAGCATTGTGATGTCTTTCATCAGGATGACCTGCTGGTCCTCCAGCTTGGCCTTGATGCGCTCCACATTCACATCCGCCTTCTCGTACTTGGTCTTGAGGTTGGCGATGTTGGCCTGCTGGCGCTTGAAGAAGCCGAAGAAGCCCTTGGATTCCTCAGCGGCGTCAAAGCCCTGCAGTTCCCCGATCAGGTCGGTGATCAGCTCGCCGGTCTCCCCCATATCCTTGGTCTTGACCCGGGAGAGCGCCGTGTCGGAAAAGTCGCTGAGCTTTTTCTGGCTGGCCGCGCCGTACTGCAGCACCATCTGGGAGTTGGTGATGTCGATTTTCTGGGCGAAGTCATCGACCATCTGCTGCTCTTCCGGCGACAGGGGGGTGTCCTCCACCTTGACGGGGGCGGCCTTCCTGGCCTCCTCCACCACCTTTTCATCGGCGGCCGGGTCCAGCGTCAGCGCGGGTTCCGCCTCCAGGGTCAGGCTGGGGGCGGCGGGCACGTTCAGTTCCAGGTCCGGGGTCGCATTTTGTTCTGCCATGATGGGTCATCCTTTCTTCATTTCAGCGTTCACCCTGCGGGTGGTATGGGCAAGGCCGTCAATCGGCCAGATTCTGACTTTTCAGGATGGATTCCAGCACTTCGATGTCGGTGCTCAGATCCAGCGCCTCGGCGGAATACAGCGCGTCCAGCTGATTTTCGAACGCCTGGGCGATGGTGCCGGCGGTGTCCAGCACCTCCTGGCGCATCCCGTCGGCGTTGGGGCCCTGCACCCGCTGCAGGCGGGCGTAGGCGGACATGATCTTGACTGCCTCCGGCAGATAATACCGGGCGAAGCGGTCCAGCTGGGGGGCCTTGTCCGGGGCGCGGCGCAGTTCCTCGAGAATGGCGCGGCCGGCGGCCTCCATCCGGTCCATCTGCCGGGAGAGTTCCGGGTCCGGGATCGCCCCGTTGAGCGCCCCGAGGGCATCCAGCCGGCCGGCAATGTCGGTGAGCAGCCGGTCGGCCTCGGCGTCGCCGGTGGTGCAGGGCACCTGGCGGCGCACCAGCCGGGCGGGGCACAGCCGGGCGGCGGCCAGCCCGACCGCCGCGCTGAGGACCGCCGTCGCCCCCAGCGCCCAGGGCTGGTAGATGGGCAGCGCCAGCGCCGCCACCGGCCACACCAGCGCGGCCAGGTACCAGGGCAGCACCGGCCTGCGCCGGGTCTCTTCCCACTGGGTCATGGCAGCCTCCTCTCCCCCTTCGTTCCGCCGGCGGCGGCCGGGGCATTGTCCGATCGTTCACAGGTTCATTATAATGCAAACCGCGGCGGGATGCAAACAATTTTGCCGCCCGCCGCCCCGTTCCGGGATTTTTTACAATTTGTCCACAGCTGGCAGGTAGGGTGCCAGCGCCGCGCCCCAGGCCCGGCGCAGCGCCTGGGGCGAACAGGCGGCGTTGGCCGGGCTGGTGGAGGGCAGCCGCACCGCCGCCAGCCCGGTTGCCGGCTGCAGGTACCGGGCATAGAGCCGGGCCGCCGCGGCCCCGTTGCAGAACACCGCCCGCACCCCCAGCGCCCGGATCAGGGCGGGCACGTCGTTGGGTTCCACCTCCCGGATGGAGGCGTCCGACGCGCCGCGGATGGAACAGCAGCGGATCACATCCCAGAGTGCCAGGCCGTTTTGGGTGATGATCCGCTTTTTGGCCTCAATGTCCTCCCACGCGGGCACCGGCGCCCCGGTAAGGCCGGCCAGCAGCGGCCAGAACCGGTTTTGCGGGTGGCCGTAAAAGAACCCCTGCTCCCGGCTTTTGGGGCTGGGGAAGCTGCCAAGGATCAGCGCCGACGCCTGCGCCCCGCACACCGGCGGCAAACCGGGGCCCACCCGGGTATAGCCTGTCTGTTTCGGCATGGTGGCCCCCTTTCACTCCGCCCCGGCAAAGGCCGCCGGCCAGAGTTCCCGGCAGAGGTCCGCCACCCCTTCCCGGGCGGCGGAAGGGCAGGTCCGGTCCGCCGCCGCCAGGGCCGCCGGGCTGCCGCCCTCCACCGCCACGCCCAGGCCGGCCAGCGCCAGCATCTCCGCGTCGTTGTCGCTGTCCCCCACCGCCACGCAGTCGGCCGCCGGCAGGTCCAGGCGGCGCAGCAGGGCGGCCAGGGCGTCGGCCTTGTCCACCCCGGGCGAGAGGATGTCGCAGGAATCCGGCCCTTCAAAGACGAACCGCAGACCCAGGTAGCCGTACTTCTGCCGGAACTGTTCGGCCTGGACCGGACTCAGGTGGCCGAAGGCCGTGAAGGGCATGTCCTGCAGGTGGCGGTCCTGGTCCTCGCCGTCGCGCAGCGAATCGCCGAGGGTCCGGCTGCGGGCCGCAAAGGCCGGGTAGTCCAGGTAGGCGTAGGTGGCGTCCCGAAAGACGAAGCGCAGCGGCAGGTCGTGGTCCTCAAAGAAATCCACCAGGGCGTACATCTCCTCCGGCGTCATGCGGCGGGCCGCCAATTCGGCGCCGCCCCGGTCCAGCAGCTGGGCCCCGGCCGCGCAGAGCCAGTAGTCCGGCCGGATGCTGCGCAGCATCCCTTTGGGAATGCAGCACCGCCCCCGCCCGGTGGCGATGGCCACCCGCACCCCGCTGCGCTGCACGGCGCAGACCGCCTCGGCCACGGCGCGGGGCACCCGGTCCTGGCCGGAAGGGCGCAGGGTGCCGTCGATATCCAACACAAGCAGACGATAGGACATGAAGGGGTCCTCCTTATCGGGGTGCATCCGATACACCCCAAGTATAGGCAGCCCGGGCGTTGCCAACCGGGCCGCCGCTCTTTTTCACAGATTTCCGGGGCAGGCGCGCCCGCGGAACCTCCGTCTTATTATACAGGAACCGGGCCCGGAAAGTCTACCCAGCGGCGGTGCGCCATATAATTACGGTGACGGAGGTGAGCGCATGAGCAGAACACTGGACCTGGGCCGCCCGCCCCGGCGGGGACGGCGGCGGGCCGTGGCGGCGGCGGTGATCCTGCTGGCAGCCGGGCTGTGGTGGGGCGGGCGCCGGGTGCCCACCCCGCTGGGCGCCGCCGCAGCCGCCCTGCCCCGCCGGCTGGAAAGCGCCCTGGCCGAACGGCTGGCCCCGGGGTTCGAGGCACGGCTGCAGGCGCTGGAAGCCGAATGCTTCGCCCTGCGCACCGCGGCGGCCCGGGCGGACCTGCTGCAGACCGAGAACGACGCGCTGCGGGCGCTGACCGGCAGCGAGACCCGCCCGCAGGGCGGATGGCAGCCCGCCCGGGTCACGGCCCGGGCGGCGGACGGCGGGCTGGTGCTGGCGGCCGGCGGGCTGGACGCCGGCGCCCCGGTGCTGGACGAGCTGGGGCGGCTGTGCGGGGTGGTGCGCAGCGCCGACGCCGACACCGCCCAGGCCGACCCGCCGGGCGTCGGGCGGGGGGCCGTGCCGGTGCTGGCCGGGCAGACGGCCGGGCTGCTGCTGCGGGAAGGCGGCCGGCTGCAGGTGACCGGCCTGCCCCGCCACAGCTCCCTGGCCGCCGGCACCACGGTGACCACCCTGGACGGGCAGTGGGTCGGCAGGCTGGCCGGCGTACCCGAGCCAGACGGCACCGGCCTGCGGGAGACGGCGCCCCTGACCGGCACCGGCCGCAGCGGCGGGGTGGTGTTTGTACCGGCCGGGTGAACGGCCGTTTGCATTTTGGCGCGCCGCCGTGTATAATGAGGGAAATTCCAGCACAGACGGGCATACCCCGGGAAAGGCGGTGCAGGCGATGAACAGGCAGAAAAAGCCCCGGGGGCCGGGCAAAGGGCGGCTGACCGCCCTGGCTGTGGTGTGCGGCGCGGTGTTTGCGCTGTTTGCCCTGCGGCTGGGCTGGATGCAGTTCCTGCAGGCCGACCACTACGCCCGGCGGGTGGCGGAGCTCAGCCAGACCCGCTACCAGGTGACGCTGCCCGCCGCCCGGGGCGACATTGTGGACGCCGGGGGCCGGGTGCTGGCCCGGGACGCCACCGCCTACGACCTGACCCTCTGCCTGCCGGCCCCGCCCGGCACCGACCTGACCGAGACGCTGCGGACGCTTGAGACGTTGAACCTGAAGACCTGCCTGGACGGCGAGGATGTGGAAACACACCTCGCCGCCTTTTTTTCTGCCGCCAGCGCCGGGGAGCTGCCGCTGGCCGAAGGGCTGGACGAGGCGGCGGCCGCCGCCCTCTACGCCGCCGGCCTGCCCCAGAGCGGCGCGGTGCGGCTGATCGCCCGCGGGGTGCGCACCCACCCCGACGGGACGCTGCTGCCCCACCTGCTGGGGGACACCGGGGCCATCACGGCGGAACAGTGGCAGGCCGAAAACCATGCTTTGCGGGACGCCGGGGTGGCGATGAATGACGAGATCGGCCAGAGCGGGCTGGAGCAGGTCTACGACTCGCTGCTGCGCGGCCACAGCGGGCGGCTGCAGGTGGCGGTGGACCGGGACGGCCGGCGCAGCACCCGGCTGCTGCAGGACCCCCGGCCCGGGGCCACGCTGGAGCTGTTTCTGGACAGCGAACTGCAGCAGGCCGTGCAGGCGGCGCTGCAAGACCAGATCCGGACCCTGCGCACCACCCGCACCGCCGGCAACGGCCGGGAATGCAGCGCCGGGGCCGCGGTGGTGGTGGATGTGCGCACCGGCGGGGTGCTGGCGGCGGTCTCCTGCCCGGGGTATGACCTGGACCGCTGGCGGCAGGACTATGCCGCCCTGTCCGCCGACGCCGCGGCCCCGCTGCTTGACCGGGTGTGCAGCGGGCTGTACGCGCCGGGTTCGGCCTTCAAGCCGGCCGTGGCCGCCGCCGCGCTGGCCGGCGGGGTCATCACCCCGGCGGACACGGTGTTCTGCGGCGGGCGGTACACCTTCTACAGCGGCTACCAGCCCCGCTGCCTGCAGCTGGGGCACAGCGGGGCCGTGTCGCTGATCCCGGCGCTGCAGCACAGCTGCAACATCTTCTTTTATGATGTGGGCCGCCGGGTGGGGGTGGATGGGTTTTCCGCCACAGCGCAGCGGCTGGGCCTGGCCGCCGACGCCGGCGCCGAACTGCCGGCGGCCGCCGGCCGGCTGACCTGGACCACCGACGAAAACTACCAGGACGGGCTGGCCCTGCAGGCCGCCATCGGCCAGGGCAACACCGCCGTGACCCCGCTGCAGCTGGCGGCCTACGCGGCGGCCCTGGCCCGGGACGGACAGCGCCCGGCGCTACACTTTGCCAAAGCCGCCTATGACAGTCTTGGCCGGACGGTGTGGCAGTTCCGGCCCCGGACGGCGGACACCGCCCCCGGCGGCCGCGAGGTGTTCAGCCCCATCCGGCAGGGGATGGTGGCCATGAGCGGCACCCTGGCCGTGCTGCGGGACAGCCCCGTAACCCTTGCCTGCAAGACCGGCAGCCCCCAGCGCCCGGAGCGCGCCCCGGGCGGCGGGTACTACACCAATTCGGTGCTGATCGGTTATTTCCCGGCCGAAGAGCCCCGGTACGCCATGGCCGTGGTGCTGGAATACGGCGGCGGGGGCGCCAACGCCGCGCCGGTGCTGCGGCAGACCGTGCGGGCGCTGTACGGGAGCTGAGCCTTGGAAAAAAAGGAAAAAAGCGGGCCGCCACGCCAAAAATGCGGGGCGGCCCCTCCGTGATTGTGTGCAAAAAAACTGTCCATTTTTTATCAAAAAAGCAGTTGCCCGGGTCGTTCTTTTGTGCTAGAATAATAAAAGGATAATCTCGGTGTGGTATACTCCGCCGACATGATTCCGTCTGTAAAAATCCAAAAACCCGGGGGCTATTCGGCGTGAACGCACAAACCATGATGATCTGCTCCGGCAAGGGCGGTACCGGCAAAAGCACCGTTGCGGTGCTGGTCGGCGCGGAACTGGCCCGCCGGGGCAAACGCGTTTTGCTGATCGAGCTGGACTCCGGCCTGCGCAGCGTGGACGTGATCGCCGGCGTGTACGGCAAGACCGTCTATGACATTGAGGATGTGCTGTGCGGCCGGTGTGAGGGCGAAAAGGCCGTCGTACAGAGTCCGCTGTACCCGGGGCTTTCGGTGATCAGCGCCCCGTATGAGGGGGGCGAGGTGCGCAGCGCACCGCTGGCCCGGCTGGTTCTTGCCATGCGCGGATACTTTGACTGGATCTTGTTTGACACCGCCGCCGGCATGGGCGCCCCGTTCACCGCCGCCGCACAGCTGGCCGAGCATGCCCTGCTGGTGCTGACCCCCGACCCGGTGGCCCTGCGGGACGGCCGGATCGTGGCCGACGCGCTGATCGCCGGCGGCCACGCCCAGGACAGCGTGCGGCTGGTCGTCAACCGCATCGCCCGGCAGAGTTTCGGCCCAAAGGCGCCGGTGTATGATCTGGACGAGTGCATCGACACCGTGGGGGTGCGGCTGATCGGGGCGATCCCCGAAAGCACGGCGCTGCAGCTGGCCGGCGCCCAGGGCACTGCCGTGCCCGAAGGCTGCGCCGCCCGGACAGCCGGGGCCGCGATTGCCGGCCGGCTGTTGGGGGAGCGGATCCCTTTGACCTTTACAGGTTGGTAAATAGAAAGAGTTTTGAAGTTGTTCATCGTGCCTTGGCACGAGGGAAGCGGGGTTCTGTATGACGATCGCATTGGTTGCACACGATGCAAAAAAAGAGCTGATGGTACAGTTTTGTATTGCTTACCGCAGTATTCTGTCCAACCATCACCTGATCGCCACCGGCACGACCGGGCGGCTGGTGGCTGAGGCGACCGGCCTGCCGGTGGAGAGGTTCCTGCCCGGCGAGCACGGCGGCGACCAGCAGATCGCGGCCCGTATTGCCTGCGACGAGGTGGACATGCTGCTGTTTTTCCGTGACCCCATCACCGCCAAGCCCGGCGAACCCAATGAGATGAACCTGCTGCGCATCTGCGACGTTCACAACATCCCGCTGGCCACCAACATCGCCACCGCCGAAGTGCTGATCCACGGTCTGGAGCACGGCGACCTGGACTGGCGCACCATCCTGAACCCCTGACTGTCCCTGCAGCCGATCTCCCCAGCTCCTTTGCCCCGGCAAAGGGGCTGTTTGTCTTGCCGGCGCCTCGCCGTTTCGGGGCGCAAACCGAGAGGACCGGCCCGGCACTTTCTGCTATACTGGAACCACAGGGAGGGCACCGCCATGGAATGGATCGAACAGATGAACCGCGGCATTTGCTATATCGAGCAAAATCTGACCGGCCGGGTGGACCCGGCGCGGCTGGGGCAGATCTGCGGCTGTTCGGCCGGCCAGTTCCAGCGGATGTTCAGCTACCTGGCCGAGGTGCCGCTTTCGGTGTATCTGCGCCGGCGGCGGATGTCGCGGGCCGCCGCCGACCTGCAGGCCGGCGGCAAGGTCATCGAGGTGGCCGCCAGGTACGGCTACGACTCCCCCACCGCCTTTCATCGGGCGTTCCGGTCGGTCCACGGGGCCGCGCCGTCGGCGGTCAGGGACGGCCGGGCGCCGGCTTGCTCCTACCCGCCCATCCTCTTCCATCTGACTGTACAAGGAGTGTGTGAAATGAACTACCGCATAGTGACCCGAGACGCTTTTCGGGTGGCCGGCGTCGGCGCGCCGATCCACCCGGAGATGGAAAAGAATTTTGCCGCCGTGCCCGCGCTGTGGCACAGCACCGTGGAAAGCGGAACGCTGGCCCGGCTGCTGGCCCAGGCCAACGGCGAACCGCAGGGGCTGCTGGGGGTCTGCGACTGCCGGGACCCCGAGGCCGGGCGTTACCTGATTGCCGTGGCCACCGACGCCCCGGCCGACGACTGGGAGACCATGACGATCCCCCCGGCCTGCTGGGCTGTCTTTCCCGGCGCCGGCACCAGCCGCGACCTGCAGGCGCTGGAGCGGCGCATCTTTACCGAGTGGCTGCCCGCCTCCGGCTATGTGTACGGCGATGCGCCGGACATTGAGGTCTACAAGACCCCCAACCCGGCCGACACCGCTTTTGAAGTCTGGGTCCCGGTGAAAAAAGCCCCCTGACGCAGCCGCGCCGCCCTGTTCCGAGGGAACAGGGCGGCGCGGTCGTTGTTTGTCTTTGTCCGGGCGCGTCAGAGCGTCTGGAGCATCTTTTCCACAATGCGGGTGGCGGTGGTCACATACTCGTCGATGCTGAAATCCTGCACGACCAGCCGCTCGTACCCTTCCTCGTCGGCGTTGTCGCTCATGGCCCGCAGGATCACGGCGGGCACCCCGTTGCGGGCGGCGATCTGGGCCACGGCCGCCCCTTCCATCTCAACGCAGTCGGGGTGGCAGGCGGCGGCAATGGCAGCCTTGGTGGCGCTGTCCCCCACAAAGCGGTCGCCGGTGGCGATCTTGCCGGCAATCGCCTTCACGCCGCAGGCGGCGCAGGCATCCAGCGCACAGCGCACCAGCGCCGGGTCGCCGGGGAATTCCTCGAGAAACGGCGCGCTCTGGACGATGCAGTCGGCGTCGGCGTCATGGTAGACCACGAGCCGCCCCACGCAGACATCCCCAATGCCGATCCGGCTGGTCATGTTGCCCGCCACACCGGAGAAGAGGATCTTCTCGGCCCCGTAGCGGGTGATGAGGACCTGGGTGGTGGAGGCGGCGTTGGCCTTGCCCATGCCGGCGCAGCAGACCACCACCTTCTTGTCCGCCAGGCGGCCCTGGTGGTACACCACCCCGGCGTATTCCTCCCGGGTCACATCGGCCAGTCTGGCGCACAGCTGGTCCACCTCGGCGGGCATCGCCCCCATAATTCCGATGGTCATGGCGCCCTCCTTACACATTGAACAGGAACTCGATGATGTCGCCGTCCCGCACCACATACTCCTTGCCCTCGGTGCGCTGCAGGCCGGCGGCCTTGACGGCGGCGTAGTCGAAGTTGTGGGCGGCCAGGTCCTCGTACCCGATGACCTGGGCCCGGATGAAGCCGCGCTCAAAGTCGGAATGGATCTTGCCGGCGGCCTGGGGGGCCCGGGTTCCCTGGCGGATGGTCCAGGCGCGGCATTCCTTTTTGCCGTCGGTCAGGAAGCTGATGAGCCCCAGCAGCGTATAGCTGGCTTTGATGAGGTTGTCAAGGCCGGTGGCCTCGATGCCCATTTCCTGCAGGAAAGCGTGCTTTTCCTCCGGCGTGGCGTCGGCGATATCCTCCTCGGTCTTGGCGCAGATCGGCATGGCCTGGGCGTGTTCGGCCCGGGCGCGTTCCGCCACCAGCGGGTAGTAGGGGTTGTCCCCGATGCCGCCCAGCAGGTCGTCCTCCCCCACGTTGCAGGCGTAGATCACCGGCTTGGCGGAGAGCAGGCCCATCTCCTTGCGGGCGGCGGCCTGGGCGGCGTCCTCCTCGTCAAAATCAAAGGTGCGGGCAGGCTGGCCGGCTTCCAGGTGGGCGGCCAGCTCGGCCAGCCAGGCGGCTTCCGCCCCGGCGGCCTTGTTGCCGGTCTTGGCGGCTTTCTGCTGGCGGCCCAGGCGGTTGTTGACCACCTCCAGGTCGGAGAGGATCAGTTCCAGGTCGATGGCCTCGATGTCCCGGATGGGGTCCACGCTCTCGGGCTTGTTCACATCCTCCACCACATGGATGATGCTGTCGTCGTCAAAGCAGCGCACCACATGGACCAGCGCGTCGCATTCCCGGATATGCCCCAGGAACTTGTTGCCGAGCCCCGCGCCCTGGGCCGCGCCTTTGACCAGGCCGGCAATGTCCACGAATTCCACGGTGGCGGGGGTCTTTTTATCGGTCTGCCAGAGCTCGGCCAGCTTGTCCAGCCGGGGGTCGGGCACCGCCACGATGCCGGCGTTGGGCTCGATGGTGCAGAACGGATAGTTGGCCGCCTGGGCGTTGCGGGTGGAGGTGATGGCGTTGAAGAGGGTGGATTTCCCCACGTTGGGCAGGCCAACGATTCCAAGTTTCATAGAACGTTCGCTCCTTTAGCGCAATGGTTTGCAAAGTTTCTTTTCCCATTATACACAGCGGGGCCCCAACAGGCAAGCCATTTGGCAAAAACAGCCCCGCCGGTGGGACAAACCGGGGCGTTCGGGTAAGAAAAATTTGATGTTTTCTTCTTTATTTTTCCATATTTGCCCTTTATAATGGAAGTGTAGTTTTGTACGGCGCTGCCGCGCCGTGGACGGAGGGAAGAGTAGTATGGCAAACGAAAAGATCCTGGTGGTGGATGACGACAAGAACATCTGCGAACTGCTGCGGCTGTACCTGGAAAAAGAGGGCTTTCATGTGACAATGGCCTACGACGGCAACGAGGCCCTGAAGGAATTTGAGCGCCTGCACCCCGACCTGGTGCTGCTGGACGTGATGATGCCCGGCATGGACGGATGGGAGGTATGCCGGCGCATCCGCCAGAACAACAAGACCCCCATCATCATGCTGACGGCCAAGGGCGAGACCTACGACAAGGTGCTGGGGCTCGAACTGGGGGCGGACGACTACATCGTGAAGCCCTTTGAGACCAAGGAGGTCACCGCCCGCATCAAGGCGGTGCTGCGCCGCTGCGCCCTGCCGGATGAGGACGACAAGGGTGTGTACGATTTTGACAACCTCCACCTGGATATGAACCGCTACGAGCTGAAGGTCAAGGGCAAGGTGGTGGACGCCCCGCCCAAGGAGCTGGAACTGCTGGCCTGCCTGGCCGCCCACCCCAACCGGGTGTATACCCGCGACCAGCTGCTGGACGAGGTGTGGGGGTTTGAGTATTACGGCGACTCCCGCACCATCGACGTACATGTCAAGCGCCTGCGGGAAAAGCTGGAAGGCGCGTCCGACCAGTGGTGCCTCAAGACCGTGTGGGGCGTGGGGTACAAGTTCGAGGTGAAGGAATAAAGTGCAGCGCAAACGAAGCAAAAGCATCAGCAAGGAGATCTTCACCAGCACCGCCCTGATCCTGCTTTTGAGCCTGACGCTGATGGGCGGGGTGCTGTGCGCGCTCTCGATGGCCTATTTCAGCCAGGAGCGCCGCACCGCGCTGACCAGCGTGCTGGATGCCTCCACCGCCCTGAGCAACCGGTTTGCCGCCATGGGGCAGGACATCACCAAACCCATTGCGGACGATGCGCTGCGGGAGAACATCGAAAACGGGTTCGAGCTGTTTCACACCTCCTCCGACGTGACGGTGTTTGTGGCCGACGAGACCGGCCACGCCCTGCTGAATACCCAGACCGACGCCCTGACCGCCACCCCGGTGCCCGAGGATGTGCTGGACGTGCTGGACGCCGGGGAGGATTACTTTGAGCAGGGCACGCTGGGCGGCACGCTGGCCACCAAGCACTATGTGGCCGGGCGGCGCATCGACGGCGGGCAGGCGGTGGCCTACCTGTTCGTGTGTGCCTCCACCCAGTCCACCTACCGGTACCTGGAGGACAGCCTGAGCGTGATCTGCATTTCGGCCATCTGCATCCTGCTGCTGGCCATGATCGTGTCGATGCTGCTGACCCGCAAGATCACCGCCCCCATCGAACAGATCAGCGCGGCGGCCCGCCAGCTGGGCAGCGGCGACTTTACCGCCCGGGCGCCGGTGAATGGCTGCGAGGAGCTGGCCGAGTTCGCCACCACCTTCAACAACATGGCGGCCCGGCTGCAGACCATCGACAACGCCCGCGGCCAGTTCATGGGCAACATCGCCCACGAACTGCGCACCCCGATGACCAGCATCAAGGGCTTTATCGACGGGATGCTGGACGACACCATCCCCGAGAGCGAGTACAAGCACTATCTGGCCATCGTCTCCCAGGAGACCGGGCGGCTGGCCCGGCTGGTGCAGAACATGCTGGACATCACCAAGCTGGAGAGCGGCGAGTACAAGGTACAGGCCCGCAGCTTCAACGTCTGGGACACCCTGACCGATGTGGTGCTCAGCGACGAGCGGCGCATCGAGGACGGCAAGATCGACATTCAGGGGCTGGAACCCGGGCGCGAGCCGGTCTTTGCCGACCCGGACCTGGTCCATCAGGTGGTGTACAACATCGTGGACAACGCCATCAAGTTCACCCCGCCCGACGGGGTCATCCGCTTCCAGGTGGTCCACAGCAGCGGCATGGTGTATGTCTCCATCGAGAACACCGGCGACGGCATCGCCCCCGAGGCGCTGCCCTTCGTGTTCGAGCGTTTTTACAAGGAGGACCGCTCCCGCGGGCTGAACACCCGGGGCAGCGGGCTGGGGCTGCACATCTGCAAGGTGCTGGTGAACCTGTCCGGCGGGCAGATCAAGGCCGAGAGCGAACAGGGCAAATGGTGCCGGTTCACCTTCAGCCTGCCGGCCGCCGACCCCCGCCAGCCCGCAGGGCGCTGACTACGAATTCCCGATTTCAAAAAGCCAACCCAAAGCAGAACGCCCTGTGCCAAGCGGCACAGGGCGTTTTTGCAATGTTGAGTTCAGGCGCCGGCCCGCGGGGCCAGCAGCACCGCGGCCAGGTACAGCAGGTACAGCCCCAGGCAGACCCCGCCCTGCCAGCGGTACAGCCGGCGGCGGAAGAGCGGCGGGACCAGCAGCACCAGCCCCAGCAGCACGCAGACCGGCACATCGTAGGCGCGGAACTGCGCCCCCACCGGCAGCCGGGCCCGGTAGGTCAGGCTGCACAGCGGCAGCACAAAGGTCAGGCTGAGGATCGCGCTGTTGAGCATCTGCATCGGCAGCGCGGCCGGCGGGTGGATGCGGCAGCGCACCGCAAACCGTTTCCAGACCGAGCCGAAGGGATGGTGCAGTACCTCGGCCAGCAGCGGCAGGCTGAAACCGAAGGAGATCAGGGTGGCCGCCCACAGCGCCTGGATGGTACCGGTCAGGTTGGCCAGGGCGGTGGCGCTGTACAAAAGCGCCCAGGCCCCGCCCAGCAGTAGCGCCAGGCCCCCCAGCACCCCGGCCAGGTTTTTGACGGCGTTGCCCGGGCTCATGGCCGGGAACGCCATCGTCTGGCTGGCCGGCACCGCGGCGCTGCGGGGCAGCCGCTTCGGCCCCACCCCGATGGGCTGCAGGTCCTCGTCATACACAAGGCGGTACTGGTACACGATGCTTTCCATCACAAAGAGGACGAAGAGGGCCATCAGCAGCCCGGCGCCGGTGTGGCTGAGCGCGCCGTCCCGGACAAAGAGGAGCAGTACCAGACAGGCCGCCAGCAGGATGCCGCATTTGCGGCAGAACTCGCCCCGGTCCACCGTGACCGAGCGGCGCAGCAGGCAGAGCGCCAGCACCAGCCCCAGGTCGGTGACGGCGCCGGCCAGCGCCGCCCCCACCGCCAGGCTGGTGATGGACAGCCCCGAAGCCAGGAAGGCCAGCACCAGCTGGGGCAGCGCCACGCTGAGCGAGGCCACCGTGCCGCTGACCACCCACATCGGGAAGCCGCACAGCGCACAGCACCAGGTGGCGCAGCGGCCGGTCAGCCGGCTGCCCACGGCGGTGAGGACCAGCCCCAGCGCATAGAGCAGAAAGGTGATGAACAGGAACATGGGCACAGACCTTTCCCCCACAAAGAGACAGACGGAACGCGGGGCAAAGGGCGGCCCTGGTTGCGGCGGGCGCTCTTGCCGCGCTGCCGTTTAGTAGGCGACGCCCCAGACGACCATCTTGCGGGCCGGTTTGCCGCAGATCGGGCAGACATCCGAGATCTCTTCCTGCTCAAAGGGCATGCAGCGGCTGGACAGGCCGGCCTGTTCTTTCATGGCCTCCTCGCAGGCAAGGTCGCCGCACCACATGGCCTTGATAAAGCCGGTGTGCTCGGCGGTGATGGCCTTGATCTCCTCAAGGCTCCGGGCGGTGTAGGTGCGGGCTTCACGGTTTTTCCGGGCGTTTTCGTACAGCGAAGCGCGCAGCGCCTCCAGCGCGGCGGGCACCGCCGTGGCCAGGTCCTCGAACCGGACGAACTGCTTTTCACGGGTATCGCGGCGCACCAGCACGCACTGGCCCTGCTCGATGTCCCGCGGGCCCACCTCGATGCGCAGCGGCACGCCCTTCATCTCCCACTGGCTGAACTTCCAGCCCGGGGCCTTGTCGGAATCGTCCACCTTGACCCGGAAGGACCCGCGCAGCGCGTCGGCCAGTTCGCGGGCCTTCTCGGTCACGCCGGGCTTGTGGGCGGCCACCGGCACGATGACCACCTGCACCGGCGCGATGGCCGGCGGCAGGATCAGGCCGTCGTCGTCGCCGTGGGTCATGATGATGGCGCCGATCAGCCGGCTGGAAGCGCCCCAGGAGGTCTGGAACGGATACTGCAGGGTGTTGTCCCGGCCGGTGAAGGTCACGTCGTAAGCGCGGGAGAACTTGTCCCCGAAATAGTGGCTGGTGCCGCTCTGCAGCGCCTTGCCGTCCTTCATCATGGCCTCGACGGTGTAGGTGGCCTCGGCGCCGGCAAACTTCTCCTTGTCGGTCTTGCGGCCCTTGAGTACCGGGATGCACAGGTCCTGCTCACAGAAATCCGCATAGCAGTTCAGCTGCTGGGCGGTCTCGGCCTGGGCTTCCTCGGCGGTCTCGTGGATGGTATGGCCCTCCTGCCACCAGAATTCCCGGGTGCGCAGGAAGGGGCGGGTGGATTTTTCCCACCGGACCACGCTGCACCACTGGTTGTACAGCATCGGCAGGTCGCGGTAGCTCTGCAGCACATGGGAGAAGTGGTCGCTGAACATCGTCTCGCTGGTGGGGCGCACGGCCAGCCGCTCTTCCAGCGGCTCGCTGCCGCCGGCGGTGACCCAGGCCACCTCGGGGGCGAAGCCGTCCACCAGCTCCCCTTCCTTCTTCAGCAGGCTTTCGGGAATCAGCATCGGCATGGCCACATTCTCATGGCCGGTGGCCTTGAAGCGGGCGTCGAGGTTTTTCTGGATGTTTTCCCAGATGGCGTAGCCATAGGGGCGCAGCACCACAAAGCCCTTGACGCTGGAATACTCCACCAGTTCGGCCTTGGTGCAGATGTCGGTGTACCACTGGGCGAAATCCACTTCCTGGGCGGTGATCGCCTCCACCAGTTTTTTCTTGTCTTTTGCCATTCTCTCTCACACTTTCTTGCGCAGCTCGCGCTTGGTTTGGTCCCGGGCGGTCCGGGGCGCCTGGCCCCGGCGCGGTGCCGTCCCCTTCGGTATGCAAGCACAGAACAGGCCGGTCCGGCCGCCTGCGCTGCCGGGCCGCCCTGTCGCCCTTATGATTCTTACAGGTATTTTTATATCCTATCCCGGGCGGGTTGTCAAGCCGCGGGCCCAAAAATTCGACGCCTTGCCACCGAGTGTCCAGTTCCCCGCCGGCCTGCCGGGCTCCCCGAAAGGGCGCGGACGGCGGAGGTCCGGGCAGATTTTTCCCCGCAAACGGTTGTACCAAACGCCCCGGCGCGATATGATAGAAGCAGACCAACCAAAGGAGGCGAACCGATGCAACTGAATTTTACCAAAATGCACGGCTGCGGCAACGACTATATCTATGTGGACCGCCGCGACACCGGCCTGCCGGAACAGGCCGCGGAATGGAGCCGGCGGCTGTCCCGGCGGCACTTTTCGGTGGGGGCGGACGGGGTCATCTACATCTGCCCGCCCACGCTGGCCGGCGGCGACGCCACGATGCGGATGTTCAACGCCGACGGCAGCGAAGGGCGGATGTGCGGCAACGGGGTGCGCTGCGTGGCCGAGTACCTCTACCGCCACGGCCTGAAGCGGGACACCCTGGAGATCGACACCCGGCTGGCCGGCCGCAAGACCCTGCACCGGCTGGGGGACGGGATGTGGCAGGCCGACATGGGCCGGTTCGACGCAAACCCTGCGGCGCTGCCCGCCGTGGGCCTGGGCGCCGGCCCGCTGCTGCACGCCGAGCTGGTGGCCGCCGGCCGCAGCTGGGACGCAGCCTGCCTGAGCATGGGCAACCCCCATTGCGTGATCCAGTGGCCCGACCCGGCCACCCTGCCCGAAGGGGCTGCCCTGGCCGCGCTGGGGCCGGAGTTCGAACACCACCCGGCCTTTCCCGAAGGGATCAACACCGAGTTCGTCTGCGTCCGGGACCCCCACCACCTGATCATGCGGGTGTGGGAGCGGGGCAGCGG
>DWWE01000042.1 GCA_019119835.1 Candidatus Gemmiger stercoravium | reverse complement strand
GCGGAGCCGAGCGCCGCCTGCGGCGGATGCAGCGAGGCGGAGCAGGGGCAGCGGTCGCAGAATGCAAGCGCCGTCCAAGGCGCGCCGCATGATGCGGGCACCGCAACCCGGACATACACAAGGGGAAACAGACGCGTTAGGCAATTGCCGTGCGCGGCTGTTGCCTCTTGTGCAGCGTGTCGAGTTTCTCGACACGCTGAGGGCCGGGTCCGGCCCTGTCAGGGTATGGGGGAAGGATGCAAAAAGCCGGTCACCCGGGCGGCGTCAGCTGCACCACCGGCCAGCCCAGCCAGGCGGCGGCTTCGGCGTCGTGGGTGACAAGGATCGCGTCCCGCCCGGCGGTGAGCCGCACCACGGCGGCGGCGGCCCGGGCGGCCAGGTCGGCGTCCATGCCGGTGAAGGGTTCGTCCAGCAGCAGGGTGTCGGCCCCGGGGCAGAGCAGCGCCCGCAGCAGCGCGGCGCGGCGCATCTGCCCGCCGCTGAGCCGGGCGGACGGCAGGGCCAGCTCGGCGTCCCCGAAGCCCAGCGCCCGCAGTTCGGCTTCGGCCCGGGCGGCGCTGCCGCCGGGCAGGGTGATGTTGGCCACGGCGGTGAGCTGGGGGCACAGGCGGTTTTCCTGAAAGACCGCCGCCACCCGGCCCACACCTTCCACGCGGCCGGCATCCGCCCGTTCCAGCCCCATCAGGATGCGCAGCAGCGTGGTTTTTCCGCCGCCGGAGGGGCCCATGAGCACGACCGGCCCCGCCGCCTGCAGGCTGAAGTTCTGCAGCACCGGCCTTGAGCCGAAGGATTTGCACAGCCCTTCGATGCGGATGCTCATGCCTTCACCTCCCCGCACAGCGCCGCCTTGGCCCGGCGCAGCCCCCGGGCCGCCAGGGCGGACAGCGCCGCCGACAGCAGCACGATGACCAGCGTCCAGGCAAAGACATCGGGGGTGGACAGGGTGATCTTGGCCCGGTAGAGCGCGTCGCCCATGCTGTGGTCGGGCAGGCCGATGACCTCGGCCGAGACGCCGCTTTTCCAGCACATTCCCATGGCGGCGATGCAGCTTTCGCAGAAGGAGGGGAACACCCCCGGCAGCCAGATGTACCGCAGCCGCTTGTGCAGCGGCAGGCGGTAGACGGCGGCCATTTCCAGCAGCTGGCGGTCGGTGTCGGCAATGCCGCCCAGCACCCCGGCGTAGATCACCGGCAGTACATGGGTGAAGCTGACCACCACCGACAGGTTGGCGCTGCTGACCCACAGCAGCGCCAGGATCACGAAACTGGCCACCGGCATGGCGCGGATGAGCGCCATGGGCGGGGCGATGAGCCGCCGCACCCAGACCCAGCGGGCCCCGGCCGCCCCCAGCGCCAGCCCGCAGACCACCGCCAGGCCGAACCCGGCCAGGATGCGCAGCGCGCTGAAGGCGATGCGGTGCCAGAATTCCGCCGTGGGCAGCTGCACCGCCAACGCCTGCAGCGTCTGCAGGGGCGTAGCCAGGAACAGCCCGCCGTGGCCCAGGGCCATGGCCAGCCCCTGCCAGGCCGCCAGCCAGAAGAGCGCCACCAGGGCGAGCTGCCGGGGGCGGGGTTTGTCAGGCGCCATAGTAGAAGGCGTCGTCCGGCATGGCGCCGCCCACGCTGGCGGGGTCGGCGTCATAGAGCACCTGCAGGTAGGTGGAAAGGTCGGTCTTCATCTCGCTGCCGGTCTCAAAGACGATGTTGCACTCGGGCAGGGCCTTCTGGGCCAGGGCGGCCTTGGCGACGATGCCGTACTGCTCGCACAGGGCGGCGGTGCCCTCCAGGTCGGTGTTGGCGGCCTCGGTGCTCTGCTCATAGGCGGTCAGGAAGGCTTCGAAGGTCCCGGGGTCGGCCTCGATGGCGTCGGTGCGGGCCACCAGCACGCCGGTGACCAGCCGGGAGCCGGCGGCCTGCTCCCAGGCGTCGTTCATGTCGATGGCCACCCGCAGCCCCTCCACCTGGGACAGGGCGCTGGTGACAAAGGGCTGGGGCAGCATGGCGATGGTGCCGGCGCCGGCCTGCAGCTGGGAGAGGGCGTCGGTGGCCTCGCTGTAATATTCGATGGTCACATCATTGTCCGGGTCAAGGCCGTTGGCGCTCAGGACATAGCGCAGCACATACTCGGGGGTGGTGCCCTTGCCGGTGGTCAGGATGGTCTGGCCCTTCAGGTCGGCCACCGACTGGACGGTGTCGCCCTGTTCCAGGATGTACAGCACCCCCAGCGTGTTGACGGCCGCCACCTGGATCTGGCCGTCGGTCTTCTGGTACAGGGTGGCCGCCAGGTTGGCCGGGACGGCCGCGGCGTCCAGTTCGCCCTTGACAAGCTGGGGCACGATCTCATCCGCCGCGCCGTGCATGCTGAAATCCAGCGTAAAGCCGTACTCCCCGCCGTTGGCGGCGTCGTCCACCAGGTTGATCAGCCCCATGGTGGTGGGGCCTTTGAGGCCGGCCACCCGCAGCGCACCGGCAGCGGCCTGCTCGGCGGTGGCGGTGTCGGGGGTCTCGGGCGCGGGGGATTCGGCGGCGGGGGTCTCGGCGGGGGTCTCGGCGGGGGTC
>DWWE01000041.1 GCA_019119835.1 Candidatus Gemmiger stercoravium | reverse complement strand
CGATCTACGGCCAGCAGCCGGCCGGCGGGGCCGCCGCCGTTGATCTGCAGGGTGACGGTGTCCCGGCTGCCCTTGAGCATGGCGCCCATCATGGCCGCTGCGGTGAGCAGGCGGCCCAGTGCGGCGGTGGTGACGGCGCTGGTCTTGTGCAGGCGCTCCATCTCCCGGACGATGTCGGTGGAGTCGATGCCGTAAAAGACCACGCCGCCATTGTCCGAAATGCCGCGCAAAAGATTGTTCTCGCTCATTCTGTCTCTCCTTTGGGCCCCTGCTGGGTATACCGCTTGACGGCGGTGAAGATCCACCGCTGGCTGTCGGGGCGAAGGGGGCCGAAGTCCTCGCCGTCGGCGACCCGGGCCACCGTGTAGCCGTAGCGGTCCAGCAGCGTCTGCACGGTGTCCAGGTCATAGCTGTATTCGTAAAACATTTCCTGCCAGTGGTCGCCGGTCTCCCGGTCGGTGATGCAAATGTCGATGCGCACCCGGCCGGCCTGCGGGTCGTAGGTGTTGGACCAGCGGCAGCAGGCGTCCCCGGCGTCCAGGTCGAAGGTCTGGCCGGCCAGCACCCGGGCGTGTTTGTAGGGGGTGTTGAGGTCAAAGACAAAGACGCCGCCCTCCTCCATAAAGAAGGCAGCCTTGGCGATGGCCTGCTCGAACCGGTCCAGCGGGCCGATGTGGCTGAAGGTGTCAAAGGTGGACACCGCCGCCCGGATGGTTCCGTAAAGGTCCAGTTCCAGAAGATCCTGCTGCAGCAGCAGGATGCGGCCGGCCAGGCCCAGCTCGTCGGCCTTTTCCCGCAGGACGCTGAGCATCTCTTCCGACTGATCGACGCCGATCACATCATAGCCGGCCTGGGCCAGCATCAGGGTCAGGTCGCCGGTGCCGCAGCCCAGGTCGGCCAGCAGCCCGCCGGGCACGCCGTGGGCCGCCAGCTCGCCGGTGACATAGCGGTAGAGGGCATCGTAGTCGGCGGCGGTGTTGAATTCATCGTAAAAATAGGCAAACTCGTTATAGGCCATCGGCGGTCTCCCCCACGGCGGCGTCCAGGCAGGCGCGCAGCGCGTCGATGCCGGTGCCCTTTTCGGCGCTGGTCAGAAAGACCTGCCGGCAGCCATAGGGCGCGCAGAGTTCCCGGAAGCGGGCCTCGGCCGCCTGCTGCTGGGCCTTTTTGAGTTTGTCCGCCTTGGTGAGCGCCACCACAAAGGGGATGCCGTGGTAGTGCAGGTAGTCGAGCATCTGCCTGTCGTCGGCGCTGGGGTCGTGGCGGCAGTCCAGCAGCTGCACCAGCAGCGCCAGCGGGCGGCCGGCCTCGAAGTAGCCGTTGATGAGCTCGTCCCAGCGGGCCCGGTCGGCGTCGGACACCCGGGCGAAGCCGTAGCCGGGCAGGTCCACGAAATAGGCGGTATCCACCCGGTAAAAATTGATGGTGGCAGTCTTGCCCGGCGTGGAACTGACCCGCGCCAGGTTTTTGCGGTTGCACAGCTTGTTGATCAGGCTGGATTTGCCCACGTTGGACCGGCCGGAAAAGGCAAACTCGGGGCGGTCCGGGGCGGGCAGCTGGCTGGAGATGCCGTAGGATGCCTGGAATTCACTGCGTTGGTAGTTCATGGGGGCTCCTTCTTTTCGCCTTACATGACGGTGGCGGGCTCTTTGGCGGCGCCGGCGTCGGCGGCGATGAGCTGGGTGGCCGGCGGCACCGTGACCACCGGGCGCGGGGCCTTGTGGGCCGGGCGGATCAGCGCCGCCTTGAGCACCTGGGCCAGGTCGCTGACCGGCAGGAACCGGATGGTCTTTTTGACCTCCTCATCCACCTCGTACAGATCGGATTCGTTGTCCTTGGGGATCAGCACGGTGGAGATGCCCTCCCGGTAGGCGGCCATGCTCTTTTCCTTGAGGCCGCCGATCGGCAGCACGTTGCCGTGCAGGGTGATCTCGCCGGTCATGGCCAGGTCATGGCGCACCGGCAGGCCGGACAAAGCCGAGATCAGCGCGGTGGTCAGGGTGACGCCGGCGGAGGGGCCGTCCTTGGGCACGGCGCCCTCGGGGGCATGGATGTGCAGATCGGAGGTCTTGAACGCCTCGGCGTTGATGCCGTACTCCTGCGCATGGACCCGGGCGTAGGTGACGGCCAGGTGGGCGCTTTCCTTCATCACGTCGCCCAGGCTGCCGGTGAGTTCGATCTTGCCCGAACCGCCGGGGATGACGCTGACTTCCACCGGCAGCATCTCGCCGCCCACGCTGGTCCAGGCCAGGCCGTTGGCGATGCCGATGGCGTCGGTGCGGGAGATGAAGGTGGGTTTGACCTTTTCGGGGCCCAGCAGGGTCTTGAGCATCGGCGCGGTGACGCTGATGGTCTCGGCCTCGCCGGCGGCGATCTTCTGGGCGCATTTGCGCAGCACCGCCGTGATGGTGCGCTCCAGGCTGCGGACGCCGGCTTCCCGGGTGTAGCCGTCAATGATGCCGTTGATGGCCCCGGCGGTCAGGGTGACTTTGCCGGTCAGGCCGTTGTTTTTGAGCTGCTTGGGCAGCAGGTGCCGCCGGGCGATGTTGAACTTTTCAATGCGGGTGTAGCTGGGAAGTTCGATCACGTCCATGCGGTCCAGCAGCGGCGCCGGAATGGTGGAGGCGTCGTTGGCTGTGGTGATGAACAGCACCTGGGACAGATCGAAGGGGATGTCCAGGAAGTTGTCCTTGAAGGTCCGGTTCTGTTCCGGGTCCAGCACTTCCAGCAGGGCGCTGGCGGGGTCGCCCCGGTAGTCGCCGGCCAGCTTGTCGATCTCGTCCAGCAGCAGCACGGGGTTGGCGGACTTGGCCGTGAGCATCGCGTTGATGATGCGCCCCGGCATGGCGCCGATGTAGGTGCGGCGGTGGCCGCGGATCTCGGCTTCGTCATGGACACCGCCCAGGCTCATGCGGGCGAACTGCCGGCCCATGCACTGGGCGATGGACCGGGCGATGGAGGTTTTGCCCACGCCCGGAGGGCCCACCAGGCAGACGATCTGCCCTTTGACTTCGGTGTTCAGCTTGCGCACGGCCAGCAGTTCCAGGATCCGCTCCTTGACCTTGCGCAGGCCGTAGTGGTCCTTGTCCAGCACGCGGCGGGCGTGGGCCTGGTCCAGATCGTCCTTTGTGGTGGTGTGCCAGGGCAGCGCCAGGCAGGTGTCCAGATAGCCGCGGATCACGCTGATCTCGGCCACGTTGCCCTGCATCCGGGCCAGGCGGTCGCACTCCTTGAGCAGCTTTTCCTCGCTCTCGGCGTCCAGGTGCAGCGCGGTGATCTTCTCCCGGTAGGCGTCGGCCTCGGCGCGGGTGTCCTCGCTGTCGCCCAGCTCCTCGCTGATAATGTGCATCTGCTCGCGCAGGTAGTAGTCCCGCTGGCTCTTGTCCATCTGGACGTTGACCTTGTCGTCGATGTCCTTCTCGATGGAGAGGATGTCGCATTCCTGGTGCAGCAGGATCAGCAGCTTTTCCAGCCGGCCCAGCAGGGTGGATTCGTTGAGGATGGCCTGCTTGTCCTCAAACTTGAACAGCAGGTTGGCGGGCATGTACTCGCTGAGGTAGAGCGGACTGTCGGAGGAGACGATGTTGTACACCACGTCCTTGGAGATCTGGGGGCTGTAGGACAGGTACTCCTCAAAGCAATCCTTCAGGCTGCGGACCAGCGCCTCGGTCTGGTTGCGCTTGTCCGGGGCGATGCCGCGCACCGGGGCGGTGCGCACCTCGGCCATCAGGAATTTGCCGGAACCGTCCAGGCTCAGCAGCTTGGCGCGGGTCTTGCCCTCCACCAGCACCTTGACCAGATCCTCCGACACCCGCAGCACCTGCTTGATCTCGGCAATGACGCCGTAGGCGTAGAGGTCGCGGGCGGTGGGGTCCTCGGTATCGGTTTCCCGCTGGGCCACCAGGAAGATGCTGCTGTTGCCGCGCATGGCGGCTTCGATGGCGGCGATGGACTTGGTGCGGCCCACCTCGAAATGGATGACGTTGTTGGGGAACACCACCAGCCCCCGCAGCGCGATGGCCGGCAGATGTACGACGTTGTGGGTCACTTTGATCTTGACCTTGTTTTCAGACATGGTTTTCCCTCCCTGGGGGCATCCCCTCTGTGCGCGGTTTACTGGTTAGAGATTGCTGTTGTGGGCCGGGCGCGCACGGCCGGCGGCAGCAGCATGGAAAGCATTCCGGGGGCGACGCGGGCTTCGATGCCCTGCACAAGGCCGCATTCCCCGTCCACGGTGGCGGCCAGGGGGCGGCCGTCCAGCACCTCGATGCACACCTTCCGGGCGCGGAAGAACTGCATCCACCGCGCCAGGTCCGGCCGCACGGCGCCGTCCGGCGTCAGGTGCCGCCCGCCCTTGTAGCAGGCCAGCAGCCCGGCCACCCGCAGGCGGGAGATCGGGCGGACCAGCACCACGTCCAGCAGGCCGTCGTCCAGGCGTGCCTGGGGCGCCGCGCAGTAGCCGCCGCCGTACAGCCGCCCGTTGCAGACGGCGGCCAACATGTAGCTGCCGGTGAAGCTGCGGCCGTCGGCGGTAATGCGCATCTCGTGGCCGAAGCGGCTGGCCATTGCCTGCAGGATGGACAAAGTGTAGGCCATGGTGCCGCCGCAGAAGGGCAGGCGCCGGAACCGCGGGATCTGGTAGGCCACCCGCGCATCCAGCCCGGCGGCGCAGATGCCCACGCCGTAGCCGAAACTGGTGTCCAGCGCGTCCAGCGTGACCGGCCGGGCCTGCAGCTGGGCGGTCAGGTCGAGGAATTCCTCCGCCCTGCCGAAGTTGCGGACAAAGTCGTTGCCGCTGCCGCAGGGCACGCAGCCCACCGACAGCGCCATGTGGCCGGCGGCGGCCTGCAGCACCTCGTTGAGGGTGCCGTCCCCGCCGCAGGCGTACAGGCGGGCGGGCTCCGGCCCGGCGGCCAGGCGCTCGGCCAGTTCCCGGGCATGGCCGGGGTGGGTGGTCAGCAGGATCTCGGGCTGCAGCCCCAGCGGCGCCGCCGCTGCCAGGATGGCAGGGCGCAGCCAGACGGCCGCGTTGGAGGGGCCGGCGGTGGGGTTGATGACAAAGACGGTACGCACAATGTACTTCCCTTCCGGCCGACCCGCATCGGTGGTTTTGCCCGGCAGCCTGCAAGTTTCGATAAAGATACAGTTTCTATTGTAGCGGCTTTTTTTGCAAATGGCAAGGGGCTGTCATAATATGTTACAAAACGCACAAAATAAAGCGTAGCGGGCGCCGAAAAGGCTGGATCTTGCTGCAGGCGCCGCACGCCGCAAAAGAAAGCGCCCCGCCATGACGGCGAGGCACCAGACTGCCGAAAAAGTCTAAAATCGTCGCCGTCGGCGGACATGCGCCGACGACGGCGACACCGACAGGGAAATTTTGCGGCAAATTGTGTGCGAGGAGCATAGCGACGAGTGCGCGATTTGCCGTAAAATTTTGTCGAAGGGGATA
>DWWE01000040.1 GCA_019119835.1 Candidatus Gemmiger stercoravium | reverse complement strand
ACCAGCCTGCTGGGGGCGCCGTTCCTGCTGTATCTGATCGTAAGGGGGAGGCGGCACCCATGAACTTTCTGACGGTGGAGGGGCTGGGCGCCGGCTACGGCAGCCGGGCCGTGCTGCGCGGGGTGGATCTTTCGCTGGAAGCCGGCAGCCTGGTGGGGCTGCTGGGCGCCAACGGCAGCGGCAAGACCACCCTGCTCAAGGCGATCTGCGGCATCCTGCCCCATACCGGCCGCTGTGTGCTGGAAGGCACCCCGCTGGAGTCCCTGCGCCCCCGCGAACTGGCGCTGCGCTGCGGCTACATCCCCCAGCGCAGCGGCATCGACATCGACATTTCGGTGCTGGATGTGGTGCTCATGGGCTTCAACCCGCGGCTGGGGCTGCTCCAGCGGCCCACGGCGGGGATGCGGGCGGCAGGGGCCGACGCGCTGGCCCGGGTGGGGCTGGCCGGGCGGGAGGAGGAAAACTACCGCCAGCTGAGCGAGGGGCAGCGGCAGCTCTGCATCCTGGCCCGGACGCTGGCCGCCGGGGCCGGGCTGCTGCTGTTGGACGAACCCGAAAGCGCGCTGGACCTGCGCCACCGCACCCGGATGCTGGCGCTGCTGCGCCGCTGGGTGCAGACCGGGCGGCGGGGGGCGCTGGCGGCTTTGCACGACCCGGGGCTGGCGCTCAACGGCTGCGACCGGCTGCTGGTGCTGGCCGACGGCCGGGTGCAGGCGGTGCTGGACCCGGCCGCCGACAGCCTGGACCGGATGGAAGCCGCCCTTTCGGCCCTGTACGGGCCGGTAAGCCTGCAGCGGTGCCGCAGCCGCGGCGGCACCGAACAGATCGTACTGCTCAAGGAACCGGAGCCGCCGGGCCCCGGGGAAGGGAGGTGAGCGGATGCGGCCGCACATCAAGGTCCAGATCCTGGATGAAAACGGGGAAAAGTTTTTTGGCGAAGGTCCCTGCCGGCTGCTCCGCGCCGTGGAGCAGACCGGTTCGCTGCGGGCGGCGGCCCAGGCCATGGGCATGGCCTACACCAAGGCCCTCAAGATCCTGCGCCGGGCCGAGCAGGCGCTGGGCTTTGCCCTGACCACCCGCGCCGCCGGCGGCCGGGAGGGCGGCGGCAGCCGCCTGACACCACAGGGAAAGGAGTGGCTGCAGCGCTATGAAGCCTACCGGGACGCCTGCCTGGCGGCTGACCGCCGACTGTATCTGGAGTTCTTTCCGGGCGAGCGGCAAACGGCACCTGATCCTGACCGGTGACCGGGGCAGCGGCAAAACCACCCTGCTGCGGGCACTGCGGGCCCGCCTGCCCGGCCCGGTGCCGGGGCTGACCACCCGCGCCGAGCCCGGCCGGGCGGTCTGGCTGCAGGAGGACGCCACCGGCCGCCGGGTGCCGATCGGTCGGTTCGACCCGGCCCTGCCCGGGCCGGAAAACCGTATGAGACCGCTGCCCGAAGGCTTTTTGTCCCTGGGGGTGCCGGCACTGGCCCGCTGTGCCGCCGCCCCCGGCGGCTGGGCGGCGGTGGACGAGGTGGGCTACCTGGAGACGGCCTGCCCGGCCTACTGCGCCGCCCTGCTCGCCCTGCTGGATGCCCGGCGCCTGCTGGCCGCCGTGCGCCGCCAGGAACTGCCGCTGCTGCAGGGGCTCTGCCGCCGGCCGGATGTCTTCCTTGTGGATCTGGACGCTCCCTTCGGGGCGCTGGGCTGCGTGGTCATGGCCTCGGGGCTGGGGCGGCGGTTCGGGTCCAACAAGCTGCTGGCGGACTTCGGCGGCGAGCCGCTGTTCACCCGGGCGCTGGAAGCCACCGGGGGCATCTTTGCCCGCCGGGTGGTGGTCACCCGCCACCCCGAGATCGCCGCCCACTGCGCCCGCCGCGGCATCCGGGCGGTGCTGCACGGCGAACCGGAACGCCGGGATACCATCCGCCTGGGGCTGACCGGCATGGACGGCCTGGCCGGCTGCCTGTTCTGCCCGGCCGACCAGCCGCTGCTGAGCCGGCAGACGGTGGCCGCCCTGGCCCTGGCGGCGGTCAACGCCCCGGACCGGCCCTGGCGGGCCGCCTGGCAGGGCCAGGGCGGGGCGCCGGTGCTTTTTCCGGCCCGGGACTTTGCCGCCCTGCGCAGCCTGAGGCCGGGGCAGGGGGGCAGCGCGGTGCTGCGGGCCGGCCCCGCGGCCCCGGGCCAGGTGGAGGCCGGCGGCCCCGATGAGCTGCGGGACGCCGACCGGCCGGAGGAACTGGACCGGCTGCGGGAAAAACTTTCGAAAAACCGGGAAATATGACTTGCATTACGCCTTGCTTTCCGATATACTGTCCCTGTTTGAGGCTTTTTTTCGGAAAGTGAGGATTTTTTATGAATCAGACCACCAATGCAGAACTGCTGCGGTTTGAAGGCAGACCCTCCTGGGGCGTCGCCTTCCCGCAGGCGATGCAGCATGTGCTGGCCATGCTCATCGGCAACATCACGCCGCCCATGCTCATCGCCGGCACCTGCGGCCTGTCGGCCGAGGAGCAGATCATGCTCACCCAGGCAGCCATGATCATCGGCGGCATCACCACCCTGCTGCAGCTCTTCCCGGTGCTGGGCTTCGGCATGAAGATGCCCAACGTCATGGGCGTGGCCTTCGCCTATATGCCGATCCTGACCATCATCGGCGAGCAGTACGGCATCGCGGCCATCTTCGGCTCGCAGCTGGTGGCGGGCTTTGTGTCCATCTTCATCGGCATGTTCATCGGCCGGCTCCGCCGGTTCTTCCCGCCCATCGTCAGCGGCACCGTGGTCATGAGCATCGGCCTGTCGCTGTACGGCACCGCCATCAACTACATCGGCGGCGGTTCGGCCGCCCAGGCAAACGGCAGCTTCGGCGCCCCCAAGTTCTGGCTGCTGGCCATCCTGACGCTGCTCGTCACCCTGGGCTGCAACTTCTTCGGCAAAGGGCTCATCAAGACCTCCGGCATGCTCATCGGCATCGTCGTCGGCTATGGGGCGGCGCTGGCCATGGGCGGCGTGGTGGATTTCACCAACCTGCAGGCCGCGTCCTGGTTCTCGGTGCCGGTGCCCTTCCATTTCGGGCTGGAATTCCACCCCGACGCCATCGTCATGATGATCCTGATGTACATGGTCCAGGCCGTGCAGACCATCGGGGATGTTTCCTCCACCGCCATGGGCGGCTTCGACCGGGAGGCCACTGACCAGGAACTGGGCGGCGCCATCAAGGGCCAGGGCGTCTGCGGCATGATCGGCGCCTGCATCGGCGGCCTGCCCACCGACCCCTACAGCCAGAACGTCGGGCTGATCTGCACCACCAAGGTGGTGGCCCGCCGGGTCTTCACAATGGTCGGCGTCATCATGCTGCTGGCCGGCATCTTCCCCAAATTCAGCGGCCTGATGGCCACCATCCCCCAGCCGGTGCTGGGCGGCGCCACCGTCACGGTGTTTGCGGCCATCACGATGTCCGGCATCCAGCTGCTCAACGAACAGCCGCTGAACTACCGCAACCGGATGATCGTCGGCATCGCGCTGGCGCTGGGCCTTGGCATCGACGCTGCGCCCGACATCCTGCAGTTTGTCCCGCCGCTGCTGCAGAACATCTTCGGCAGCTCGCTGGTGGTCTCCTTCCTGGTGGTGTTCCTTCTGAACATCCTCGTCCCCCAGGAAAAGGCGGAGGAAGCCTGACCGCCCCGGCCCGGAACAAAGGGCCTGTCGCAAAATAGCTTACACAAAAAGGCCCCTCCAAGGAAGCCGAAACAGCTTTCTTGGAGGGGCCTTTTGGCTTGCTGTACCGTTTTTTGTGCAAACCGCTATTGCAGTTTCCTTTTGCAGCGTGCCCTTTATTTTTTCCGCCTGTAAGAAAACCGGGGTTTCCTTCGTCTGGGTAGGTGGAAGGCTTCCAAAGGGCGCCGCCGGGCGCCCCATTTCCGATAAGGAGGCAAGGATGTGGATGACAGAACGTTGATCCGGCTGCTGCGCCGAGACCCGGACGCAGGGCTGCGCGCCGCCCTGCAGGGGTACGGGCCGCTGGTCAAGGCGATCCTGATGCGGGTGCTGCCCCGGGACCCCCGGGAGGTGGAGGAGGGCATGGCCGACACCTTTGTGGCGCTGTGGCGCCGGGCCGCTGAACTGGAGCGGGACCGCACGCCGGTGCGCCCCTGGCTGGCGGTCACGGCCCGGCATATCGCCATTGACCGCTACCGGGCCCTGCGCCGGCAAAACACCCTCTCGCTGGACGATGGTCTGGGCGAGACGCTGGCCGACCTGAATGCGTTCGACCGGCTGGGGTCGGAGGCTGAGGTGTTGGCCGGGGCGCTGGTGGCCGGGATGGACCAGCCTGACCGGGAGATTTTCCTGCGCAAATACTACCTGCTGCAGCCGACAAAGGAGATCGCCGCAGCGCTGAACATGACCGTCAGCGCCGTGAACACACGGCTGAGCCGCGGGCGGGACCGCCTGCGCCGCCAACTGGAAGAGAAGGGAGTGCATCGCCATGTATGAACGCTATGACCCGGACCTGCTGCGGGCGCTGGACCGGCTGGATCTGCCCGCCGCGCCGCTGTCCGCCGAGGAAGCCGACCGGGTGCTGGCCGGGGCCGAAGCCCGCCTGCCCGGGGCTCGCCCCGCGCCGTCGAGCCGCCGGGGCCGTCTGCTGCGCTGGCTGGGCCGGGCGGGGATCGGCGCGGCGGCCTGTGCGGTGCTGTGCTGCGGGGTCAACACGGTCAACCCGGCCCTGGCCGAAAGCCTGCCGCTGGTGGGCGGGGCCTTCGCCTGGGCCAACCGCAACGCCAACGTGCGGATGCGCAGCGAACAGCTGGACCGGTACGCCGCGCAGCTGGACGCCCCGGCCACCGCCGAAAGTTCCGCCGGCTGCCGCATGACCTTGTCCCAGGCGTATTTTGACGGCGACTGGCTGCGGCTCAGCGTCCTGCTCACGGCCGAGGACGGCAGCCTGGCCGGCTTTGACGAGATTATGCCGATGCGCCCCGAACAGCGGGCCGACCCCAACGTCTGGCCCGACGACCGGGAGGGCTACGGCGACCTGGTGCTGGCAGACGGCAGCCTGCTGGGGCCGGAGGGGAGCCTTGCCTTCACCCGGCAGGACGAAAAGACGTTTGTGCTGCAGCTGAACTACCCGGTTTTTCTGCAGCCGGACCCGGCGGCGCTGGCCGGCCAGCAGCTGACGCTGGTGCTGCGGGATCTGGTGGGCTACAATCTGGAAAACCTTGTCACCGACTATGACGAGTACGGCGTGGGCGGTGCCCGGTGGGAGATCGCCAACGAGACCGACCTGCCCGGCGTTTACACCATGACCTTCACGGTGCCGGCGCCGGATGGCGCCGGCGTGCGCACCGCCGCCGGGACGGATGCGGCCACCGGCATCACGGTGGAAGAGCTGCGGGCCACCCCCGCCGCCACCAAGCTGGTCGTCACGGTGCCGAATACGCCGGTGGGGGAGATCGACCCCGAGCACATCACCCCGCTGCGGAACACCGAGTTCCGCCTGCGCACCGCCGACGGACGGCCGCTGAAACCGGAGCGGGCCGAGGGGGCGCCGACGGATGAGACCGGCGCCGCCTACCGCTACACCGCCTACTTCGACGCCGCGCCCGAGGACGCCGACGCCATCGAGGTCCTTGTGCTGCAGGACGGGGAAGAGTACGCCAGCCTGACCCTGCCGCTGACCAGCGCTCGGTAAGCACCGCACAGCCACAGGGAACGATACAATTTGTATAGTTTAAGTAAAATATAACAAAACGACGCCCCGGGAGCCGAAAGCCCCGGGGCGTCGCTGTATGTTCCGGCCGCTTACTCGGTCAGCGCATCCACTTCGGCCAGCCACAATGCGCTGCAGGCGTCGCTGGGCATCCGCCAGTCGCCCCGGGGCGACAGCGTCACCGAGCCCACCTTGGGGCCGTCGGGCAGGCAGCTGCGCTTGAACTGCTGGGCGAAAAACCGCCGGTAGAAGCTGCGCAGCCAGTACAGCAGCACCTTGGGCTCGTACCGGCCGGCAAAGGCCGCCTTGGCGATGTGGTAGATCTTGGCCGGGCCAAAGCCCAGCCGCAGCACATAGTACAGGTAAAAGTCGTGCAGTTCGTAGGGGCCCACCAGCTGCTCGGTCTGCTGGGCGATGGTGCCGTCCTCGGCGGCGGGCAGCAGTTCGGGGCTGACCGGCGTGTCCAGAATATCCAGCAGCACCTTCTGCAGCGCCTCGTCGCCGCAGCTGTCGGCCACATACCGCACGATGTGCCGCACCAGCGTCTTGGGGACCCCGGCGTTCACACCGTACATGCTCATGTGGTCGCCGTTGTAGGTGGCCCAGCCCAGCGCCAGCTCGCTCAGGTCGCCGGTGCCCACCACCAGCCCGCCGTGCTTGTTGGCGTAGTCCATCAGTTCCAGCGTGCGCACCCGGGCCTGGCCGTTTTCAAAGGTCACGTCGTAGTCGGTCAGCTGCTGGCCGATGTCGGCAAAGTGGCGCTTGACCGTCTCGGCAATGTTGATCTCCACAAACTGCACCCCCAGCGCTTCGCAGAGCAGCTCGGCGTTGGACCGGGTGCGCCGGGTGGTGCCGAAGCAGGGCATCGTGATGGCCACGATGTCCCGGGGGCTGCGGCCCAGCACCCGGCAGGCCCGCACGGCTGCCAGCAGTGCCAGGCAGGAATCCAGCCCGCCCGAGATCCCCAGCACCGCGCAGGCGGCCCGGGTGTGTTCCAGCCGCTTGGCCAGCCCCTCGGCCTGGATGCGCAGGATCAGCTCGCACCGCTCGGCCCGGGCCGCATCGTCGGCGGGCACAAAGGGGGTGGGGGAGAAGGGGCGGGTCAGGGTCAGCTCCACCGGCTGCAGGTGGAAGGGCACCGTCTCGTACCCGGCGGGGTCGGGCACAAAGGTCGTGCTGCGCACCCGCTCCTGCACCAGCCGGCCCAGATCCAGCTCGGTCACCGCCCGGCCGGGGCCGAAGGGGGCGGCCTCGGCCAGCAGCGCCCCGTTCTCGGCGATCAGGTCGTGGCCGGCAAAGGTCATGTCGGTGGTGCTCTCCCCGTGGCCGGCGTCGGCGTAGACATACCCGCACAGCAGCCGGCCGCTCTGGCCGGCCACCAGCTCCCGCCGGTAGGCGGCCTTGCCCACCGTCTCATCGCTGGCCGAAAGGTTGCACACCAGGGTGGCGCCGGCCAGCGCGTGGGCGCAGCTGGGTGGCACCGGGGCCCACAGATCCTCACAGATCTCCACCCCCAGCACCAGTTCGGGCATCTCGGCGCAGACGAACAGCTGGTCGGTGCCCATCCGGGTCGGCTGGCCGGCCACCGTCACCGCCACCGGCTGCCGGGGGCCGGGGGCAAAGTGCCGGTGCTCATAAAACTCGCCGTAGTTGGGCAGGTGCCGTTTGGGTACCAGGCCCAGCAGCCGCCCGCCGGCCACCACCGCCGCGCAGTTGTACAGCTTGCCGCCCTGGCACACCGGCAGCCCCACCAGCACCACCAGCGGGCAGCTGCGGCTTTCGGCCAGGATGCGGGCCAGCGCCGCTTCGGCCCCTTGGTAGAGGGTCTGCTGTAAAAACAGGTCGCTGCAGGTGTAGCCGGTCAGGCAGAGCTCCGGCAGGCAGAGCAGCTGCACGCCCTGCCCGGCCGCCTGCCGCATGGCGGCGATGATCTGGTCGGCGTTGTAGTCGCAGTCCGCCACCCGCAGCGCCGGGCTGAACGCCGCACAGCGAAGAAAACCGTATTGCATATCCTTCATTCCTTTGTATCGGCGCAGCAAACCGGGGCGCCTTTCTTTTACCAGAATGATACCACAGCCCCCGGGCGGGGTGCAAGGCGGGAAAAAATAATACCGGACAAAAAGTAAATTATAGTTGACAAATTGTAAGGCGGGTGCTATACTGTGACCGTTGGGGAGGCAAGCCCCCAACCCACTGAAAAGGAGGAAGACGGATATGAAGCGCAGCGACAAGAAGCAGCCGGGCCCGCAGATGCTGGTGCTGGCTGCCGGCGTGGCGGCGGCCTGCCTGATCCTGCTGCTGTAAACGCAGCCCGTTGCCCGATCCTGCAATAAGGAGGAAACGACCATGTGGAAAAAATGGAACGAACTTTCCGGCGACCGGAAAGCCTTCTGGCTGGCCATGGCCGCGGCGCTGGCCGCGATGCTGCTGTTGCGGTGAGGCGGCGCCATGGCAAAGAATCTGAAAATGAAGGCGGCCCGGGCCGAGAAGGACATGACCCAGGCGGACCTGGCCGCCGCGGTGGGTGCGACCCGGCAGACCATCAACGCCATCGAAAAAGGCGAGTACAACCCCACCATCAAGCTCTGCCGGGCCATCTGCAAGGCGCTGGGCAAGACGCTGGACGAACTGTTTTGGGAGGATGAAGGATGAAACTGTTCAGCTGGTTCAAAAAGCAGCTGTTCGGCAACGAGCTGGACGAGCTGCAGCAGCAGAAGGCTGACCAGATCGGCCATCGGGGGTTCTGGCTGGCCTGGGTGATGCTGCTGATCTCCCTTTTTGCGCAGAGCATTGCCGGGGCGCCGATGTCCCAGATGGCCGCCGAGTGGGTGGTCTTTATGGCCATGTGCGTCTATGGCGCTGTAGAATGGATCCGCAACGGGATCTGGACGATCGCCGATTCCAGGCCGAGCCTGCGCAAGAATCTGGTCTGGTCGGCGACGGCCGCCGTGGCGTTCTTTATCTACCTGCTGGTCCGCAACAGCCGCCAGAGCTGGTGGGAACCCGGCGACTGGTGGGGCGCTGCGGTGGGCGGTGTGGTCACCGGCCTGCTCTGCCTGGGCATGCTGCAGCTTGGTTCCCGGCTTTACTACAAGCGCCGCCGCACCCTCGACAACCCCGAGGACGACACCCCGGATGAGGATACCGAAGACAAACCGCAAAACGGCCCCGACGCCCCCTGACCCGTCTGCGCCGCCATGATGCCATTACGAAAAGGAGAATCCACCATGCAAGAAAATACCCAGCCGCTGACCGAGACCAAACCCCTCTGGCAGCCCAAGGAAATGCTGATCTTTCTGCTCGTCGCGTTCGGGCTGCCCTTCCTGATGGGCGTGCCGCTGGCCATTGCCCAGCGGGCCGGCAGCAACACCGACGTGTACCCCAGCGCCCAGATGTTCTACCCGGCCGCCGGCGTGATGCTGGCCTATCTCTTCACCCGCCGCGCCGCCCTGCCCCGGCTGTTCTACGGGATGTATCTGGTCTGCACGGCGGCGCTGGTCGCCTGCTGCATCGGGGCGGTGGCCGCCCCCGGGGATGTCTGGCTGGCTGCCGTCAACGTGGTGATGATCGTGGGCAGCGTCCTGTCCTGGGTGTTCCTGCTCGTGGCCAAAAAGGACCGCCGTGCCGCGGCCGGCCTGCGCTGGCAGGGCGGGGTCAAGGCGCTGGGGTATGTGGTCCTGTTCCTGCTGCTGCGCACCGCGGCGGTGTTCATCAGCCTGGTGCCCTACGGCCAGCTGGGGGAATACCTGTCCTACTGGACCACCCTGGCGCCCTACAGCGTCATCCTGCTGCTGATCCCCAACTTCTTCCTCAGCTTCCTGGCCTTTTTCGGTGAGGAATACGGCTGGCGCTACTACTGGCAGCCCCGTATGCAGCAGCGCTTCGGCCCCCGGGCCGGCGTGGTGCTTCTCTGCCTGGCCTGGGCGCTGTGGCACCTGCCGCTGAACCTCTTCTACTACGCCCCCGAAACCGGCCTGCAGAGCTTTGTCAGCCAGATCGTCACCTGCCTGTGCCTGGGGATCTTCTTCGCCTGGGCCTACCAGAAGACCCAAAACATCTGGGTGGCCGTACTGCTCCACTACTTCAACAACAACATGATCCTGGCCTACACCGGGTCGGCGGTCATCAGCAACCAGACCGTCACCTGGTTCGACATTCTGATCCAGGCGGTGGTGTACGGCGTGCTCTTCCTGCCCTTCTTCGCCTCCAAGGTCTTCAACAAGACCCCCGGGGCCGACACCCGGGCTTCCGCCTGACCGCTGCAAAACCGACAACAAAGCGCCCCGGCGTCTGCCGTTTCTGGCAGGCGCCGGGGCGCTCAGACTGTCGAAAAAGTTAAAACCGTCGCCGTCGGCGGACATGTGCCGACGACGGCGACACCGACAGGGAAATTTTACGCCAAATTGTGTGCGAGGAACGTAGTGACGAGTGCGCGATTTGGCGTAAAATTTTGTCGAAGGGGATACACAAGGGGAAATAGCCGCGTTAGGCAATTGCCGTGCGCGGCTGTT
>DWWE01000039.1 GCA_019119835.1 Candidatus Gemmiger stercoravium | reverse complement strand
CGGCATGTTGGAGGTGTTGGCGATGAGCACCGTGCGGTCCATCAGGCTCTTGCCGGTGCGCGGGTCGGTCAGCTCGCTGAATTCCTGCAGGGCCTGGGTCATCTCGTTGCCGCGTTCGCCGCAGCCCACATAGATGATAATGTCGGCGTCGCACCATTTGGCCAGCTGGTGCTGGGTCATGGTCTTGCCGGTGCCGAACCCGCCGGGGATGGCCGCCGCGCCGCCCTTGGCCAGCGGGAACATCGTGTCGATGACCCGCTGCCCGGTGATGAGCGGGCGGGGCGAGGTGAGCCGGGCCGCGCTGGGGCGCGGGGTGCGGATGGGCCATTTCTGGCACAGCGTCAGGGTGTGTTCCCCGCCCTTTTCGTCGGTGACCCGGACCACCGGGTCGTTGACGGTATAGGCGCCGTTTTCCGCCGCCCAGGTAACGGTGCAGCGGCCCAGCAGCGGGCTGAGCAGGCAGCGGTGTTCCACGGCCGGGGTTTCCGGGCAGGTGGCGTAGACGGCGCCGGGCTCCAGCGTGTCGCCGGGCTTGACCCGCACCGTCACCTCCCAGCGCTTTTCGCCGTCCAGCGCCGCCTCGTGGGCGCCGCGCTGGATGAAGCTGCCCATGTCCGCCTCGATGGCGGGCAGCGGGCGCTGGATGCCGTCGTAGATGTTGCGCAGGATGCCGGGGCCCAGCGTGACCGACAGCGGGCCGCCGGTGGGTTCCACCGGTTCGCCGGCCCGCAGGCCGCTGGTCTCCTCATACACCTGGATGGTGGCGCGGTCGGCGTCCAGGCGGATGACCTCGCCCACCAGGCGCTGGCTGCCCACATACACCATCTCCATCAAGGAAAGGTCGGTGTGGCCGCGCACGGTCACGACCGGGCCGTTGATGCTGTAGAGTTGATAGGTTTGCATTTGGTTACTTCCCCCGTTTCCCCTCAGAGCGCGATCTCCAGGCCCGCGTTTTCCAGGAACCAGCTGCGCTGGGCCGCGAGGCGCGTGGAAAGTGTGTCGTCGGCCGCCAGGCGGCGGGCCGGGTTTTCGGCCCGCAGGCCGCCCAGCGTGTTGGCTGCGTCGGGCTGCAGGGTGCAGCCGGCGGGCAGTGTTTTGAGCAGCGGGCAGTCGGCCGGGCGGGCGTACAGCACGGTGCCTTCGCCCAGGCGGGCCGCCAGGTCGGCAGCGCTGGCCTGCAGCCAGGCGGCGTAGCTTTCCCCTTTGGCAAAGTCGGCCAGCCGGGCGGCGGCTTCGGCAAAGATGTCGTCGGCCAGCCGGGCGCGGCGTTCGGCCAGCGCGGTGCGGGCTTCGCTGCGGGCGGCGCTCAGGGTGCGGTTGGCCTGCGTTTTGGCGCGGGCGGTCTCAAAGGCGATGGTCCGGTCGGCGCGGGCCTGTTCCTCCCGGCGGGCGGCGGACAGGCTCTCGGTCACCTCGGCGTCGGTCTTGGCGCGGATGGCGGCGCACTGGCGCTCGCCTTCGGCCTGGATGGATCTGAGGAACTGCTCGGCACGGGTCTTCAATTCGATCATAGTTCTCCCCCTTGCCTTAAATCTTGATGCCCACCGCTTCCCGGATATACCGGGTGATGCGGTCCTTGCCGGCGGCGGACCCGCCGGTGGAGGGCACCGTGACCAGCAGCGGACCGGTCTGGTCCGCCCGCACGGGGTCCAGGGCTTCGGTGTAGGCATCGGCGATCTTTTCTGTCACCAGGATCATGCCGATGTCCGGCTGTTTGGCTACCGCGTCCAGGGCTTTGCGCAGGTCGGCTTCACTGCGGGCGACGGTGCCCTCGATGCCGGCCAGGCGCAGGCCGTTCATGGCGTCGGAATTGTCACTGATGAGATAGAAGCGCATGGCTCACACCAGCCTGGACAGGATCATGATGGAGATGACCAGGCCGTACAGGGCGATGGATTCGCCCAGAGCCACGAAGATCAGGCTCTTGCCGAAGGTCTTGGGGTTTTCGCTGTTGGCGGCGATGGCGGCCGGGGCGCCGGCGGCCACGGCGATGCCGCCGCCGATGCCGGCCAGGCCGGTGGCCAGGGCCGCGGCGATCAGGCCGACGCTCATCGAGGTGTTGTGGTCGTTGGTGGATTCGGTCTCGGTTTCGGCCGCCGTGGTGGCGGCGGTGGGCTCGGCGGTGTCCTCGCCGGCGGCGAAGGCGGTCATGGTGCCGAAGCAGGCCACGGCCAGCAGGACAAGAACGGTGGCGATCAGTTTACGAAAATTGGTTTTCATGAGTAGACCCTCCTGTTTGGTTTTGTAGAATCTGCGTACAGTCAGCTGGAAACGGGGTTCAGCCCGGCAGCTTGCGGCGTTTGAGGTCCAGGGCTTCGAACCGGCGGCCGCCGCCGGTGTAAAAGCGGCTGAACATTTCATAGAATTCCAGGCGGATGCCCTGGATGGCGGAGAGCAGGGCTTCCAGCGCGATGACCACCAGGTTGCCGATGACCACCACCGCCAGGTTGGCGGGCTCGCCGGCCAGGGTGAAGACGACCATCATCATACTGGCGTGGACGATGACAAAGGCGCCCACACGCAGGAAGGAGATGGTGTTGGACAGGTAGCTCAGCACGCTTTCCAGCAGTTCAAAGACGTTCTGCATCATATAGTTGCCCCAGCCGTCGGCGGGTTTCCAGTCCGGCTCGCCGTTGACCAGCGGGGCCAGCACTTCGGCAAACAGCAGCGAGAGCAGCCCCAGCACCAGGATGACGGCCGAGGGGGTCACCGGCATGAACTGCCACGCGCCCATGAAGGCGCTGACCAGGTTGACGCCGGCCAGGTAGGTCAGCACGCCGGTGATGCTGTTGGTGCCGAACAGCACGCTGCCCAGCAGGCCGCGGCGCCATTGGGTGTAGATGTTCATACCCATGGCCGCCAGCACCAGCACCACGCCGATGTAAACGGCGAAGAGCAGGATGCCGGTGATGGATTCCATCACCGCGACCGGCTTGGACGCCATGCCGAGGGCATGGTACAGCGGGTCGAGAAGGTTTTCGTACCCGAAGAAGGAGCCGTACACAAAGCCCGCGCAGGTGCTGGCGATGCCGCAGGGGATCATCAGGTGGAACAGCGCGTTGTGTTTGACCTTCCACATGAACAGGCTGAACAGCGTCAGGACGATGCCTTGCCCCACATCGCCAAACATGATGCCGAAGAGGACGGTGAAGGTCAGCGCCACAAAGGGGGTGGCGTCTGTCTCGTCATAGTCAGGCAGACCGTACATCTCGACAAAAAACTCAAAAGGGCGCACGAACCAGGGATTACGCAGCTTGGTGGGCGGTGTGGTGTGGCCGGCCTTGTCCGGGTCGTCCACCGTGACGCGGAGATCCGGGATCTGGCGGGCCACCTGGGTGATGGCGTCCACCTCCCGCGCAGGGACCCACCCCACGCAGAAGAAGTGCTGCCCCTTGACGGCGGCAAAGTGCCGCAGGCTGAACACGGCGGCGGCATAGCGGGCGGCGGCGTAGATCGTCTCGATCTTGTCCTCGTTGCGGGACCATTCCTCCCGCACCTGGGTGTCGATCTCGGTCAGGGCCTTCTGCACCACCTCGAGGTTTTCCCGGAAATGCTCGACGATCTCGGCCGGGCTGCCGGCGGCGCCGGGCACCCGCAGCGGTTCGAAGTAGAGCATCGAGAAGATGCCGTCCGTCTCCTGGGAGTGGCTGCGCGGGGTCAGGTAGATGCCCCAGTACCCCTCCTTGGTCTGGCTGCAGGGCACAAACAGGATGTAGGGGTCGTCGGCGTAGGAGCTCATCAGCTTGTTGTAGCCGGCCTGGGGCAGAAAGCCGAACCGGGCTTTGACGTGGGCGCAGTCGGTGATCTCGTCCACATTGGCTTTCAGGCTCAGGAAGTGGCTGTACTGGGCGATGGCGTCCTCGCACAGGCGCTGCTGGTCCTGCAGGCTGTCCCGCTCGGAGCGCAGGTCGCTGAATTTGTTGTTCAGCGCGTCCAGGAACTGCTGGTCCCGGTCGCCGGCCTCCAGCTTGCGGGGCGGGGTGTCGGGCAGCGCGGCGCCGATCTCGCCGGCCATCGCCTCGATCCGCTCCACCAGCGGGGTGTAGGGGTCCTCCTCATTGAGGGGGGCGTACCCCAGGGACGCCGACATATACTGGCTGGCCGGTTCCAGGTCGAACCGACCGTCCAGGCAGCAGGCGCCCAGAAATTCGTCCAGGTGGGGCAGGGTGCCCTGCACATGGACCAGTTTCATCTTTTCAACCAATCAATGGTCCCTCCCTTGCGGTTCCTTCTCATCGCAGCCGATGAGCATGGGGAGCAGCTCCTCGGCGGGCATTCCGTAGTGGACGCCCTCGATGATATGTTCCAGGTTTTTCACCTCGCACTGTTCGAGGTAGAGGTAACACAGCATGACCAGCGCCGGGTCGGTGGAAAAGCGCAGCCATTTGCGGCACCACGCATACTGGCATTTCTGCAGTCCTTCCTTGAGGAAGGAATAGCTCTGCCGGGCCAGCCGGCGGCCGTAGACGGTGTCGGCCAGCCGGCTCTGGAAGGCCGGGTAGTCCGGCGCGGCCAGCAGCGACTGCCACTGGTCCGGCTTGAGGGCGGTGCAGTCCCGGCGGACATAGACATCCAGCCAGCGGGGTTCGGCATGGACCCGCACCAGCCGCGCCGCATTGGATATTGCCGACCCGTCGCATTCCATCTCGATGTAATCCCGCAGGCCGGGCGCCTGGCCCGGCGCCCCGGTGCGGGGTTCCGGCGCCAGGGCCACCAACGCCTGATGGCGGTGGTTTTCCAGCAGCGGCTCGGCATAGACCAGCAGCTTGCGGCCCGCCGGCACATCCGCCAGCGGGGCCAGCAGCTTCTGGTAAGGGGTGCCGGCCAGCGCCGCCAGCAGGCTTTTGGCGTCGGTGACGCGGGTCAGGGCGTACAGGTCGATCTGGCAGCGCTGCTGCAGAAAGTCCGGCAGCTTGAACAGGTAGTCCCCGGGGCGCCCGGCATCCAGGCAGCGCAGGCAGGTGATGATCTCATCCACCTCGCAGCTGACGGTGAAGTACCGGTACACCTTCTGCCCGCTGGACAGCTCGTAGCGGAACAGGCTGTCGCACCGGTCGTACACGGCCTGGCGCAGCAGGCTTTCCAGCTGGGCGCGGCGGGCCAGCGAAACGTTGAGGCTCTCCAGCTCGGGGGCGTACATCGGCAGGGCTTTGAGTTCGGCGGCCAGCTGGGGCATGGTGCGGCAGGCGGCCAGGCGGCGGTAATCGCCGGCGGTCAGCCTGCGGCCATACATCGCCCGCGCTTTGGCCAGCGCGGCGTTGCTGGCTTTGGAACGCATCGGCAGTTCCATCAAGCCTCACCCCCGGCCCGGGGCTGCGCCAGCGTGCGGCGCACCAGCTCCGCCACCCACTCGTCCCGGTGGGCGGCCGCCCGGGCGTCCAGCTGCTGCTCGGCCGCGGTGCGGCGGCGCTGCAGCTCCTCCAGCGCGGCCCGGTTGGCGGCATCGGCCGCCGCGGCGGCCGCCCGGCCGCTGGCCTGGGCGCGGGCCGCATATTCGGCGGCGATGGCCTTCCGCTCTTCGTCCAGGCGACCCAGCCGCTCGGTGCGCTCCTCGGCGGCCGCCGCGGCCGCCTTGCGCTGGGTGGCGTCCATATCCAGGATCGCCTGCATCAAATCATTCAAATCTTTCATCGTAACACCTCGATCTGCCAAAGGCATTTCCGCGGGGCCGTCGCCCCGCCGGGGAACACCTCCGCGTTTTCCCGGAGGAAACGAAGAAGGGAGCAGACTGCATCCCTTTCCGCGACTCATTATAGCACTTTGCCCAAAGAATTCAAGCGTCGCTTGTGCAACCAGCGGAATTCCCCGCTTTCTTTTTCGCCGGGCGGCCTGTCCGGGCTGTGCCCGGTCCCGCCGCTTTCGATTGTTTCAGCGCGGGCCGGATCCACCCCGCCGGTTTTTGGCGTACCACCTTTTGTATTTTTCCCCCCGGACCGGCAAAAAAACACAGGCTGCAGCAGGCCGGCGCCTGCAGTGCAGTCCTGTGTCGTTCGCTGTGTGTTTGCTGCGTCCGGAAAACGGGTCAGTCGCCGGGGACGGCGGCCAGGATCGCCGCGCTGACCGGCGGCAGGCGGTACTCGCCGCTGTACACCGGGCCGAAGGGCAGCGCGTCGGCCCGCACCCCGTCGCAGAGGGTGCGCCAGCGCCCCGCCGGCAGCACAACGCTGTGGGGGGTGGGGTCGGGGTTGTAGTAGACCGCCAGCCGGGCCGCCTGGCTTTCGCCGGTGCGCTCGGGCACAAACCCCACCAGCCACCCCGGCAGTGCCAGCAGCAGCGGCAGGGGCTGGTCGGGGTCGGACAGGGCGGAAAGTTCCGGCCATGCGCGGCGGATGGCCAGCAGCCCCCGGTAGAACTGCACCAGCGGGGCCAGGGCGGCGGCCCGGGTCCAGTCCAGCCGGTTGAGGGACAGCGGCCCCCGGTAGGTGTTGGGGTCGCCGTTTTTGGTGCGGGCGAACTCCTCCCCCGCCTGCAGGAAAGGCAGTCCCTGGCAGGTCAGGTAGATGGCGGCGCACAGCCGGTTCTGGGCCAGCAGGTCTTCGTCGGGGCGGTCGAAGTCGTCCCGGCCGGCCACCGCCTTGAGCTTGTCCCAGAGGGTGAAGTTGTCATGGGCCGAGACGTACTGCACCACCTGCCCGGCGGACTTGGGGTGCATCCCGTCGCTGCCGTCCCGGAAAGCGCCCACCACATGGAGCAGCGTGTAGGCCGCGCCGGGGGCGCCGTTGACAAAGCCGGGGGCCCGGGCGTCAAAGACGCCGCCCTTGATGGTGTCCCGGGTGTTGTCGCAGAAGACGCCGACCCCCGCATCCAGCAGCGGCAGGGCCCCCTTGTCGGCCGAGCGGGCGCCGGGGTCCATCCGGGTGCTGCCGCCCTGCCAGGGTTCGCCGTACATCAGGATCTCCCGCCCGCCGGGCAGCGCGTCCAGCGCGGCGCGGATGGCGTTCATCGTCTCCACATCATGCAGGCCCATCAGGTCGAACCGGAAACCGTCCAGGTGGTAGGCGCGGGCCCAGTAGACCACCGAATCCACGATGTACTTGCGCACCATCGTCCGTTCGCTGGCCAGGTCGCAGCCGCAGCCGGAACCGTTGGTCAGCTGGCCGTCGGCCCAGCGGCGCAGCCAGTAGCCGGGCACCGCCCGCTCCATCCAGTTGTCGGCGTGGTAGGTGTGGTTGTACACCACATCCATCACCACGCCCAGCCCCGCCCGGTGCAGCGCCGCGATCATGGCGCGGCATTCCCGCACGCGGACCTCCCCGTGCCAGGGGTCGGTGGCGTAGGAGCCTTCGGGCAGGTTGTAGTTCAGCGGGTCGTAGCCCCAGTTGTAGCCGCCGGGGCGGGTCTCGTCCACTGTGGCGAAGTCAAAGATCGGCTGCAGCTGCACATGGCTGACCCCCAGCTGCCGGAGGTAGTTCAGGCAGGTGGGAAAGCGGCCTTCCTGGTCCAGGGTGGTGTCCGCCTGGGTGAAGGCCAGGTATTTGCCCCGCCAGTCCGGCCGCACGCCGCTGTGGGGGTCGGCCGAAAAATCGCCCACATGCACCTCCCAGATACAGGCACCCGCCGGGTCCCGGGCGGCGGCCGGGCGGCGGTCCGCTGCCCAGCCCGGCGGGGCGGCGGCCTCCGGGTCCAGCACCATCCCCCGCTGGCCGTTGGCGCCGGCGGCCCGGGCGTAGGGGTCCACCAGCCAGCTGCTGTGCCCGTCCGGGAAGGTGAGCTCGTACAGGTAATACTGCCCCGCCAGGTCGCCCCCGATGAGCGCCCGCCAGACCCCGCCGTCGGTGCGGTGCATGGGGGTCACCCCCAGGTCGGCGGCGCCGGGTTCGCCGTCCGTGCCGGTGGCAAACCGATGGACGGCCGCCGTGGCAGCCGTGGGCGCCCACAGGGCAAAAGCCGTATGGCGTTTGGAATAGACCGCCCCCAGGTCCGACCCGTCGTACACGGGCAGAGCCGCGGCCTGTTCGTAAGTCATGCAAGTTCCCCCTGATCCGTTTGGCGCAGACGCGGCGGAGCCGCCCGAAGCCCCCGTGGGGCCAGGGCTGCGCCCGCCGCGTCCGCTCTGTTCCATTGTCCGGTGCCGGGCCGCGGCCCGAAAAAATCGTACCTATAGTCTAACAGGTGTTCTGTCCGTTTGCAAGCGCCCGGAGCGGCATTTTCACGAAAACTTCTCCGCCCGCCGGCCGCTCAGTGCTGCATCTCCACCTGCATGGCCTGGAAGACCCGCCGGTTGAGTTCGGCCGTATAGGGGGCAAACGCCTCCAGGAAAGCGCGGTCAAACCCGCGGCAGACCCGGGTCTGTGCCCCGTAGCAGAGGGTGGCTTCCTCCCCGGCGGTGAGGGCGGGCCAGGCGGGCAGACCGCCGGCGTTGGGGCTGCCCGTGGCGGCGAAGGCCAGCAGTGCGCCGGCCATTTCGGTCTGCAGGCGCTGGGTCACACCGGGGATCTGGGCGATGGGGACCAGGTCGGTGTTGTGGAAGAAGAAGGGGATGTCGGCACAGTGCCAGGCCACCCGCCCGCCTTCCAGCGGGAAGTCCAGGTCAAAGAGATAGTTGTACACCCGGCCGCCGGCCGCCGCCCGGCGGCGCAGGTAGTCCAGCGTGGGCAGGCGGCAGTCGGTGTCGGCAAACAGCAGGTCGGCCGGGTTGCGGTCCGGGTAGGCGCCGGCAAACAGCGGCAGCAGTTCCGCCGCGGCGTCGGGGCCGAGCCAGCGTTCCACCGCCGCCCGGCCGTCCGCCGCGCTCATGGCGGCCCGGTCCAGCCCCAGGCCGCCGAAGGCCATGAACTCGCCGAAGACCGAGCCGGCGACCAGCGGCACATCCAGCGTTTCGGGGCGGAAGCCCACCTCCATCGGGTCGCCCAGGTAGAAGGCGTTGCGGTGGGGGGTGCGCCCCACATTGACCCCCTCGGCCGCCAGCGCCGGGACGACCTTGCTGTAGGCTTCGGCCAGCATGGCATAGGGCAGGGTCTCCAGCGCCCTGACATCGGTGACGCCCAGTTCCCGCATCATGGCTTCGACGCAGGGGCGGCCGCTGCCCCGGGCGTCGGGCAGGTGGGCGGGCAGAATGCCGCTGAGGATCACCGCCTTGTGGTACAGCCCGTCCGCCGCCGGGGTCTGCAGCAGGGTGGTGATCTTGGCGCCGCCGCCCGACTGGCCGAACACCGTGACGTTGTCCGGGTCGCCGCCGAAGGCCGCCACATTGTCCCGCAGCCACTGCAGCGCGGCGATGATGTCCGACCCGCCGTTGTTGCCGGAGTTTTCGTACTCCGGCCCGAAGTCGGACAGGTCCAGGTAGCCCAGCAGGTTGAGGCGGTGGTTCAGCGACACCACCACGCAGCCGCCCCAGCGGGCCAGGGCGCCGCCCTCATAGGCCAGCTGCTCGATGGAGGAACCGTCGGTATAGCCGCCGCCGTGCAGCCAGACCAGTACCGGGCGGCGGGCCCCGTCGCAGGCGGGGGTCCACAGGTTCAGGTTCTGGCAGTCCTCGTCCTGGACCCAGTAGCGGTGGGGCACCAGCAGTTCGCCGCTGGGTTTGCCCAGCCGGAGCAGCGGGCAGACGCAGCCGTAGCTGGTGGCGTCCAGCGTGCCCTGCCAGCGGGCGGGTTCCGGCGCATGGAAGCGCCGGGCCCTGGCATACGGCACCCCCTTGAAGATGTCCAGCCCCCGGTACCGATATCCGCGCACCGCGCCGCCGGTGGTCTGCACCAGCGGGGTGCCGCGCTCACAGACAAAATCCATGGTCATCCGCCTTTCTGTTCTGCCGGGCGGTCCCGCCGGGCCGCCCGCCGTTTCTTCCTTTCAGTATACCATGCGCCGGGGCCGCCCGCAACAAAAAAGGCAGCCGCCCCCTCCCCTTCGGCTGTGCCAGGGGGATGGGGGCGGCTGCCCCGAAACCGGCGCGGGCCTTACCGGCCCAGGTGCCAGATGTCCCGATCGTATTCCGCAATGGTGCGGTCGGAGGAGAAGAAGCCCGCCTTGGCGATGTTGACCAGGCACTTGCGGCGCCAGGCCAGCGGGGCCACGGCGTAATCGGCCACGGCCTGGGTCTTGCGGACCAGGTAGGCGTTGAAGTCGGGCAGGGTCTGGAACCAGTCCTTGCCGATGAGTTCCTGCTGCAGCCGGGCCAGGCTGTCCGGGTCGCCGCCGGCGGCCAGCATCTCGGCGCCGGTGAGGAAGTCGATGGCGCGGGTCAGGTTGGGGTCGCCCTCATACCATTCGCGGGCGCAGTAGTCCCCCGCGGCGTAGCGGCGGATGACCTGGGCGCTGGACTGGCCGAAGATATAGATGTTGTCCCGGCCGACCCGCTCGGCGATCTCCACGTTGGCGCCGTCCA
>DWWE01000038.1 GCA_019119835.1 Candidatus Gemmiger stercoravium | reverse complement strand
GGTCTGGGCCTCGGTGGGCGCCGGGGTCGGCGCAGCCGTGGGGGCCGGCGTCGGGGTGGGCGCCTCGGTGGGGGCGGGGGTCGGGGCTTCGGTGGGCGCCGGCGTCTCGGCGGCCGGCGCCGGGGTGGCCTCGCCCTCATTCTGGGCGGTGGGTTCGGAGGTATCCTCCACCCCCACCAGCTGCAGCGGTTCCACCGCCGCGCCCAGGTAGTGCACCTGCAGGCTGCCCGGCACCACTTCCACGTTGTTGGCCTGGCTGCGCACGGCGCCGGTCAGGTGGTCGGTGTCGCCGTCATACTGGGGCTTGTAGGGGGTGACGGTGCCGTCGCTGAGCAGAAGGTAACCGTCGCTGCTGACCTTGCCGGTGTAGTAGGTCTCGGTGCCCACTTCCTCGGCCTTGCTCTCGGCATAGGCCACGGTGTCGGTGACCTCCTCCGCAATGGGGGCGCCGCCGCCGGTGCCGTAGCTGGAGTCTTCCTGGCTCTCGTTGACCTGGTTGGCCTGGACGATCTCGTCCTGCACGGCCTCCACGTCCACCTTATAAACGACCTTCTCCTTGACTTCGACGGTCTGGGCTTCGGGGGCGCTGTAATCACCGGCGGCGGGGGCGGTCACCGTGTAGGTGCCGGGTTCCACATCCTCGGCCAGCGCGGTACCGGTGGTGGTATCCACCGGGTACTCGGTGGCGTTGCCATCCTCATCGGTGATGGTCACATTCATCCGGGTGTTGGTGAAAGGGGTACGCAGGGCTTCCACGGCGTCCTCCCCTTCCAGGTCCTCCACCGTGGTGCCTTCCGGGTAGGTCAGGGCATACAGCTGCACGCCGATGTCCTGCTGCACCACCGTGACCTCCATCGCCATGCCGGGCTGGGGGGTGGGCGCCGGGGTGGGCGCCGTTTCGGGGGTGGCCGTGGGGGCCGGGGTGGGCGCCTGGGTCGCCTGCGGGGCGGGGGTCGCCTGCGGGGCGGCCTGGGCCGGCGCCGCAATGCCGGCGGCCATCGCCCCGATCCCCAGGCTGGCGCAGAGCAGCGCCGCCATACCGCCTGCGATCAGCTTGTACAGCGGCAGCCGCGACACCGCGCTGCCGGAAAAATACTTCATCGGATTTTTTCTTGCCATGCCTTGATTCCTCTTATCCCTGATAATCCCGACTCCATACGCCGCAAACGGGGCGCACCGCCAGACGGCACGGCCCCCAACGAAAAGTCTATTCCTATCATACACGAAGGCGGGGCGGTTTTGCAAGGGAAAGCGGCGAAAAAAGTTGTAAAACTTTTTATCGTCATGGCGTCAAGATTCCGGTATCACCTCCTACATTTAGGGGCAAAGCCCCCGCCAATGCCCCCCGGGGGGCCAGGTGTTGTGCCGGCAGGGCGCGGTTCGTGCGGGCTTGTGTGCGCCGGGGGCGGGGTGGTACAATGGGGGAATCATGATCGGAAAGGAGGGCCCGCCATGCACCCGGAGGTGGAAGCCTTTTACAACGGGACCAGTTTCGGCTGCCACCGGCTGCTGGGGGCCCGGCCGGCCGGGCGCGGCTGGCGGTTCACAGTATGGGCGCCCCACGCCCGCCGGGTGCAGGTGCTGGGCGACTGGAACGGCTGGAACCTGTACACCGCCGCCGAGCTGGCTGCCTGCGAGGATGGGCTGTGGCGGGGCACGGTGCCCGCTGCCGCCGAGGGGCAGCTGTACAAATACAATCTGCTGGGCCCCGACGGGGTGTGGCGGATGCGGCCGGACCTGTTTGCCCGGGACGGCGAGGCACTGCCCGGCACCGCCAGCCGGCTGACCCTGCCCCCCGCCCCGCCGCCCCGCCGGGGGGCGCTGGGCCGGCCGGTGCGGCTGTACGAGCTGTACGCGGCCGGCTGGCGCCGCCACTGGGACGGGCGGTACTACACCGGCGAAGAACTGGGCCGGGCGCTGGCGCCCTACCTGCTGGAAAATGGCTACACCGATGTGGAGCTGATGCCGTTGGCCGAATACCCCTACGACGGCAGCTGGGGGTACCAGGGCTGCGGGTACTTCTGCCCCAGTGCCCGGATCGGCGGGCCCCGGGGGATGGCCGCGCTGGTGGGGGCGCTGCACCGCGCCGGGATCGGGGTTTGGATGGACTTTGTGCCGGTCCACTTTGCCCCGGACGCCGGCCGGATGGCCGAATGGGACGGCGCCCCGATGCTGGAGGCCGGCCCCAGCGACTGGGGCAGCCTGCGGTTTGACCTGGCCAGCGGGCCGGTGCGCAGCTTTCTGCAGAGCGCGGCGGCTTTCTGGCTGGAGGAGATGGGCTGCGACGGGCTGCGGGTGGATGCGGTGGGCCACGCTCTGCAGGGCCCGGGCGGCCGGGCCGCCGCCGGCTTTTTTGCCGGGCTGACCGACGGGCTGCACCGGCGCTGCCCCGGGGTGCTGCTGGCGGCCGAAGACACGGCCGGGCTGGCGGGGGTCACCCAACCCGCCGCAGCCGGCGGGCTGGGGTTTGACGCCGTATGGGACACCGGCTGGACCCGGGACGCCCTGGCCTGCCTGAGCACCCCGCCGGGCAGCGGGGCCGGGCGGGACGCCTTCGCCCGGCTGTGCGGCGGGCGCTGGCGGTCGGACGCCATCCTGCCTTTGAGCCATGACGACACCGCCGGCCCCAGCCTGTGGCAGCGCCTGGCCGGCAGCGGCGACGCCCAGCGGGCGGCGCGGCTGCTGTATCTGCTGCAGTACACCCGCCCCGGGCGGCCGCTGAACTTTATGGGCAACGAGTTCGGCTGCCCCGCCCCCTTCACCCCTTTCCGGGAACCGGACTGGGCGGCGGCCGCCGCCCCGCCCCACCGGGATCTGGCCGCCTTCTGCCGGGCTTTGAACGCGCTGCATGCCGCCCACCCGGCGCTGCGGGACCCGGGCGGCGGGTTTGTGCCGCTGCGGCAGGACCCCGACGCCCGGCTGCTGGCCTACGAGCGCCAGGCCGGGGCGGACCGGCTGGTCGTTGCCTGTAACCTGGGCGGGGCGGACGCCCGGCTGCCGGTGGCGGCAGGCGGCGCCGGCCGGGGGCGACTGGTGTTTGCGGCCGGCCCGGTGCCGGAGGGGGACCTGCCGGTGACGGACGGCCGCCTGGCCATCCGGCTGCCCCCTTTCTGCGGGGCGGTGTACCAACTGACTTGACAAAACCGACAAATTTGCTATACTGTTTTTGGACATAAAAACAGGGGCGCTGAGGGGCATCCTCGGCTGAGATCGAAGCAAACAGCAGCTTCGGGTCACCTTGAACCTGATCCGGGTAATGCCGGCGTAGGAAGTTTGACCCAAAGGTTTGTGGCTTTTTGCGCCTGCATGTGATCGTGCAGGCGCATTTCTTGTTTTTATGGACTATTTTGTTTGAGGAGTGTTCTCCATGTCCAAAACCTATTCCAAAACCCGCATCCTGGTGGAATGCGCGCTGATGATCGCGCTGGGCACCGTGCTGGCCAACATCAAGATCTATGAGCTGGCCAACGGCGGTTCGGTCACCCTGTTCAGCATGGTGCCGTTCATTCTGGTGTCCTTCCGCCACGGCGCCAAGTGGGGGCTGTTCACCGGCTTTGTGAACAGCCTGCTGCAGATGCTGCTGGGCTTTTACGCCCCGCCGGCCCCCGGCCTGCTGCCGCTGTTCGGCATGATCATGCTGGACTATGTGCTGGCCTTTTCCCTGCTGGGGCTGGCCTGTGTCTTCGCCAAGCCCTTCAAGAACCGGCTGCTGGGCGTGGCGGTCGGCTCCGCGGTGGTCTGCCTGATCCGCTTCCTGTGCAGCTTCCTGTCCGGTGTGCTGATCTGGGGCAACCTCAGCGACGGTCTGCCCACCTGGACCTACAGCCTGGGCTATAACGCCTCCTACATGCTGCCCGAAACCGTCCTGACGGTGGTGGCCGTGGTGCTGCTGCACAAGGCCGCGCCCAAGCTGTTCCAGCAGCAGTAAGCTGGCTGCGGACCGGGCGCTGCGCCTTTGCGCGTGTCGGGAAAATCGGCGCGTACCGCAAAAGGCAGCCGCGCATACGCCGGCGGCCGCGTTCCAAAGGCCCGGCCATCAGGCCGGGGATCGCCCGCCGGCGGCGACAAACTTTGAACTTTTTCAACTGCCTGAAATGGGCGCCGCAGTTTTGCCTGCAGCGCCCATTTTTCGTTTGTTTTCTTTTGCGTTCTTTTGGCGGGAACGGTTCTTCTTACTTTTCCACCCTTTCGGGCCGGCCCGCGTTCCCTTAACTTTTGTTAACACGCCCGCCCGGTTCCCTCCCCTGTTTTGTTTCACTTTTTCTCGCCCCGGCCGCGGCGCCGGCGGCGTCTGCCCCGCGGTTTCATCGGATTGCGGGTCGAAATGACGCGATTTTTGCGTTAGTAGATAGAGGTTGGGCCAATTCTTTGGTGATATTGCCGATTTGTATTTTTTGGCTTTCCTTTTTGTGTATATTCTGTTAAAATAGTTTTAACAAGTTGTTCAACTGACAGGAACCAGTGTGAGCTGGGCAACGTGGTAAACGGGGTCGCGGGGGAACGGCCTGTGCGCATGGCTTTTGGCGGTGCGCACAGCAGCCGCACCGCCGGGTACCCTTGTATTTAGGAGGAATGCTTTTATGATGAAATACCTGCAAAAGCTCGGCAAGGCGCTTATGCTGCCCGTTGCCGCGCTGCCGGTCTGCGGTATCCTGATGGGGTTGGGCTACGCCCTGGCCCCGGCCGCCATGGGCGCCCAGGGTGCTACCGAAGGCCTGGCCTACACCGTTGGCTTTATCCTGATCAAAGCCGGCGGCGCCCTGATCGACAACATGTCCTGGCTGTTCGCCGTCGGCGCGGCGGTCGGCCTGTCCGACGACCATGACGGTACTTCCGCCCTGGCCGGCCTGGTCAGCTACCTGATGATGACCCAGCTGCTGAGCCCTGCGGTGGTCGGCGCGCTGCCCTTCATGAACCTGACCGAGGGCACCTCGACCTACATCGCCTTTCAGAAGACTGCCGGCAACGCCTTCATCGGCATCCTGGCTGCCATCATCGGCTCCACCTGCTACAACAAGTTCAAGAGCATCCAGCTGCCGGACTGGCTGGCCTTCTTCAGCGGCAAGCGCTGCGTGGCCATCGTCACCGGCGTTGTGTCCATCGTGATGTCCGTGATCCTGCTGTTCGTCTGGCCGCTGATCTTCAACGCCCTGGTTGCTCTGGGCAAGGGCATCGTCAGCCTGGACGGCGTCGGCGCCGGTCTGTACGCCTTCTTCAACCGCCTGCTGATCCCCACCGGCCTGCATCACGCCCTGAACAACGTGTTCTGGTTCGACACCATCGGCCTGGGCGACCTGACCCATTACTGGGCCGGTGAGACTTCCGCCGATGTGGGCTGGAGCCTCGGCATGTACATGTCCGGCTTCTTCCCCACCATGATGTTCGGCATCCCGGGCGCGGCGCTGGCCATGGTCCACACCGCCAAGAACAAGAAAGCCGCCATCGGTCTCGTGACCTCCGCCGCCATCTGCGCGTTTGTCTGCGGCGTGACCGAGCCCTTCGAATTCGGCTTCATGTTCCTGTGCTTCCCGCTGTACATCGTGTACGCCCTGCTGTACGGCATCTTCGCCGTCATCACCTACTACACGGGCTTCCGCGCCGGCTTCATGTTCTCCGCCGGTGCGACCGACCTGGTCTTCTCCTATCCGCTGCCCGCCCATGCGAACACCTGGATGATCCTGCCCCTCGGCCTGGCTGCCTTCGTTGTGTTCTATGTGGTCTTCCGCTTCGCCATCACCACCTTCAACCTGACCACCCCCGGCCGTGAAGATGACGCCGACGAGGCGGCTGAAGCCAACATCCAGCTGGCCAACAACGACTTCACCAAGATCGCCGAAGGCGTTCTGGCCGGCATCGGCGGCAAGGGCAACGTGGCCAATGTGGACTACTGCGCCACCCGCCTGCGCTTCGAGATCAAGGATTACACCAGCGTGGACGAAAAGGCCATCAAGACTGCCGGCGCTGCGGGGGTCATCCGCCCCAGCAAGAACGCTTGCCAGGTGGTCATTGGCCCCAAGGTCCAGTTCGTTTACGATGAGCTGAAGAAGATGCTGTAATCCCTCTCTTCCCTGTTTGGCAGAGTCGCTGGTTCACTCTGCTCCCCACCGGCAAGCCGTACGGCTTGCCGGTTTTTTTGTGGGGTTCAGCTGCCAAGCAGCGTCTGCACCTGCCGGCAGAGCGCCGCCGCCCGGATCCCCACCACCACCTGACATTCGGTCCTGTTGGGGCGGGACGACCGGGCCCTGCTGGATGTGACCGGACTGGGCGAGGAGCAGGTGGCCCACCTGCGGCTGCTGATCGGCGGCCTGCGGCTGGCCCGGTGAGCCCGCCGGGCGGCTTTTCTTTATCCCGTACCGACGGGCATTTTTGAAAAAATTTAGAAAGCCCGCACAAAATCAGGCTTTCACACATTGCCTTTTTTGTTTTTGATGCTATACTAAAGATAGCGCAATTTCTTTTCACGTTTCTTTTCACATTTCCCAGCATGCCCTGGAAACTTTGGAAAATCTATCTGTACTTGGAGGTCTTACCCATGAAAATCATCCGTGCCACCGACTACAAGGATATGTCCCGCAAAGCGGCCAACATCATCTCTGCGCAGGTCATCATGAAGCCCAACTGCGTGCTGGGCCTGGCCACCGGCAGCACCCCCATCGGCATCTACGACCAGCTGATCGACTGGTACAAGAAGGGCGACCTGGATTTCGCCGAAGTGACCACCGTGAACCTGGACGAATACCGGGGCCTGAAGCGGGACGATCCGCAGAGCTACTGGCATTTCATGCACGAGCATTTCTTTGACCACATCAACATCGACCATGACCGCATCAACCTGCCCGACGGCACCAACCTGGACGCGGCGGAAGAATGCCAGCGCTACGATGAGATCATCCATTCGGTGGGCGGCATCGACCTGCAGCTGCTGGGCATCGGCCACGACGGCCACATCGGCTTCAACGAGCCGGGCGCCGCCTTCGAGCTGGGCACCCACTGCGTGGACCTGACGGCCGAGACCATTGAGGCCAACAAGCGGTTCTTTGACTACGATGAAGAGAGGGTCCCCAAGCAAGCCTACACCATGGGCATCAAGACCATCATGCAGGCCCGCAAGGTGCTGCTGGTGGCCAACGGCAAGGACAAGGCCAAGATCGTGAAGCAGGCTTTCTTCGGCCCCGTCACGCCGGAGGTACCCGCTTCCATCCTGCAGATGCACCCCGACTTCACCCTGGTGGGCGACGCCGAGGCGCTCAGCGAGCTGTAAACAGCACATTCCGCCCCGCCCGGCCGGCCCTGGGCGGGGCAATTTCAAACAGGGAGGCAGTTTGCCATGATTATCAAAAACGCCAAGGTCTATACCCCCGAGCACCGCTTTGTCCGGCAGGATCTGGTGATCCGCGGCGGGCGGATCGTCCCGGGCGCCCCGGCCCCCGAACCGGGGGAGGAAGTGCTGGACGCCGAAGGGCTGTACGCCCTGCCCGGGCTGGTGGACATCCACTTCCACGGCGCGGTGGGTCACGATTTCTGTGACGCCGACCCTGACGGCCTGCAGGCCATTGCGGACTTTGAGGCCAGCAAGGGCGTGCTGGCCATCTGCCCCGCCACCATGACGTTCAGCGAGGAGATCCTGAACGGCATCGTGGATGTGGCCCGCGCCCACAACAACGACCGGGGCGCCGACCTGGTGGGCATCAATATGGAAGGCCCCTTCATCAGCCCCCGGAAGGTGGGCGCCCAGAACCCCAAGTATGTGACCCCGGCCAATGTCGGGATGTTCCGCCGCCTGCAGGAGCGGTCCGGCGGGCTGTTCAAGCTGGTGGACCTGGCCCCCGAGGAACCCGGCGCGCTGGACTTTGTGCGCGCCTGCGGCGAGGAGGTGCGCATCTCCATCGCCCACACCTGCACCGACTACGCCACCGCCAAGGCCGCCTTTGCCGCCGGCGCCCGGCACATGACCCACCTGTACAACGCGATGCCCGGCATCACCCACCGGGAGCCCGGGCCGATCATTGCCGCGCTGGAGGACGGCGCCACGGTGGAGCTGATCACCGACGGCGTACACATCCACCCGGCGATGGTGCGGTTCACCTTCCGGGTGTTCGGCGACGACCATGTGGTGCTGATCGCCGACAGCATGGAGGCCGCCGGCCTGCCCGACGGCCAGTACAGCCTGGGCGGCCAGGCCGTGACGGTGCGCGGGCCCCGGGCCACCCTGACCGAGCACCCGGACACCATTGCGGGCAGCGCCACCTGCCTGTACGACTGCATGCGCACCGCCGTGCGGGAGATGGGTGTGCCGCTGGAGAGCGCCGTGCGGGCCGCCAGCGAGAACCCGGCCCGCTGCATCGGCATCGACCAGGACTACGGCAGCCTGGCGGCCGGACGTTTCGGCAACGTGGTGCTGGCGGACAGCGAGCTGAACATCCGCACCGTCATCAAGAAAGGCGCCGTGCTGAACCGGGAGTGAGACATTTTCCGGCCGGATCTTCCGCAATTTTTTGGGTAAAATGCCGGTTTTGCCCTTGCAGGCTGTGATAAAATCGGGTATAATGAAGGACAAGCAATCCTGTGATGGGTCGGCGCTGCGCAACAGATCGGCGCGACACGGCCTGTGCAATGCCAAAGGACCAAGGAGGTTGTTGCCATGGCGATCTCAGAACCGACCGCAGTATTTTCCATCCATGATGACAAGGACCAGCAGATCAAGCAGGTCATGATGCAGGTATACAGCGCACTGGAAGAGAAGGGCTATAACCCGGTCAACCAGCTGGTGGGGTATATCCTGTCCGAAGACCCGACCTACATCACCACCTACAAGAACGCCCGGGCGCTGATCCGCCGGGTGGACCGGGACGATCTGCTGCAGGCACTGGTGCGGGATTATGTCCGCCACGCCTGAGCTCCGCTGAATCCCGCTGCAAAAGCAGCCGCCTTCCCTCCCCCATCGCGGGGCGGGAGGCGGCTGTTTCTTTGTTTCGGGGCGGCCCCGGGTCAGAGCGCGGCGGGCGTCGGGTGCGGCGGCATGCGACCGCGGCGGACGGGCAAAACAAAACGCCCCCGTGCTTTCGCACGGGGGCGCAGACGGTTACCGGTTCAAACCTTTGTCAGGCCAGATCAGGCAGCGGTCTTGGAAGCGAACATGAAGAACTTGTAGCCGAACGGGTTGGTGTACACGCCGGTCACGTTGGACTTCTGCATGTAAGGATCGTTGTAGTAGTACAGAGGCACGAGAGCCCAGGTCTCCATCAGCATATCCTCAGCCTTATGCATCTCGGCAACACGGGCGGTCAGATCGGTCTCGGACTTGATCTGAGCGATCAGGTTGTCGTACTCGGTCCAGTTCTGCGGAGCATAGCTGGGAGCGGGGCCGGGCTCGGTGCTGCCGGCGGGACGGCCGAACTGGCTGTCGTTGTTGCCGGAGGAGGAGGTCCACATCTCGAGCATGTTGATGGGGTCGTCGAAGTCGGCCAGCCAGCCCTGACGAGCCACGTCGTAGTTGCCGGCCTTACGGTCGTTCAGGAAGACGCTCCAGGCCTCGGTGGCGATGTCAACCTGAGCACCGATCACGGCCAGGTCCTGCTGGATGGCGGCGCCGATAGCCTCATTGCCTTCGCCTTCGTTGGTCAGGTAGGTGAACTGCAGCGGGGTGTCGGCGCTGAGCATGTTGTTCTCGTCGAACTCGAAGCCGGCGCTCTTGAGCAGCTCGATGGCCTCGGCCAGGTTGTCCTCATAGGCATCCTGAGAGGGATCGTAGTAACCGACGGCTTCCGCATCCGGGAAGGTGTAGGAATCGGTGTTCTGCTTGAACAGGTTGCCGTTGCCGTCGCTCATGGAGTCGGGGATGAAGGTGTTGGCCAGGTGCTGACCGGTCTGACCGATGGTGTCAACGATGTACTGACGGTCGATCAGCAGGTTGATGGCATGGCGCATGTCGTTGGCCTGCTCGGGAGTCTTGCCGGCGAACAGTTCGGAGTTCACGTTGAAGCCCACATAGTAGGTGCCGATGTTGTCAGCCACGTACAGTTCGGGATCTTCGTTGGCCAGCAGCTCGCCCAGCTGCGCGTTGGGGATGGTGTCGATGAAGTCCAGGTTGCCGGCGGTGTAGGCGTTGTAGATGGCAGCGTCGTCAGCGCTCAGCATGAACTGCAGGGTCTCGATCTGAACTTCGTCAGCGCGGTAGTAGTTGGGGTTCTTGGTGTAGGTCATGCTCTCGTCATGAGTCCAGGCGGTGCAGGTGTAAGCACCGTTGGAGACGAAGCCGGCCTCGACCGCCCAGGCGCCGGGGTTGGTGCCGTCGGGGTTGGCAGCCTCAACAGAGGCCTGCGGCACCGGGGAGAAGGTCGGGAAGGCGCACAGGCTCAGGAAGTAGGGGCAGGGGCTGACCAGGGTGACCTGCAGAGTGTGGTCATCGGTGGCTTCCACGCCCACCAGGATGTCGTTGGCAGCCTGGGCTTCCTTGGCGGCAGCGGTGTAGACGGTTTCGGGGGTGGTGTATTCCTCGCCGGCTTCCTCGGCAGCGGCCGCGGCGGCGGCGTCATACTCGGGGTTGGCCTCGGTCTCCTGGGCCACTTCGTTCTTGGCGATCAGGCCGTCGAACAGGTAGCTGTAGTCGGAAGCGGTCTGCGGGTTGGCAGCGCGGTTCCAGCTGTAGACGAAGTCGTTGGCGGTCAGGTCGGTGCCGTCGCTCCACTTGCTCTCGATCAGGTGGAAGGTGTAGGTCAGGCCGTCAGGGCTCACATCGTAGCTCTCGGCCAGGGCGGGGGCCAGGTCGCCGTTCTCGTCGTAGGTCATCAGGCCGACGAAGGAGTTGACAGCCAGGACGGCGCCGTCAACGGTGGTGTTGAGGGCGGGGTCCAGCCGGTCGGGCTCGGACGCCAGGTTGATGTACAGGGTGCTGGTGTCGGTGTTCAGGGCAGAACCACCGGTCGCAGCGGCGCTCTCGGATGTCGCCGCGGTGTCAGAGGTGCCCGTGCTGCTGGTCGCACCGGAAGAGGCGGTGGAACCGCAGCCGGCCAGGCTGAGCACCATGGCGGCGGCAAGCGCAGATGCCATGAGTTTTTTCATTTTCTTTCCCTCCTAAAGGATTCTATCAGAAAAACCTGACTTTGCGGCCGGTTGTCGCAGCTGGCAGGTTTCCCCCGATATAAGGCCCATTATAGCCACCCGGCCCGCCTTTGGCAAGGCAAAGTGACAAGCTGTTGCTTTTGCGTCACCATTTTTGGGCGTTTTGCCGAAATTCGCACAGGTTTCAGCGCCCAAATCGTGAGCATTTTGTGAAGTGCGTCTCATGGGCGGGGGACGCACTGTCTTTCAGCCAGAGACAATCACTTGTTCCAGCAGGCCACAAAATGGCCGTTGCCCCGGTCGGTGAAGGGGGGCATCTCCTTGGCGCACTGCTCGGTGGCATAGCGGCAGCGGGTGCGGAACGGGCAGCCGCTGGGCATGTGGAGCGGGCTGGGAACATCGCCTTCCAGCACGATGCGCTTGGCGCTGCGGGCCGTCTTGGGGTCCGGGATGGGCACGGCGGACAGCAGGCTCTGGGTGTAGGGATGGATCGGGTTGTCGTTGAGCTCGTCCGAGTCGGCCAGCTCCATCATCTTGCCCAGGTACATGACCGCGATGCGGTCGCTGATGTGGTGAACGACCAGCAGGTCATGGGCGATGAAGAGGTAGGCCACGCCCAGCTTTTTCTGCAGGTCCTCAAACATGTTGACGACCTGGGCCTGGATGGACACGTCCAGCGCCGAGACCGGCTCGTCGCAGGCGATGAACTTGGGGTTGACCGCCAGGGCGCGGGCGATGCCGATGCGCTGGCGCTGACCGCCGGAGAACTCATGGGGGTAACGCATGGCGTGTTCGGCGTTCAGGCCGACCAGCTCCATCAGTTCGATGACCCGCTCATGGCGCTCCTTCTTGTTTTTGCAGAGCTTGTGGACGTCCAGGGGCTCGCCGATGATGTCCTCGACAGTCATGCGGGGATTCAGCGAGGAGTACGGGTCCTGGAAGACCATCTGCATCTGTTTGCGGTAGGGCATCATGTCCACATGGACCTGCTTGCCCAGGATCGGCTTGCCGTTGGCATCCACCTTCAGCCGGCCGTTCTCGTCATACTGTTCGCCGCTGTCATAGATCACCTGGCCGTCAAACAGGATGCGGCCGCCGGTGGGCTTGTACAGCTGCAGCAGGGTGCGGCCGACGGTGGTTTTGCCGCAGCCGGACTCGCCCACCAGGCCCAGGGTCTCGCCGGGCTTGATGGCAAAGGAAACGTTGTCCACCGCCTTCAGCGGGGTGGTTTTGGCAAAGCCGGTGCGCACGGGGAAATATTCCTTCAGGTGCTCCACCTGCACGAGGTATTCGCTGTTGGGCATCTTACTTCCCCTCCTTGGCATTCTTCACGTTCATCCAGCAGGAAGCGCGGTGGTGTTCGCCCACCTGCAGTTCCGGCGGCTGTTCCCGCAGGCAGATCTTCATGGCGGAGTCGCACCGCGGGCAGAAAGCGCAGCCGTCGGGCAGGTCCAGCATGTTGATGGGGGTGCCGCCGATGGGGACCAGCCGCTCCTTCAGGTTGGAACCGGAGGGAATGGACCGCAGCAGGCCCTTGGTATACTCGTGAGCCGGGCGGTAGAAGATGTCGTCGGCGGTGCCGCGCTCGCAGACACGGCCGCCGTACATGACGATGATCTCGTCACACATCGAGGCGATGACGCCCAGGTCGTGGGTGACGATGATGATGGCCATGCCCAGCTTCTTCTGCAGGTCCTGCATCAGTTCCAGGATCTGCGCCTGGATGGTCACGTCCAGGGCGGTGGTGGGCTCGTCGGCGATCAGGATGTCGGGTTCGCAGGCCAGGGCCATGGCGATCATGACGCGCTGGCGCATACCGCCGGACAGCTCATAGGGATACTGCTTGATGCGCTTTTCCGGCTCGTTGATGCCGACAAGGGTCAGCATCTCGATGGCGCGTTCCCGCGCCTGCTTCTTGTCCCGGTCGGTGTGCAGGCGGATGGCCTCCTCCAGCTGGTTGCCGATGGTGTACACCGGGTTCAGGCTGGTCATAGGGTCCTGGAAGATGATGGAGCAGCATTTGCCGCGGAAGGTCTGCATCTTCTTCTCGTCCCATTTGGTGATGTCCTCGCCTTTGTAGAGGATCTCGCCGCCGGTGACGCCGCCGTTGTCGGACAGGATGTCCATGATGGAATAGGCCGTCACCGACTTGCCGGACCCGGACTCGCCCACGATGCCGAGGATCTTGCCCGGTTCCAGGTTGAAGGACACGCCGTTGACCGCCTTGACCACGCCGCCTTTGTCGGTGGAGAAAGTGGTGTGCAGGTCCTTGACCTGCAGGATGTATTTGGAAGTATTTTCACTCATCATGCGGCCCTCCTCAGCGCTTCAGTTTGGGGTCAAAGGCGTCGCGCAGGCCGTCGCCCACCAGGTTGAAGGCCAGCACGACCAGGCAGATGACCACCGCCGGGAACACCAGCTGCCAGGGATAGGTGTTGATGGCGCCGCGGGCTTCGTTGGCCAGCGAGCCCAGCGAGGGCATGGGGACCTTGACGCCGATGCCCAGGAAGGACAGGTAGCTTTCGGTAAAGATGGCAGAGGGGATCTGCAGCGCCACCGAGATGATGATGACAGACAGGCAGTTGGGCAGGATGTGCTTGCGCAGGATCCGGCCGCTGGGGGTGCCGATGGTGCGGGCCGCCAGCACATACTCGTTCTGCTTGATGGTCAGGATCTGGCCGCGGACAAGGCGGGCCATGCTGACCCAGTACAGCAGGCCGAAGACCAGGAACAGGGCGATCATGTTGGTGCCCAGGCTGTTGAGCACCGCCACCGACTTGATCAGGGGGTCCAGGGTCTGGTTCAGCACCACCGACAGCAGAATGACCATCAGGGTGTCGGGCAGTGAATAGATGATGTCAACAATCCGCATCATGATCATATCCACCACGCCGCCGCACCAGGCCGAGATGGAGCCGTAGAGCAGGCCGATGATGAGCACCATGATGGAGGCCACCAGGCCGACGGCCAGCGAGACGCGGGTGCCGATGAGCACACGGACAAAGTAGTCACGGCCCAGGCTGTCGGTGCCCATCACATGGGGGAACAGCTTTTCGCCGGTCTCCGCCATATATTCCAGTTCCCGCTCGGAATACTGGAAGGGGGCGAGGTTGGTGATGTGGCGGTCACGGCTGCCGTCCACCCGGATAATCTCGTCATACCCGTAGGGAATGATCATCGGCAGGATGACGATGGCCACGACCATGACCAGCAGCACGATGATGCTGGTCATGGCCAGCTTGTTCCTCATCAGGCGGCGCAGGCCGTCCTTGAAGAAGCTGACGCTCTCGCCCATGACTTCCTGCTGGGCTTTTTCCTCCGCAGAGGCGGGGACGAAATCGTCGGTGGAGAATTTGGAAAGATCGATCTGCGCCGAAAGGGGGTTCTTTGCGGGCATACCGTTTTCTGCATATGTCATTGTGGGAACCTCCTTTTACTCAAGATTGATGCGCGGGTCGATGACCTTGTAGACAAGGTCGGTGATCAGGTTGGCGGCGACCATCAGGGTGCCCAGGAAGATGGTGGTGGCCATGACCAGCGGATAGTCGGAGTTGTTGATGCTGTTGACGAACTGGGTGCCCAGGCCGCCGATGGTGAAGATGCTCTCAACGACCATCGAGCCGGTGATGATGCCGGCGATCATCGGGCCGACGTAGGTGACCACCGGGATCAGGGCGTTGCGCAGCGCATGTTTGAAGATCACCTTGACCTGGGGCACGCCCTTGGCGCGGGCGGTGCGCACATAGTCCTGGCTGAGGGCGTCCAGCATGCTGGTCTTGGTCAGGCGGGTGATGTAGGCCATGGGGTAAAGCGACAGCGAGACCACCGGCAGGAAGTAGTTCGGGCTGTCCGCGCTCCACACCGGGAACCATTGCAGCTGCACGCAGAAGATCAGCAGAAGCAGGGTGGCCAGCACGAAGCTGGGCACACCGGTGAACAGCGTGGTGAAGAAGATGATGACGCGGTCGGGCCATTTGTTGCGGTTCAGCGCCGCAATGCTGCCCAGCACCAGACCCAGCAGGATGGACACCGCCGCGGCTTCGAGGCCGAGGGTGGCGGACACGCCGAAGCGGCTGGTGAGGGTGGTGGTGATGTCACGGCCGGTCTTGAGCGAGACGCCCCAGTCCCCCTGCAGGATGTTCTGCAGGTAGAGCACATACTGTTCCGGCACCGGTTTGTCCAGGTTGTAGCGGGCTTCCAGCACAGCCTTGACCTCGGGCGAGGGGGCCTTTTCAGCGTCGAAGGGGCCGCCGGGAATGGCGTTCATGGCAAAGAAGGTGATCGCACTGATGATGAACACCGTCAGGATTGCCAGCAACACACGTTTTACGACATATCGAATCACGTTGTTTCACTCTCCTCTTGAAAGTAGCGGGAATCCCTGTGCCGCAGGTATCCCGCTCAGCGCGTGTTTTGGCCGGGCCGCCACCCGCTTCCCTTCGCCCCCTTCCCGGGGCGGATGCCGCCGTCAAACACGTTTGTGTTCGTTAGGCGGACAAATCGCCACAAAAAAACACGACAGCGTTTTGGTCAAACGCTATCGTTTGAGCAAAGGAATATGTATAAAGATAGCACAAACAGGGGCAAATGTCAATGCACTGCACCGCAGCAAAGCGCAAAAATTCAAGTTCTTTGCCGCGGGCTTTTCGGGCAGCTTGCCGCCGAGGGCCGGGCGCCCCGGCGGCCGGCCCGGCAAAAAAGAAGCGGCCGGCCGCTTCTTTCAAGGGGTTTTCTGTCCCCTTTCGGGAAGCGGCCGGCCGCTTTGCCCCGCCGCTTTGACAGGGCGGCGATTTTATAAATTTGCAGCGGCGTTGCAGTGGCGGGTAGGTCAGTCCGCCGGTTCGCCGGGCATCTGCCAGCCGAAATGATCGGTGTGCAGCCAATGTTCGGCCGCCTCGCTGCCCGGCTCGCCCAGAGCGTCCCGGTACAGGGCGGTGATGGCGGGGTTTTCGTGGCTGAAGCGCAGCGAGCTGCCCTTGTCGATGGCGTAGAGCACCTGTCCGCGAGCGGCGGCCAGTTCCTCATCGTCCTTGCTCTGGGGCTGTCCGCCGCCGCCGGCGCAGCCGCCGGGGCAGGCCATGACCTCCACAAAATCGTACCGGACCTGGCCGGCGCGCAGTGCTTCCAGCAGGCGGGCGGTGTTGGCCAGGCCGCTGACCACCGCCGTGCGCACCGTGGCCCCGCCCAGGTCGAACTCGGCTTCGGTCCAGCCTTCCGACCCGTCGGCGGCGCCGCGCACCGCCCGGAACGCGTCGGGCGGCGGGTTTTCGCCGTTGACCAGGTAGTAGGCGCTGCGCAGCGCGGCTTCCATCACGCCGCCGGTGGCGCCGAAGATGACCCCCGCGCCGCTGTAGGGACCCAGCAGCGAGTCGAAGGCTTCCTCCTCCAGCGTTTCGGGGTGGATGTGCTCGGCCCGCAGCATCCGCACCAGTTCCCGGGTGGTCAGCGCCAGGTCCACATCCCGGCCGGCCTCGGTGTGCATGGTCGGCAGGGCGCACTCGGCCTTTTTGGCCACGCAGGGCATGATGGAGATGCTGCAGATCTTGTCCGGCGAGACGCCGATCTTCTGGGCGAAGTAGTTTTTGGCCACGGCGCCGAACATCTGCTGGGGGCTCTTGGCGGTGGACAGGCAGCCCACCAGGTCATGGTGATGGCCTTTGAGGTAGCGCACCCAGCCCGGGCAGCAGCTGGTGAACATCGGCTTGTCTTTGGTCTCCCCCGCCTGGAAGCGGCGGATGAACTCGGTGCCTTCCTCCATGATGGTCAGGTCGGCGGAGAAGGAGGTGTCGAAGACATAGTCGAAGCCCAGCGCCCGCAGCGCCGCGGCCATCCGGTTGACGGTGGCCTTCTCCGGCGGCAGGCCGAGGCTCTCTCCCCAGGCGGTGCGCACCGCCGGGGCGATCTGCACCACCGTGATGCGGTCGGGGTCCTCGATGGCGGCGAACGCCTTCTCGGTGTCGCTGCGCTCCCGCAGGGCGCCGGTGGGGCAGTGGGTGATGCACTGGCCGCAGAGCACGCAGTCGGATTCCTTGATGCGGCGATTGCGGCTCACATCCACCCGGGTGCGGCTGCCGGTGCCGGACAGATCCCACACATTGACCCCCTGGATCTTGTCACAGACCTGGATGCAGCGCATACATTTGATGCATTTGTTGGTATCCCGGTAAAGCGGGAAGTCCCGCGGCCAGAGCGCCCGCACCCCGGTGACCAGGTCCCGCGGGTAGGGGTTGTCCAGAATGCCCAGGTCGTTGGCCATGGTCTGCAGGTGGCAGTTGCCGCTGCGCTGGCAGGTGGCGCAGTGGCAGTCGTGCTGGCTGAGGATGAGTTCCACATTGATCTTGCGGGTGCGGCGGGCGCGGGGGCTGTTGGTGTGGATGACCATGCCCTCCACCACCGGGTTGTTGCAGCTGGGGACCAGATTGCGCTCCCCTTCCACCTCCACGCAGCAGACGCGGCAGGCGCCGATCTCGTTGAGTTTTTTCAGGTAGCACAGATGCGGAATGTCGATGCCGGCCTGGCGGGCAGCCTCCAGGATGGTGGTGCCCTCGGGCACGGTGACCGCCTTGTTGTTGATGGTCAGGTTTACCATTGGGTCGTCCTCCCTCCCTTAAAGATGCCGTAGCCGAAGTGGTCGCACCGCAGGCAGCGGCCGGCTTCCTGCAGGGCTTCCTCCTCGGTCATGCCGCAGGTGGCCAGGGCAAAGTCGGCGCGGGCTTCCAGCGGGTTGCGGCTCTTGAGCTGGATGCGCCCGCAGGGCGGTGTGTTGGAAAGCCGGGCCGGCGGGATCTGCACATCGCAGCGGATGGTGTGGCGGAAGCCCAGGAAACTGTCGATGTTGGCGGCGCCCACCTTGCCTGCCGCCACCGCACGGATGACGGTGGCCGGGCCGGTGACGGCGTCGCCGCCGGCAAAGACGTTGGGGGTGCCGGGCACATAGCCGGACAGGTCGGCTTTCAGGGCGCCATGGCTGGTCAGGATGCCGCCCTTTTCAAAGTTGTCCGACTCGATGCGCTGGCCGATGGCGATGATGAGGTAGTCGCAGGGGATGCGGAACTCCCGCTCGGCCGCGTCGCGGGGGGCCGGGCGGCCGTCCCGCCCGTAGCCGCCGATGATCTGGGGCTTGGTCCACAGCGCCGCCACGTTGCCGTTTTCGTCCGCCTCGATGCGGTGGGGCGCCTGCAGCGGCAGGATCTGGCAGCCTTCGGCCTGGGCGTCGGCGATCTCTTCCGGCAGGGCGGTCATGTCGTCCAGCCGGCGGCGGTAGACGCAGGTCACGCTGGCCGCGCCCAGCCGGATGGCCGTGCGGGTGGCGTCCATGCTCACGTTGCCGCCGCCGATGACCACCACCCGTTTGCCGGTGAAGTCCAGCGGCGCCCCCTCGCCGCAGTCCCGCAGGAACTCGACGGCGGACAGCACGTTGCCGCTGTCCTCGCCGGGCAGGCCGAGCTTTTTGTCGGCATGGGCGCCGATGGCCACATACAGCGCGTCATAGTCCTGCCGCAGCTGCTCCACCGAGATGTCGGTGCCGACGCAGACGCCGGTCTTGATCTCGACGCCGGTGCGCAGGATGTAGTCGATGTCCTTCTGGAGCACTTCGGGGGGCAGGCGGTAGTCGGGGATGCCGTAACGCAGCATACCGCCCAGCCGTTCCCGCTGTTCAAACACCGTGACGCTGTGGCCCATCAGCTGCAGGTAGTAGGCCGCGGTCAGCCCGCTGGGCCCGCCGCCCACCACCGCCACCCGCCTGCCGGTGGCTTCGGCCGGGGCGGGCGGGGTCTCGTCCTTGCAATGGTCCACCGCATACCGCTTGATGCCGCAGATGTTGATGGCGTCGTCCACCAGCCGGCGGCGGCACTGCTTTTCGCAGGGGTGTTCGCAGACATAGGCGCAGGAGTACGGGAAGGGATTGTCCTTGCGGATCAGGTTGACCGCGTCGTCAAAGCGGCCTTCCCGCACCAGGGCGATGTAGCCGGGGATGTCCACATGGGCCGGGCAGACGGTGACGCAGGGCACCGGCTGGGCCAGCGAGCAGATGCAGCGGCCCTCGGCCGCGTGGAGCTCGTAATCCTCCCGGAAGCCGCACACCCCTTCCAGCACCATGGCGGCGGCCTCGTAGCCGATGGCACAGTCGGCCGAATCGACGATGGCGGCGGCGGTGGACTCGATCAGGTTGATGGTGCCCGGCGGGGCGGTCTGGTCCAGCACGCTCTCGATGAGGGTCTCCAGCTGGGACAGCCCGATGCGGCAGGGCACGCATTTGCCGCAGGTCTGCGCATGGCACAGGCGCAGGAAGTTCAGCGCCAGGTCCACCGGGCACAGCCCCGGCGGGTTGGCCGCCACACGATGCCCCATATCGCGGCACAGGTCCTGCACGACCTGTTGGGCGCGGTCCGGGGTCTCAATGGAAAGTCTACGCATAGTTGTTCCTCCGTTTGGCCGGGCCATGTCGGCCCGGGGGTCTGGCGGCCCAGCCCAAGCCGCCGTATTGATACCAGTATACGGGAATCCGGGCGGGAGTTCAACAGGATTTTGGATATTTTTTACATTTGTTTTGCCACGGCAACTTATATTTTTGACGGTTTCGCCTTGATTCCGACCCCGGCGGCGGGGGCGTTTTCGGGCAAGGGGGCGGAATTTGTTTGCCTTTTGCCCAAAAGGGTTTATAATGGAAAGCAAGAAAGAAGGCCCTTGCCCCCGCCGGCCCCGGCGGGCGCCGGGGTGAGGGGACCCGCGGATTCGGAACGCAAGGCAGGAGGATGAGTATGAGGATCGTAGTCATTGGCGGCGTGGCCGCCGGGACCAAGGCCGCGGCCAAGCTCAAGCGGGAGCAGCCGGACGCCGAGGTCGTGCTCTTTTCAAAAGGCCGGGACATCTCCTATGCAGGGTGCGGCCTGCCCTATTATCTCGGCGGGGAGATCCCTGACCGGGAGGACCTGATCGTCAACACGCCGGCCAAGTACGCCGGCCTGACCCGGGTGCAGGTGTTCACCGGGCAGGAGGCCGTGGCCCTGAACGCCGCTGCCCACACGGTGACGGTGCGGGATACCGGGACCGGCATCGCCCGGGAGGAAGCCTACGACCGGCTGATCCTGGCGGTGGGCGCCGAGCCCTTTGTGCCCGATGTGCCGGGCACCGGCCTGCCCGGCGTCTTCACGATGCGCACGCCGGACGACGCCATCGCCGCCCGGGACTGGGCGGAGCAAAACCAATGCCGCCGCGCCGTGGTGGTGGGCGGCGGCTTCATCGGGCTGGAGGTGGCCGAAAACCTGCTGGCCAGGGGGCTGGAGGTCACGGTGGTGGACATGGCCCCCCAGCTGATGCCCAACATCTTTGACCCCGAGATGGCCGGCTATGTGAAGCGGCGGCTGCAGGCCAGGGGCATGCGGGTGCTGACCGGCACCGCCTTCCGGGGCGTGCAGGGCGAGGGCCGGGCCGCCGCCGTCGCCACCGACGCGGGCAGCCTGCCCGCCGACCTGGTGGTGCTGGCCATCGGCATCCGGCCGGCCACCGGCTTTTTGAAGGATTCGGGCCTTGCGATGGTCAAAGGGGCCATCCGGGTGGACGCCCGCCAGCAGACCAACCTGGAGGATGTCTACGCGGTGGGCGACTGTGCGCTGGTCTTCAACGCCCTGACCCGGGCGCCCCAGTGGTCAGCCATGGGCTCCACCGCCAACATCACCGGCCGCTGCCTGGCCCGGGGGCTTTCGGGGCAGCCGGCTGCGTACGGCGGGTGCCTGGGCACCGGCGTTGTGCGGCTGCTGGAGGATCTGAACGCCGGGCGCACCGGCCTGACCGAGCCCCAGGCCAAAGACGCCGGCTACGACCCGGTGAGCGTGGTCTGTGTGACCGACGACAAGGCCCACTACTACCCCGGCGCGGCCAGCTTCCTGACCAAGCTGATCGCCGACCGCGCCAGCCACAGGCTGCTGGGCATCCAGGTGCTGGGCGCCGGCGCCGTGGACAAGATGGTGGACATTGCGGTGACCGGCCTCTCGCTGGGGGCCCGGCTGGAGGATTTCGACACGCTGGACTTTGCCTATGCGCCCCCCTTCTCCACCGCCATCCACCCCTTCGTCCAGGCCTGCTACATCCTGGAAAACAAGCTGGCCGGCCGGTTCGAGACCTTCACCCCCGCCGAGTACGCCGCCGGCGCGGCCGCCGGCTATGAGGTGCTGGACGTTCACCCCGCCCCGACGCTGCGCGGCGCCGCCTGGGTCGATCTGAGCAAGGTCAACGGCCCGCTGGACGGCTACGCCCGGGACGCCAGGCTGCTGCTGGTCTGCGCCCGGGGCAAGCGGGGCTACTTCCTGCAGAACCGGCTCAAGGCGCTGGGCTACACCAACACCCGGGTGCTGGAGGGCGGCGCCACCTTCAACCAGGTCCGGGTGCCGGCGACCTCTGCCCTGACCCCCGAGGAGATCAAGCGGGTCAAGGCCCTGGGCTGCCTGCAGGACAAGCGCTACCCCGACCGGTTCAACGTCCGGGTCATCACCCGCAACGGCAAGCTGACCACCGACGAGCAGCGGGCGGTGGCCGAGGCTGCCGACCGGTTCGGCTCGGGCGAGGTGACCATGACCACCCGCCTGACGCTGGAGATCCAGTGCGTGCCCTATGACAAGCTGGAGGACCTGATGGACTTTTTGCGGCAGGCCGGCCTGCAGACCGGCGGCACCGGGTCGCTGGTGCGGCCGGTGGTGTCCTGCAAAGGCACGACCTGCCAGTACGGGCTGCTGGATTCCTTCGGGCTGAGCGAGAAGCTCCACCAGCGGTTCTACCTGGGCTACCACAACGTCACCCTGCCCCACAAGTTCAAGATCGCGGTGGGCGGCTGCCCCAACAACTGCGTCAAACCCAATCTGAACGACTTGGGCATCGTGGGCCAGCGGGTGCCGGTGTTCGACCTGACAAAATGCCGCGGCTGCGCCAAATGCCAGGTGGAGGCCAACTGCCCGATCCATGTGGCCAGGCTGGAGGACGGCCGGCTGAAGGTGGACCCCGACGCCTGCAACCACTGCGGCCGCTGCAAAGGCCGCTGCCCCTTCGGCGTGACCGAGGAGTTTGTGGACGGGTACCGGGTGTACATCGGCGGGCGCTGGGGCAAAAAGGTCGCCAACGGCCGCCCGCTGGATAAGATCTTCACCTCGGAGGAAGAGGTGCTGGACCTGGTGGAGCGGGCGATCCTGTTCTACCGGGACGAGGGCGTCACCGGCGAGCGGTTCGCCGATACCATCCAGCGGCTGGGCTTCGACTATGTTCAGGACAAGCTGCTGAACGGCAAGCTGGACAAGGACGCCGCGCTGCAGAAAAAGGTCGTGGGCGGCGCCACCTGCTGAAGACCTTGCCGAATGATTGACCCAAAGCAAAGCGATCTGCCGGACCGCACAGCGGACAAAGGGCCTTAAAATGATCCTGCTTTTCCCCTGCCGACAACGCGGGGGCAGGTGCGCCCTGTTTGCCCGGCTGCGGCCCGGCTTTTGCGTCCCCTGCCCTACCTATTAGAAAGGAAACCGAACCCATGAAGCAACTGTTTGCCGCTTTGCTGGCCGGGCTGCTGCTGGCGGGCTGCACCGCCCGGCCCGGCACCGCCTCCACCGCCGAGGCCGCCCGGCCCGCCGGGTCCGCCCAGGTCATCTCCCTTGTGGACGACCTGGGCCGCACCGTGAATGTGGAGGCCCCGCCCCGGCGGGTGGCGGCGCTCATCGGCAGTTTTGCCGATGTGTGGTGCCTGGCCGGCGGCGAGGACAGCCTGGTCGCCAGCGCCACCGACGCCTGGACCTACTTTGACTGGCTGCCGCTGGAGGGGGTCACCGACCTGGGCGCCACCAAGCAGATCAGCCTGGAAACGCTGATCGCCGCCGAGCCGGACCTGATCCTGGCCAGCGTGAACACCGCGCTGGATCTGGAACTGATGGACACCTTTGAGGAAATGGGGATCCCGGCGGCGTATTTTGAGGTGAGCACCTTCGAGCAGTACCTGTCCATGCTGGAACGCTGCAGCCGCCTGACCGGCGACGCCGACGCCTGCCGCCAAAACGGCGAGGCTGTGCGGGACCGGGTGGCCCGGGCCATCGCCCGGGCCGACGGCAGCGCCCCCAGCGTGCTGTATGTGCGGGTGTCCAGTTCGGGGTGCAAGGTCAAGAACAGCCGGGACAATGTGCTGGGCGAGATGCTGGCCGACCTGGGGTGCGACAACATCGCGGACCGGGAGGATTCGCTGCTGGAAAACCTGAGCCTGGAAGTCATCCTGCAGGAGGACCCGGATTATATCTTTCTCGTCTACCAGACCGCCGACCCGGCCGTGGCCGAGGCGGTGGCCGACGAGATGCTGCGGTCCAGCCCGGCCTGGGCCAGCCTGCGGGCGGTGCAGGAGGGGCGCTGCTATGTGATGGACCCGACGCTGTACAACCTGAAACCCAATGCAAGATGGGGGGAAGCCTATGAAAAACTGGCCGACATCCTGTACCCGGCTGCGTGAGCACCCGGCCGCGGCCGCCTGGGGGCTGGCGGCGCTGACCGCCGCCCTGGCCCTGCTGAGCCTGGGGCTGGGCGCCGCCGACCTGCGCCCCGGAGAGGTGCTGCGGGCGCTGGCCGGGCAGGACCCCGGCAGCGTGGCCGCCCGGGTGGTGCTGTACGCCCGGCTGCCCCGGGTATGCGGCAGCCTGCTGGCCGGGGCGGCGCTGGCGGTGTCCGGCGTGATCATCCAGACCGTGCTGGCCAACCCGCTGGCCGCCCCCCACATCATCGGGGTGAACGCCGGCGCCGGGCTGGGCGTGGCGCTGTGCAGCGCCCTGGCCCCCGCCGCCCTGCTGCAGCCGCTGGCCGCCTTTGCCGGGGCGATGGCCGGGGTGCTGTTGGTGCTCTTTTTCTCCGAGGCCACCGGGGCGTCCCGCATCACGCTGGTGCTGGCCGGGGTGGCGATCTCCAACATCTTTTCGGCGCTGATCGACGCGGTGACCACGGTCTTTCCCGACGCGCTGACCGGCTACACCGACTTCCGCATGGGCGGGCTGGCGGGGGTCTCGCTGGCCCGCATCGCCCCGGCGGCGGTGCTGATCGGGGTGAGCCTGGCGGCGGCTGCGGTGCTGGCCGGCGACCTGGACCTGCTGGCCCTGGGCCCCGAGACCGCCCGCAGCCTGGGGCTGCGGGTGCGGCCGGCCCGGCTGGTGTTTCTGGCGCTGGCGGCGGCGCTGGCCGGGGCCGCCGTGAGCTTCTGCGGGCTGGTGGGCTTTGTGGGGCTGCTGGTGCCCCACATCGTGCGCCGGCTGGTGGGCGGGGAAAGCCGGCCGCTGCTGCTCTGCTCGGCCCTGGGCGGCGCGGCGCTGCTGACCGTCTGCGATCTGCTGGCCCGGCTGGCGGCCGCCCCCTTCGAACTGCCGGTAGGCACCGTGCTGAGCCTGGTGGGCGGGCCGTTTTTCCTGTGGCTGCTGATCCGGCAAAGAGGAGGGCGTACCCATGATTGAACTGCGCGGCCTTGCGGCCGGATACCACCGCCGCCCGGTGGTACAGGACATCGACCTGGCCTTCCGCCCCGGCGAGGTGCTGGTGCTGGCCGGCCCCAACGGAAGCGGAAAAAGCACGCTGCTGCGCGCCGTTCTGGGGTTGGCGCCCTGCCTGGCCGGCGAGGTGCTGCTGGACGGGGCGCCCCTTTCCCGCCTGTCGCCCCGGCAGGTGGCCCGGCAGGTCTCCTTTTTGTCCCAGAGCCGGCCGGTGCCCAACATCACAGCCCGGCGGATGGTGCTGCACGGCCGGTTCCCCCACCTGTCCTGCCCGCGGCATTACCGGGCCGAGGATCACCGCATCGTGGCAGAGGCGCTGGCCGCCGCGGACGCCGCCGACCTGGCCGACCGGCCGCTGCCCGAACTGAGCGGCGGGCAGCGGCAGAAGGTCTACCTGGCGATGGCCATTGCCCAGCAGACCCCCACCGTTCTGATGGACGAACCCACCACCTTTTTGGACATTGCCCACCAGCTGGGCGTGATGGAACTGGCCCGCCGGCTGGCCCGCAGCGGCAAGGCGGTGGTCCTGGTGCTGCACGACCTGCCGCTGGCGCTGGCCGGGGCCGACCGGCTGGCCGTGCTGGACGCCGGGCGGCTGGTGGGCGCCGGCGCGCCGGAAGCCGTGTACGAGAGCGGCGTGCTGGAGCGGGTGTTCGGCATCCGGCAGGGCCGGGCCGCCACCCCCGAGGGCTGGCAATATTACTGCAAACTGCCAAAGGAGGAAGGCTGATGGCCTGGTTTCCCTTTTTCATTCAGCTGGAAGGCGCCCGCGGGCTGCTGGTCGGCGGCGGCCGGGTGGCCTGCCGCAAGGCGGAAAAGCTGCTGCCCTTCGGCGCCCGGCTGACCGTTGTGGCGCCCGAGATCTGTGCCGAGCTGGCCGGGATGGCCGGTCTGACCCTCTGCCGCCGCCCCTTTGCGGACAGCGACCTGGTCCCGGCGCCGGACTTTGTGATCGCCGCGGCCGGCGACCGGGCGCTGAACCGGCGCATCGCCGCGCTGTGCAAGGCCCGGCGCATCCTTGTGAATGTGGTGGACGACCCGGCGGGCTGCGGGTTCTATTTCCCGGCGCTGGTGCAGCGGGGCCGGCTGACGGTGGGGATCTCCACCGGCGGGGCCAGCCCCACAGCCGCCGCCTGGCTGCGCCGCCGGCTGGAAGCCGAACTGCCGCCCGGCTTTGCCCGGGTGCTGGACCGGCTGGCCGCCCGCCGGGCGGCCCGGGGGGAGACGGCCGCCGCCCTGTCGGAACCGGAGCGGGCCGAGCAGGCCCGCCGGGACTTTGCCGCCGAGATGGCGGCGGCTGCCCCCCTGCCCGCCCCGCCGGCGGCCGGGGCGGTGGCGCTGGTGGGGGCCGGCTGCGGCACCGCCGAGTGGATCACGGTGCGGGGGCTGCGGCTGCTGCAGCAGTGCCGGGCCGTGGTGTATGACGATCTGATCGACCCCGCCCTGCTGGACCAGGTCCCCGCCGACGCCCGGCGGGTGTATGTGGGCAAGCGCAGCGGCCGCCAGGCGATGCCCCAGGCCGAGATCAACGACCTGCTGGTCCGGCTGGGGCGCCGGGGCGGGCTGGTGGTGCGGCTGAAAGGCGGCGACCCCTACCTGTTCGGCCGGGGCGGCGAGGAGGCGCTGGCCCTGCAGCGGGCCGGCCTTGCCTATGAGGTGGTGCCGGGGGTGTCCTCGGCCCTGGCGGTGCCGGGGCAGGCGGGCATCCCGGTGACCCAGCGGGGGGTGAGCCGGGCCTTGCACATCATCACGGCCCACAGCGCCGGCGACGCTTCGCCGGACTACCGCCGCTATGCCGCGCTGGAGGGCACCCTTGTGTTTCTGATGGGGCTGCAGCGCCTGCCCCGCATCGCCGCCGACCTGATCGCCGGCGGACTGCCCGCCTCCACCCCGGCGGCGGTGGTCAGCGGCGGCAACGCCCCCTGCCCCGCCGCGGTGCGCGCCCCGCTGGCCGACATTGCCGAAGCCGCCCGGAAGGCCGGGGTGCAGCCGCCCGCCGTGATCCTGGTGGGCGAGGTGGCGGCGCTGGACCTGCGCCCCGGCGCCCCCCTGCCCGACGGCCTGCTGTGACCGGCGGCCCCATACCAAAACCGCGCCCCCTGCCGAAGCTGCAGGGGGCGCGGTTTCTGTACTGTCAGATCATGCCGGGGAAAAAGCGGGCATCCTCATTCGCCGAACACCTTTGTATAGTCGGCGCGGAACTTTTCAATGCCGGCGTCGGTCAGCGGGTGGTGGAGCATCTGTTCAATGACCTTGTAGGGCACCGTGGCGATGTCCGCCCCGGCCAGGGCGCAGTCGGTCACATGGATGGGGTTGCGCACGCTGGCTGCGATGATCTGGGTCTGGATCTCCGGATAGTTCAGGAACATATCGTGGATGGTCTCCACCAGTTCGATGCCCCGCTGGGAAATGTCATCCAGCCGGCCCAGGAAGGGGCTGACATAGGCGGCGCCGGCCCGGGCAGCCAGCAGGGCCTGGTTGGCCGTGAAGATCAGCGTGCAGTTGGTGGGGATGCCCTTGGCGGACAGCCGCCGGATGGCCTTGAGCCCTTCGGCGGTCATGGGGATCTTGACGACCATGTGGGCGGGGTCCAGCGCATAGATGGCCTCGCCTTCCCGCACCATGCCGTCGGCATCGGTGGTGGTGGCCTTGACCTCGCCGGAGATGGGCCCGTCCACGATGGTGGCGATCTCGGCCAGCGTCTCGGCGTAGTCGCGGCCCTCCTTGGCGATCAGGCTGGGGTTGGTGGTCACGCCGGCGATCACCCCCATCTCGTTGGCTTTGCGGATCTCCTCCACATTGGCGGTATCAAGAAACAGTTTCATAACGCACACATCCTTTCCCGCAGGTGCCGGCCCCGGCAGGGCCGGCCGTTCATGTCATAGGTCGGCGGCAATGTCCAGGTTGGGCCCGGTCAGCACGGCGGCGGCGCCCTGGGCGGCCTCGGCGGATTCGGGGTGGGCCAGCAGCCACTTGTTGCAGGCCCACAGCCAGGCGTCCTCATCGGCTTTGGGGGTGATGTCCGGCTTGCCGGTGTTGGTGCCGGCGGGCAGCGCCACCAGCACCCGGAAGCCCCGGGCCGGGTCGGTGTGGCAGGGGGCATAGTGCAGCGTGGTGGCGTACACCTCCACCAGCGTGCCCGCCGGCACCCGGAAGGCCCGGACCTTGCCGGTGTCCAGCCGGCCGCCCTCGATCTGGTCCCGCCGGGCCAGCAGCAGGATGAAATCCTCGTTGGAGAGGTTATACTCGCTGTCCCGGTGGTATTCCAGGCAGTTGAGCCTGGTGTTGCGGCCGTTGCACCAGCCCAGCTGGCAGGGCATACCGCCGAACAAGTGCTCGCTGACCTCGGCGGCCGCCGGCAATTCCTGCAGGGCGGGGTCCTCGGGGCAGTAATCGGTGCCGGCGGCGGGCAGCGGGGTGGCGGCCAGGGCGGTCAGGATCTCGGCCCGGGCCTCCTCCAGCCCTTCCACCACATGGCCGTAGGCGGCAAAGGCGGGGTCCAATACGGATTCGATCTTCATACTTGCATCTTCCTTTCCCATGGTGTCTCGCTTCTATCTCCCGGCCGGGGCGCCCTCAGGCGCGGCCCAGCCTGGCAAACAGGTCCTTGCAGGCCGGGTAGATCTGCCGGAACTCGGCATACCGGGCTTCATACAGGGCGGTCAGGGCCGGGTCGGGCTCCACCGTTTCCCGGATCTTGAGCATGGCGCGGGAGACTTCGGCCACATCGGCATACCGGCCGCAGGCCACCATGGCCAGCAGCGCGGCGCCGTAGCCGGGGCCCTGCTCGGTCACCGGCAGATCCAGCGGAATGCCGAGGACGTTGGCCAGGATGGTGCGCCACAGCGGCGACTTGCTGCCGCCGCCGCACAGGGTGGACCGGGGAATGGCCAACCCCAGGCTGCGGGCCACCTCGATGCTGTCCCGCAGCGCGAAGGCCACCCCTTCCAGCATGGCCTGGGTCATGTCGGCCCGGGTGGTGTCCATCGTCATGCCCAGGAAGGTGGCCCGGGCGTTCACGTCGTTGATGGGGCTGCGCTCGCCCATCAGGTAGGGCAGGTAGTACACATGGTTGCGGCCCAGCTTTTCGGGCCGGATGGCGGCCTGGGCGGCGGCATAGTCGCTGTCCTGCAGGATGTCCTCCATCCACCACTTGTTGCAGGAGGCGGCGGAGAGCATACAGCCCATCAGGTGGAAGCCGCCGTCGGCATGGGCGAAGGCGTGCAGCGCGTTGTTGGGGTCCACCCGGAAGGTGTCCGACGAGATGAACACCGTGCCGGAGGTGCCGAGACTGATGTTGCACCGTCCCTCCCCCACCGTGCCGGTGCCGATGGCCGCGGCCGCGTTGTCGCCGGCGCCGGCACAGACCGTGACGGTCCCGGGCAGGCCCAGCGCCCGGGCGGCTTCGGGGAGCAGCGTGCCCACCGGCTGCCAGCTTTCATACAGCGCGGCCAGCCATTCGGGCTGCACGCCGCAGATCTCGCACATCCGGCGGCTCCAGCATTTATGCTCCACATCCAGCAGCAGCATGCCGGACGCGTCGGAGTAATCGGTGGCATGTACGCCGGTGAGCCGGTAGACCAGATAGTCCTTGGGCAGCATGATCCTGCGGATGGAGGCGTAGAGCTCCGGCTCGTTTTCCCGCATCCAGAGCAGTTTGGGGGCGGTGAAGCCCGCAAAGGCGATGTTGCCGGTGCAGCGGCTCAGCAGGTCCCGGCCGATCGTCTCGTTGAGATAGTCGGTCTGGGCGGCGGTGCGGCTGTCATTCCACAGGATCGCCGGGCGCACCACCCGGTCGGCGGCGTCCAGCGCCACCAGGCCGTGCATCTGGCCGCCCACCCCGATGCCCTGCACCGTGGCCGGGTCCAGCCCTTCCAGCAGGCGGGGAATGCCCGCCAGGCAGGCCGACCACCAGTCGCCGGGGTCCTGCTCGCTCCACCCCGGATGGGGGAAGCGGAGCGGATACTCCTGCGTGACCTGCCGGCAGACCCGGCCGGTCTCATCCACCAGCAAAAACTTGCAGGCCGAAGTGCCAAGATCCACACCGATGTATACCATATTGACCGCCTTTCCGCACCGCTGTGGCGTGCGCGTTTTTTCTTATCATACCCCTTCCCCTCCGCCGGTGTCAATGGCCGGCGCCGGGCAATTCCGCCGCCGGGCGGCACAGGGCCAGCAGATCGTCGATCTGCGCCGTCGCCAGGCACTCCACGGTGTCACTGGCGCCGTAGTAGATCTTGACCGTGCCGTCGGGTTCCGGCACCAGCCCGCCGGGGAAGATCACGTTGGTGCGGTATCCCTCCTGCGTTTCCCAGCGGGTCTCGGGGGCCAGTAAGGGGGTTTTGCACAGGCCGACCACCCGGGACGGATCCTCCAGGTCCAGCAGCATGACGCCGGCACAGTAGCGCTTCTGCCATTTGTCCTCCCAGCCGTTTTTGCCCCGGCTGCGGTCGATGTCCACCGTGTGGAAGAGGGTCAGCCAGCCCTTGTCGGTGCGGATGGGCGGTGCGCCGGGGCCGATCTTGTCGTTGGCGAAGGGTACGTCCTCCACCCGCAGCAGCAGGCGGCTGTCCCCCCAGTATTCGAGATCTCTTGAGTAGGAGATCCAGATGTCGAACCGGTCCACCCCGCCCCGGGAATAGACCGGGAAGGGGCGTTCCAGCCGCACATACCGCCCGCCGATCTTTTCGGGGAAGAGGACGAGGTTGCGGTTGTCCGGCACCGTAAGGCACCTGAGTTCGATGCGGGCCAGGTCCCGGACCACCGCGATCCCCCCGCGCAGCCCGTGGCGGGTATCGGCCGCAAAGCAGAGGTACAGGTCCCCGTCGATCACGGTCAGGCGGGGGTCGTAGACCCGGGTGATCTCAGGGTCGCCCAGATCCTCCGGCGTCAGGAAGGGCCGGTCCTGCACGGTCCAGCGGACACCGTCCCGGCTGAAGGCCAGCCCGATCACGCAGCGGTCGAAACCGCCCCGGCCGTCATACCCGCTGTCCGCCCGGAAGGCGCAGACATACTGCCCCCGGTACCGGGTGACCCCGGCGTTGAAAACACAGTCAGCCGGATAGGGAACGTCCGCCCGGCTGAGGACGGGCGCGCCGCCCCGGCAGCGCAGCACCGCCGGGCTGGAAAAAAGTTCCGGTTTCATCTTGGACATGGTCGCATCTCCTTTGTCCGGCCGGGCGGCGCACCGTTCCGCCGCCGGGCCCGGCCGCTTTCTGCGCTGCAGCGGTACCATTCCGCCGCACGCCGTGGTATAATGGCCAAAACGGAAGTTTCGATATTCCGCAACGGGAGGGAAAACCCTATGATCCTGTATTTTTCCGCCACCGGCAACAGCCGGTTCACCGCGCAGCGGCTGGCCGCCCGGATGCCGGGGGAAACGCTGGTCGATCTGCGGCAGTGGTTCCACCAAAAGAAGCCCTGGACCTTCCGGTCCGACACCCCCTTTGTGCTGGTCTGCCCGATCTATGCCTGGCGGCTGCCGCTGGCGCTGGAAGACTTTCTGCGCCGGGCCGAACTGGCCGGCAGCCGGGAGCTCTATGTGGTGGCGACGATGGGCGCCGGCTGCGGCGACGCGGCCCGGTACGCCCGGCAGGCCGCCGAGAGCCGCGGGCTGCGCTGGATGGGATTTGCCGGCATCGTGATGCCGGACAACTACCTGCCGATGTTCAAAATGCCCGACCCGGCCCGGGCGGCCGAGATCGTCCGGGCGGCCGAGCCCCGCATCGAGACGGTGGGGCGCGCCATCGCCGCCCGGCGCCCGCTGCCCCCGCCGGCCCCGGCCCCGGGGGCGGGGCTGCTGTCCGGGCCGGTGAACGCCGGCTTCAACCGGTTTGCCCGGGACCCGAAGGGCTTTGCCGTCTCGCCGGGGTGCATCCACTGCGGCCGCTGCCTGGCGGGCTGCCCCACCGGCAACATCACCGAACAGGCCGGCCGGATCACCTTCGGACCCGACTGCTGGTTCTGCCTGGCCTGCCTGCACAACTGCCCGGTCCATGCCATCGACTGGCGGGGCAAGGGGGCCCGCAACGGGTTCTACACCTTCCCGGCCGAGCTGGAAGGGTGAGCGGTAGTGCTCAGCAGCCCTGCAGGAATTGCAGCACGTCCCGGTACACCGCGCTGCGGTCCCGCTCGTTGAGCAGCTCGTGGCGCAGGCCCGGGTAGAGCTTTGTGTCCACCTGCCGGTAACCCAGCCGGTTCAGGAAGTCCTTCAGCTCAAAAAAGCGCGTCTCGCTGCCGATCACCGGGTCGTCCGACCCGGCCATGAGCAGCACCGGCAGCTCCGGGTTGGCGACCTGCCAGTCCGCCGGGTCAAACGCCGCCTGCTGCAGACGGTAGAGGTTGAGCATGCCGTTGTTGGTAAAGATAAACCCGCACAGCGGGTCCCGCTGGTAGCGGGCCACCTGCTCCGGGTCGCTGGAAAGCCACTGGTTTTCCCTGCCGAACCGACGGTAGGCGCCGCCGAAGGTCAGCCGGTTCAGCAGCCGGCCGCGCCGGGCCGCCAGGGCCTTGCCCCGGGTGAGCCCGGCCAGCGCCAGGGCCAGCCCCACCAGCGGGTTGCGGGTGGGCGGGCCGCACAGCACCAGGCCGGACAGCGCCCGGTCATGGCGTTTGAGGTAGCTGCGGGCCACCAGCGTGCCCATGCTGTGGCTGAACAGGTACAGCGGAACCTGCGGGTGCTCGGCCCGGATCATGGCGGTGACCGCGTACAGGTCTTCCGCCAGGGCGGCGGGGTCCTCGGTATAAAAATAGCCCAGGTCCTCCGGCCGGCGCACGCTGCCGCCGTGACCGCGGTGGTCGTGGATGACGCAGAGATAGCCGTTTTCGGCCAGGAAGGTCATGAAATCCTCGTATCGTTCCTTGTGCTCGGCCATGCCGTGGGAGATCTGCACGATCCCGCGGATCCCGCCGGCCGGCTCCATCTTTTCCACCGCCAGCGAGAGCCCGTCCACCGGCGACGGCAGCCGCAGGGTTTTGCGGGTGATCTTCGCCCCGCCCATAAATATCACCTGACCTTTTTGTTGGATTGCCCCTGGGGGGGCTGTACGCCCAGTGTACCACAGACCGCCCCCGGGCGCCACCCCTTTTTCCCGGCGGCGGGCCGGCAAAGAAAGTAGCCGGCTATCGACAGCCGCCCAGACGACTGTCGAAAAGGTCTAAAATCGCCGTCGTCGGCGGACATGCGCCGACGACGGCGACACCGACAGGGAAATTTTGCGGCAAATTGTGTGCGAGGAACGAAGTGACGAGTGCGCGATTTGGCGTAAAATTTTGTCGAAGGGGATACACAAGGGGAAACAGACGCGTTAGGCAATTGCCGTGCGCGGCTGTTGCCCCTTGTGGAGCGTGTCGAGTTTCTCGACACGCTCCACAAGGGGCCGGCTATCGACAGCCGCCGGCCGGCCGTGTTATACTGGGGGCAGAGACCCTTCCGCTTTACCCGCCCTGTTCCTGATCGGAGGTAGCTTATGTATCGCATTGAAAACTTTACCAACAATGATGACATCCGGGTCCTGGACACCCTGGGCCCCTTTACCGTGGTGGAATACCAGCGCGACCTGAGCGTAATGCCGGGCAACGCCCAGCTGGCCTACTACTGCAACGCGATGAACGTGCGCAAGCGCCAGGTGCTGTGCGACCTGAGCAAAGCGCAGATCACCCTGCAGGCCGGCGCCATGCAGTGGACGGTGGGCAACGTGAACGCCACCACCGGCGTCAAGGGGGTCGGGGACCTGTTCGGCAAGGCGCTGCGCGGCGGCGTCACCGGCGAGTCGGCCATCAAGCCGGAATACACCGGCAACGGCCTGCTGGTGCTGGAACCCACCTACAAGCACATCCTGCTCATCGACCTGGCCGACTGGAACGGGTCCATCGTGCTGGACGACGGGCTGTTCCTGGCCTGCGATTCCCGCCTGAAGCACAAGACGGTCATGCGGTCCAACTTCTCCTCGGCCGCCGCCGGCAACGAGGGGCTGTTCAACCTGGGCATCGTCGGCAACGGGGTCGTCTGCCTGGAATCCCTCTGCCCCAAGGAGGAGCTGATCACCATTGACCTGCAGGACGATGTGCTGAAGGTGGACGGCAACATGGCCATCGCCTGGAGCGGCAGCCTGAATTTCACCGTTGAGCGGTCGGGCAAAACCCTGGTGGGCTCCGCCGCCTCCGGCGAAGGGCTGGTCAACGTCTACCGCGGCACCGGCAAGGTCCTGCTGGCCCCGGTGCGGGACGGCGCCGTCTGATCCCGCCTTTGTGCCCGCCGCAGATGCGCGGCGGGCTTTTTGTTTTCATAAAACATTTTTGCGCCGGGTGATTGACGCCGCGCCGGTCGGATGATACACTGGCCTCGTTGTCCTGTTTTTCCGCCCGCCGCCGGATGCCGGGCGCTGAACGTGCCGTGCGCAAAGCCCGGACATCCGCAAAGATCGCAGAGCCTATACAATCAAAACAGGCCCCGCCCGGGGCGTTCCGCCTTTGCGGCGGCCGCCGGGCAGAGGCCTGTTTTGCTGCCGCCGGTACGGCGGGCAGTCTGCTTCATTCTTCCGCCGGGGTCTCCCCCGCCCGGTCAAAGAGCGGCCCTTCCAGGGCGGTCAGGTCCGCCAGGGGCAGGCAAAGACCGTCCGAAAAGATCAGCCAGCCCCCCTCCAGGTCCACCCGGCGCACCCGGCCCTCGGCGGACTCATACCGGCCGCCCGCCTTGCGGGGGTCAGGGACGAACCAGGTCACCCGCACCTGCGGGCGCCGCCCGGCCGCCCGGGCCAGCCGGGCGATCCGCCCGTTGAGCTGCGCCTGGGTCTGCTCGTCCAGTTCCCGGCGGGCGTCGGTCAGGCGGGCGGTCTCGGCGATCGCATCCCCGTGACCGCTGAGGGCCGCAAAGGGGGAAAACTGCGCAGCCCGGTCCGCCCGGGGCATCGGGCGGTGGGCCGCCGACACCGGGCGGGGCAGGTCGATGATGTCGTCGTAGCGGTGCGGATCGTTGTCAGGATCGTACATGGCTGCCTCCCTTCCCCGGTTCATGCCTTGTGCCCGCCGATGGTCTCGTTGCGCTCGCGGGCGGTGGCGCCTTCCTGCAGATCCATGCCTTTCAGGATGGCGTTCTTTCCGAATTTTTTCTGAATGTCCAGCACCGCGTGCTGGATGTGCTTTTCCCGCAGGTCGGCCTTTTCCTCGTCGGCCTGCCGGCGGGCCCGGGCCGCATAGTCGGTGAACAGGTCCAGCTGTTCCACATCAGCGGCGCGGGCCTCGGCAGCCCGGGCTTCGGTGACCACCTGGCAGGCGGTCAGGTTCAGCCGGCGGACCAGAAGCGCCGGGTCGATGATCCGGTCAAACAGGGCCAGTACGGCTTCCACGATCCGCCGGCCGGAGGAGGACGCCCGGGGCAGGCGGGCGGTGCCGTGGGCGTGTTTGGGGACCGGGCGGCCGTAAGCGTCCCGGGTGACGGGGCCGTGGTACGCCCTGCGCCGGTCCGGGTCGGTGAGGTTCTGTCGGTCATACCCCACCGTCAGCACCAGCTGGTCGGTGACAAGGCCCTTGTCCACCAGGCCCAGCGCCAGGCTTTCGGCCATCTCCCGCACCACCAGGCGGGCCTGGTCGGCCGGGTAGGGTTCCGGCAGGATCTGGCCGGTGCCCACACTGTTGGTCTGGGGCTTGTAAGCCTTGATGTCCGCCATGGTGCAGGGTTCCCAGCCCCAGGCGTGGTCGATGAGCAGCTCGGCATTGACGCCGAACAGCCGGTAGAGCAGCTCGGCGTTGTTGCGGTCCTGCGGGCCGCCCAGCGAGCAGCGGGCGATGTCGCCCATCGTGTACAGGCCGTGGGCTTCCAGCTTTCTGGCATAGCCCCGGCCCACCCGCCAGAAATCGGTCAGCGGGCGGTGGGTCCAGAGGGTGCGGCGATAGCTTGCCTCGTCCAGTTCGGCAATGCGCACCCCGTCGGCATCCGGCGCCACATGTTTGGCGCCGATGTCCATGGCCACCTTGCACAGATACAGGTTGGTGCCCAGGCCGCCGGCGGCGGTCAGGCCGGTGGTGGCCAGCACGTCGGCGATCATCGTCTTGACCAGCTGGCGGGGGGTCATGCCGTAGGTTTTGAGGTAGCCGGTCAGGTCGATCATCACCTCGTCGATGGAATAGACGTGGATGTCCTCCGGCGCGATGTATTTCAGGTAGACGTTGTACACCTCGGTGCTGCGGGCGATGTAGTGGGCCATGCGGGGCGGCGCCACGATGTAGTCCACTTCCAGCGCCGGGTCGGCCTTCAGCTCGTCGTCAAACCAGGAACGGCCGGTCAGGGTGCGGCCCGGGGCGTCCAGCCGGCGGCGGGCGTTGACCTGGGCCAGACGCTGCACCACCTCGAACAGCCGTGCCCGGCCCGAAATGCCATAAGCCTTGAGGGTGGGCGACACCGCCAGGCAGATGGTCTTTTCGGTGCGGGATTCGTCCGCCACCACCAGGTTGGTGTTCAGCGGGTCCAGGCCCCGCTCGATGCACTCCACCGAGGCATAGAAGGATTTCAGGTCGATGGCGGCATAGATGCGCGCTCCGGTTTGTCCCGGCGGCATGGCGGTCCCTCCTTGCATTGGGTGTGGTGGATGCGGGCGCCCTCTCATTCAAATTTCAGCGCCATGGCATACAGGTACCAGCTGGCATGGGGGATCCACTGTTCGGCCCAGCGCCAGTTGTCGCTGACTTCTTCGGTCGGGCGGGTGACGAACTCGATGCCCTCCTCGTCATGCAGG
>DWWE01000037.1 GCA_019119835.1 Candidatus Gemmiger stercoravium | reverse complement strand
GTCGCAGAATGCAAGCGCCGTCCAAGGCGCGCCGCATGATGCGGGCACCGCAACCCGGACATACACAAGGGGAAACAGCCGCGTTAGGCAATTGCCGTGCGCGGCTGTTGCCTCTTGTGCAGCGTGTCGAGTTTCTCGACACGCTGAGGCGGCCGCCTTTTTGCTGCCCCGGGCGGGGGAAGGGTTACGAAAATGTGACGAATCCGCAAAATCGTACAAAGTGATTTTCAAATCCCGGCAAATATGCTATAATCTAACTTACTAGTATGCTGCCGCATTGTGCCGGCCAATCCACCCGCAGGAGGAGATCGACCTTGAGGGCCTTTGACGCCGTATTGTTTGACGTGGACGGAACGCTGCTGCATTCCCGCCCCGGCATCCTCAATACCTTTGCCTACGCCTTCCGGCAGATGGGGCTGGACCCGGCGCAGATCGACTGCACCCGCTACCTGGGCCCGCCGCTGCGCTGGAGCTTTGCGCAGCACTTTTCCACCGAGGCCGAGGTGGAGCGGGCGGTGGACTTCTACCGCACCCGCTATGCGCAGGTCGGTATGCACGAGTGCTCGCCCTTTCCCGGCGTGGCGCCGATGCTCGCCGCGTTGCGGCAGGCGGGGCTCTACCTGGCCACCGCCACCTGCAAACCGGTGGAGGTGGTGACCCCCATCCTGGAGGAGCAGGGCCTGCTGCCCTATTTTGACCGGGTGGGCGGCGCCAGCATGGACGCCAGCGTGGACACCAAGACCGCGGTGATCGCCCAGGTCCTGACCGACCCGCGCCTGGCCGGCCGGCGGGTGCTGATGGTGGGCGACCGGCAGGACGACCTGCTGGGCGCCGCCGACTGTGGCCTGCCTGCGGCCGGGGTGCTGTACGGTTACGGCAGCCGGGCCGAGCTGGAAGCCTGCGGCCCCCGGTTCCTGGCCGGGGACTGCGCCGAACTCACCGCCTGGATCCTGGGCCGGGGCGCAAGCGCCGCCCGCGCCGACCTTTTGTAGTTTTCGAACGGAGGTACTTACCCATTATGAGCCGCAACGATTCCCGCCGGGGTTCCTTCAGCCCCACTCAGCGCCGCGCCTGCCTTGTGCTGGTACTGTGCGTGCTGGCCGTTGTTGCCACCTTCCTGCTGTCCTGGGTCCTGCTGCCGAACCTGCTGGGCGGGAAAACGTCTTCCGGCAGCTATGACCCGTCGGCCTATCCGCTGGATACCTCGCTGGATTCGGTCCTGCCCGAAGCCACCTCCTCGGACTCCAACTATCTGGGGTCCACGGTCTTCCTGGGCGACAGCTATGTCGATTCGCTCTACTCCACCGGCCAGATCCAGCTGGACCAGTACCTGGGCGCCAACGGGCTGACGCTGGGGGACGTGCTGCAGAAATCCTGCATCAATTTTGCGAACGACAGCGCCACCTACACCATCCCCCAGGCCCTGGCCAAGATGAAGCCCCGCCGGGTGGTCATCCTGCTGGGCAGCGACGATCTCTCCGACGGGACCACCGCCGACAGCTTCCTGATGGACTTCCGCAACGTGCTCAAATCGCTGAACACCGCCTACTCCTACAGTGATCTCATCGTCAGCACGCTGCCCCCGGTGGCCGAGACCTCGGACAACGCCGCCGCCCGCCAGACCCTCATCGACCAGATCAACCAGCAGCTGGCGGTGGCCTGCAATGAGGACGGCTACAAGCTGCTCAACACCGCCGAGGTCCTCAAGGACAGCACCGGCTATGCCAATGCCGGCTATGTCACCGCCAACGGCTTCAGCGAATCCGGCGCCCAGGCGATGCTGAACTACGTCACCACCCACGCCTATGACGCCGAGGACCGCCGCCCCGACACCAGCGACATCCCGCTGCGGGCCACCCAGGCATCGGCCGAGGCCACCCCCGGCCCCACCCCCACCGCCACCCCGGGCAAGCACACCGTCACCTATGAGGTGGAGGAGGGCAAGGGCACCCTCAAGACCAGCGACACCAGCGGCGTGCCCACCGTGACCATGGAGGTGGACGACCGCTCCACCGTGTCGGTCACCGCCGTGGCGGCCGAAGGGTATGAGTTCTACCAGTGGAGCGACGGCCAGACCAACGCCACCCGCTACGACCTGGTCACCAAGGACCTGTCGGTCACCGCAATGTTCAACAAAAAGACCACCGTCGCCCTGACCATCGACGAGGGCAACCAGACCATGCGGGTGGGGGAGAGCATCACCTTCCACTCCACCCTCAAGGTCAATGAGGAGGACGGCAACACCGACAACGTGCAGTGGGCCGTCAACGGCGAACTGCAGCGCAACGGCTACAGCTTCACCTTCACCCCCGAGTCGGAGGGCACCTACACCATCCGCGCCGGCATCGAGATCGACGGGGTCTATGCCTCCAACGAGGTGACCGTCACCGTCGAGCAGCCCGCCACCCGGGTGTCGGTGTCCGGCGTCCAGTCCATCCCGGCCGGCCAGGCCACCACCCTGACCGCCACGGTGGAAAACGCCTCCGGCGATGTGAGCTGGTCCTGCCCCCAGAAACCCGACTGGTCCGCCACCGGCAACTCGGCCCAGTTCTCGGCCGACACCCCGGGCGAGTACCATATCCTTGCCACCAACAACGGCGCCACCGCCGAGTTCGTGCTCAACGTCACGGCTCCCGCGGCCACGCCGACCCCCACGAGCACGCCCAGCGGCGGCTGATCCCCCGCCGGTGCAGAACAGGAGAAACCATGGCCTACTATACCTGCCTTTTGCTGGATGCTGACAACACCCTGCTGGACTTTGATGCGGCCGAGCGCAAGGCCCTGGCCGATACGCTGATCCATTACGAACTGCCCCACGACGACGCGGCCCTGACCGCCTACCACCAGGTCAACCGCCGTTTGTGGGACAGCCTGGCCAAGGGCGAACTGAACCGCAACAAGCTGTTTGCCGTCCGTTTCGGCCAGTTCCTCAAGGCCCTGAACCTGCCGGACAACGGCAAGGGCCGGGAGATGAACGATTACTATGAGGAGCAGCTCGCCCTCCATGCCGACCTGATGCCCGGGGCCCTCACCGCCCTGAACGAGCTGGCCGAGGTGGCCACCCTGGCCATCGTCTCCAACGGCGCACACAAGGTGCAGATGTCCCGCATCCGGGACGCCGGGCTGGAACGCTTCCTGGACGGGGTCTATATCTCGGAGAAGGTGGGCGCCGCCAAGCCCAACGCCCGCATCTTTGACGCCGCGCTGCGGGACCTGGGGGTGACCAACCGCAGCCGGGTGCTGGTGGTGGGCGACGACCTGCTGGCCGACATCCGCGGCGGGCGCAACGCCGGGCTGGACACCTGCTGGGTGAACTTTGACCGCCGGGACAACGACACCGGCATCGAACCGAAATTTACCGTGGATTCCTACGAAGCGCTTTACCGCATCGTCATGGAACCGGAGGAACTGGAAAACATCGGCGCCCGCAACCGCCGCCATCAAAACGAAGGGATCTGACACCAAGGATGCCGCTGCTTTGCCGGGCAGCGGCTTCTTTCGGGCCCGGCGGGCGCCCGCCTTCCCACAAAAGAGAAGAAAGGTGAAACACCATGTTGATCGAACTGCAGGGCCTTGGCAAGAGCTTTGGCGAACACGAGGTCCTGGCCGGGGTCACGGCCCGGGTCGAGCGGGGGGACCGCATCGGCATCATCGGGGCCAACGGCACCGGCAAGACCACGCTGCTGCGGGTGCTGTGCGGCGAACTTTCCGCCGATGCGGGCGAGATCGCCTTTGCCGCCGGCATCACCATCGGCTACCTGGAACAGAACGGCCGGCTGGAACCCGGCCGGGATGTGTACGAGACGATGCGCCAGGCTTTTTCGCCGGCGCTGGCCGCCATGCAGCAGCAGGAATCGCTGCAGAAACAGCTGGCCAAGGCCGCCCCGGACCAGCACCCCGCCCTGGAAGAGCAGATCACCCGCTGCATCGCGGTGATCGACGCGATGGATGCCTATAATATGGACACCCAGATCCGCAAGGTGCTCAGCGGCATGGGCTTCCCGGCCGACACCTGGCAGAAGAAGGCCGGCGTGCTTTCGGGCGGGGAACAGACCCGCCTGCGCCTGGCCCGCCTGCTGCTGGAACGCCCCGACGTGCTGATCCTGGACGAACCCACCAACCACCTGGACCTGGCCACGATGGACTGGCTGGAAAGCTACCTCAAGACCTACCGGGGCGCGGTGCTGGTGGTCAGCCATGACCGCTATTTCCTGGACGCCGTCTGCACCCGCATCTGGGAGCTGGCCGGCAAGACCATCCTGACCTACAAGGGCAACTATTCGGCCTACCTGCCCCAGCGGGAGGCCGCCGACGAGCGCCAGCAGAAACTCCACGACGCCGCGGTGGAAAAGGCCGCCAAACTGCAGGACTACATCGACCGCAACCTGGTGCGGGCCTCCACCACCAGGATGGCCCAGAGCCGCCGCAAGCAGCTGGAAAAGCTGGAGATCGTGGACGCCCCCGAGCGCCCCGGCCGGGGGCTGAACTTCCGGTTCGAATACGACATCGAACCCTATGACGAGCTGGTCATCCTCAAGGGGCTGACCATCCGCATCGGCGAGCGCACCCTGCTGCAGCCGCTGGACTACACCGTCCACCGGGGCGACAAGCTGGTCATCGCCGGCCCCAACGGCGCCGGCAAGTCCACCCTGCTGCAGGTGCTGGACGGCAAGCGCAAACCCTCTGGCGGCATGGTGCGGCTGGGCTCCGGCGCCAAGCCGGGGGTCTTCACCCAGCAGCAGGCCCGCCGGGTGGGGCGGGTCATCGACGCCATCTGGGACCAGTACCCCCGCTTCACCGAGCTGGAGGTGCGCAGCCACCTGGCCCGCTTCGGCTACCGGGGCGAGCAGGTCTTCAAGGACTGCGCCACCCTCTCGGGCGGCGAGGCCGCCCGCCTGCGCTTTGCCGAGCTGGCGCTGGAACGCCCCAACCTGATGTTCCTGGACGAACCCACCAACCACCTGGACATCTACATGCGGGAAAGCCTGACCCAGGCGCTGGCCGCCTACACCGGCACACTGCTGCTGGTCACCCACGACCGCTACCTGATGCAGACGCTGGGCTGCCCGATCCTGTATCTGGAAGACGGCAAGGCCGCCTTCTACCGGGATTTCGAAGCCCTGCACGCCCAGGACACCGCCCCCGCCGCCCCCCGCCCCGCCCAGAAGGAGGAGCGGTCCCGCGGCGGCTACGGCAAGGAACAGCGCCGCCGCCGGGCCGAGCTGCGCACCCGCATCCGCACGCTGGAAAACGAGATCGAGGAGCTGGGCGCCCAGATCGTCGCGCTGGAAAGCGAGATCAACGACCCCGAGGTGCTGCGGGACCATCTGCTGCTGCGGGACAAGTGCGATGAACTGGACGACGCCCGCTTCCACCAGCAGGAAAAATTTGACGAGTGGGAAAAACTCAGCGAGGAGCAGGAGCGCCTGGAGGCCGAGGAAGCCGAGAGCGCCGGCCAGTGAGCCGCCCTTAAGCCCTTAATATAACTGTAACTTGCTTTCTTGCAAAAAAGCGGTATACTAAATTAAAAAAATGTGTTATGGAAGGAACGGTCGGCGGCCCGCGGCGGCTACGACGTTGTAAGCGGGGAACCGAGTTGGAAACGAAGATCATCATAGCAACGCATAAGCCCTACTGGGTGCCGGACGATCCCATGTATCTGCCGGTACAGATGGGCCATGCCATCCACCCGGACATCGGCTATGTGGGCGACGACACCGGCGAAAACATCTCCGACCGCAACTGGAATTTCTGCGAACTCACCGGCCTGTACTGGGCCTGGAAGAACATCGACGCCGACTACATCGGCCTTGTCCACTACCGCCGCTACTTCGCCAGCCGCCAGAACCGCTTCGCCCCCAAGCGGCAGCGGGTCATCCGGCATGAGGAGCTGGGCAGCATCCTGGCCACCACCAACGTCATTCTGCCCAAGGAGCGGCACTATTATATCGAGACCAACTACACCCAGTACATCCATGCCCACCACAAGCAGGACCTGGAGGTCACCCGGGCCATCATCGCCCGCAAATGCCCCGAGTACCTGCCCGCCTACGACCTGTATATGTCCAAGACCCACGGCCACCACTTCAACATGTTCGTCATGAAGCGGGAGCTGCTGGGCCACTACTGCACCTGGCTGTTCGACATCCTCTTCGAGCTGGAGCGGGAACTGGACATCTCCCACTATTCCACCAACGACAAGCGGGTGTTCGGTTTTGTCAGCGAACGGCTGCTGGACGCCTGGCTCATCACCAACAACATCTCCTACGAGGAACTGTCCCTGCTGCACATGGAACCCCAGCACTGGCTGCGCAAGGGCAGCGCGTTTTTGTGGCGCAAACTATTCCCCAAAAAGGACTGAACGCTTTTGCACACCCCACGCATCGCGGCGGTGGTGGTCACCTACAACCGCCTGCCGCTGCTGCGCCGCTGCCTGGCGGCGCTGGCCGCCTGCCGGGCCGCCTGCCCCGGGGCGGCGCTGGACCTGTGGGTCATCGACAATGCCAGCACCGACGGCACCGGCGCGGCCATGGCCGCCTGGGCCGACCCGGGCCTTGTCTACCGCAGCACCGGGCGCAACCTGGGCGGGGCCGGCGGCTTTGCCTGGGGGCTGCGGGCTGCCGCGGCCCGCGGGTATGATTTCTACTGGCTGATGGACGACGACACCCTGCCCGAACCCGGCGCCCTGGCGGCGCTGCTGGCGGCCGACCGGGCCCTGGGCGGGGGGTACGGGTGGCTGTCCTCCCGGGCGCTCACCCCTGAAGGGGCCGACCAGCCGATGAACCGCCAGCGGGCGACCCCCTATCGGGACATCCCCGGCTACGACGCCCCGCACATCCCCTCGGTCATGGCGAGCTTTGTCTCGCTCTTCCTGCCCGGGGCGGTGGTGCGGGCCTTTGGGCTGCCTGTGGCCGAGTTCTTCATCTGGTCCGACGACTGGGAGTATACCCGCCGCATCTCCCGTGCCCGCCCCTGCTACACGGTGCCCGCCAGCCGGGTGGTCCACGCCATGCAGCGCGCCACCCCCTGCAACATCGCGCTGGACACCCCCGACCGGTGGGAGCGCTACCGCTATTTTTACCGCAACGACGTGGTCCTTTACCGGCGGGAAGGGCTGCGCGGCTGGCTGTGGCTGCTGGCCAAGGACGCCTGGCACAGCCTTCAGGTGCTGCTGCGCCCCGGCCCCCGCAAGGGCTACCGGCTGGGGATCATCTGGGGCGGGTTCGCCGCCGGCGTGCGGTTCCGCCCGGCTCTGCCCGCCCTCGACCCACAGGAAACGCCATGACCAAACAACGCCTGCTTCAACACCTTCAGCGGACCGCCGGCTCCTGCCGGGCGGTCGCTTTTGATGTGTTCGATACGCTGCTCCGCCGGGACGTGGCCGCCCCGGCCGACCTGTTTGCACTGATGGAGCGCACCGGCCGCGCCCGCCCCGGCTTCGCCGCCGCCCGCCGCGCCGCCGAGGCCGCCGCCCGCGCCCGGCACCCGGGGCGGGAGGTCACCCTGGCCGAGATCTACGCCTGCCCCGAACTGGCCGGCGCCGACCCGGCCGCCGAGTGTGCCGCCGAGCGGGCGGTGCTGCGCCCCGACCCCGACCTGCTGGCCGCCGCCCGGGCCTGCAAGGACCGGGGGCTGCGGGTGTATGTGGTGTCGGATATGTACCTGCCCGCCGCCGGGATCGGGGAGATCCTGCGCCGGGCCGGGTTCGATTTCCTGGACGGAGTGTTCGTCTCGTCGGAATACGGGGTGCAAAAGCGCAGCGGCAGGCTGTTCCGCACCTTCCTGCGGCAGACCGGCCTGCGCCCCGCCCAGGTGCTGTTTGTGGGCAACGACCGGCGGGCCGACGCGCTGGGCGCCGCGCTGGCGGGCATCCGCTGCCTGCTGGTGCCGCCGCCCGCCCCGCCGGCCCACTACGGGCCGCCCGCCTCGGCAGAGGAGGGGGCGCTGTACGCCTTCCTGCAGGGGCGGGGTCCCCGGGACCCGGCCGGGGCGGTGGGGTATGCCCTGCTGGGCCCGCTGCTGCTGGCCTTTGCGGCCTGGCTGCGGGACAATGCCCGCCCCGGGGTGCGGATGGTCTTTCTGGCCCGGGACATGGAACTGGTGCGCCGGCTGTATGACCGGACCGCCGGCGCCGGGGCAAGCGGGTACCTGCGGGTGTCCCGCCGCAGCCTGTGCCCGGCGCTGCTGCTGCGCCCCCTCACCGGCGGGGCGCTGGACCTGCTGGCCGACGCGCTGCCCCGCCAGCGGCTCACCGTCGCCCAGGTGCTGGCTTACCTGGGCTTTGCCCCCGGCACCGCCCTGCCCGGCCACCCGGCCGGCGCCGAGATCGACCTGCGCACCCGTCCGCTGAGCCGGGCGGCCGGCGAACTGCTGCTGGCGGCGGCCGCGCTGGCCAAGGGCCCGGCCGGGGAACCGGTGCGCCGCCAGGCCCGCCTGGCGCGGGCCTACCTGGCCGGCGAGGGCATCGGCCGCGAACCGGTCTGCCTGGTGGACATCGGCAGCGGCGGCACCACCCAGCGCATCCTGGAAGAGCTGACCGGCGCCCGGCTGCAGGGGGCCTACCTGGCCTGTGACGAGCGCCTCCACGCCCAGCTGCCGCCCGACCGGGCCGCGGCCTTCCTGTTCGGCGGGCGGCCGGCGCCGCTGTGGTACTGGGCCGGCCAGCCGATGCTGGAACGGCTGATCTCCGAACCCTGCGCCCCCACCACCGCCTACGAACCGGCAGGGGAGGGGGCCCGCCCGGCGGTCCCGGCAGACCCGGCGCCGGTGCCGGGGGCCGTGGCGGCAGCCCGGGCCGGTGCGCTGGACTTTGCCGCCGACTGGCTGGCCGGCCCCTGGGCCGGGCTGGGGCTGCCGGCCGAGTATGCGGCCGCCGCGCTGCTGGACCTGATCCGTGCGCCCGGCCGCGCCGAGGCCGACGCCCTGGGCGACCTGACGGTGGAGGACGGCGGCGAATGGCCGCTGGCCGCCCCCCGCCGCCGGGCGGACTATCTGCGGGACCCCCGGGCCTTTGGCCGGGACCTGCGGGACGCCCGCTGGAAGACCGCCTTCCTGCGGCGGGCGCTGCCCCTGCCGCTGCCCTGGGACAAGGTGTATGCGGCGCTCAAACACAGGCAGAACGGGTGAGACCGATGCAAAATCAACCGACAACCCAACCGCCGCTGTTCAGCATCCTGATGCCGGTGTACAACGCCGCCGCCACGCTGGAAGCGGCCGCCCGCAGCGTGCTGGACCAGAGCCAGGGCGACCTGGAACTGCTGCTGGTGGACGACGGTTCCGCCGACGGCAGCCTGGAGCTGGCCCGTTCGCTGGCCGCCGCCGACCCCCGGGTGCGGGTGTTCGCCCAGAAAAACGGCGGCATCTGCGCCGCCCGCAACCGCGCCCTGGCCGAAGCCCGGGGCCGCTACCTGGGCTTTTGTGACGACGACGACCTCTACCTGCCCGGCGCCCTGGCGGCGGTAACGGCGCTGATCGCCCGCACCGGGGCCGACCTGATCCGCACCGGGTACGAGCTGCGGCGGCAGACCGCCGACGGCCGGTTTGTCACCCTGCCCCACCCGGCGGGAACCCTCTGCGGGCTGGACCCGGCGCCGGACGGCGGGGCCTATCTGCACTTCCTGCGCCAGAGCGGCCCCCAGTTTGTCTGGAACGCCTGGTACCGCCGGGAATTTTTCGGGGCGCTGCGCTTTGACGGCCGCTGCCGCGCCGGGCTGGAGGACTTCGTCCTCAACGCCGCGGTGTATGCGCGGGGACCCCGGGCGGTGTACGACCCGGTGGTCACCACCCGCCATTTCGAAAGCGCAGCCAGCACCTCCCGGGCCAGCGCGGCGGCCGTGGCCGCCCGGGTCGAGTCGCTGCCCCTTTGGGCCGAAGCCGAACACGCCGCCATGGCCGCCCGGTGCGAAGCCGGGGCCCGGCGGCGGGTCTGGGCGGCGCGGCAGGCCGAGCTCGTCACCTTCCTGATGCACCAGCTGCGGGACAGCGCCGCCCCCCGCCCGGCGGCCCGGGCGGCCTGGCGGGCGCTGCGCAGGGCGCTGGCCCCGCTGGCCAACCCGGCCCCGGCCCTTGACTTTTTGCGCGTGGCAGGGCAAAATAAAAAGCAGGCCGCCGCCTTGCTGCTCTATGCGGTCCGCCTGCAAGACCTCTACGCCCATCTTCCCAACAAGGAGGAGGAACTGCTGACATGAAAAAGATCCTTGTGACCGGCGCCGCCGGCTATATCGGCCGCCATGTGGTCAAGACCGCCCTGGATATGGGCTACCCGGTCATCGCCTCGGACTTTGCCTTCAAAGGGGTGGACGAGCGGGCTGAATTCTGCGATGTGCCGCTGTTCAGCGGCGACAAGAACATCTGGCAGGCGCTGGGTGCGCCGGATGTCTGCATCCACCTGGCCTGGCGGGACGGCTTCCGCCACAACGCGTCCAGCCACATGAAGGACCTGTCCAGCCATGTGGTGTTTCTGAACAACCTGGCCAAAGGCGGCCTGCCGATGCTCACCGTCATGGGCACCATGCACGAGGTCGGCTACTGGGAAGGCCCCATCACCGCCGACACCCCCTGCGCCCCCCAAAGCCAGTACGGCATCGCCAAGAACGCGCTGCGCCAGAGCCTGCTGCTCTCGCTGCCCGACACCGGCTGCCTGCTGCACTGGCTGCGGGCCTACTACATCACCGGCGACGAAGCCCACGGCAGCTCGATCTTTGCCAAGATCACCCAGGCCGAACTGGACGGCAAGGAGACCTTCCCCTTCACCAGCGGCCAAAACCGGTACGACTTCATCGACGTGGACCGCCTGGCGCAGATGATTGTGGCGGCCAGCGTGCAGGACCAGGTCAACGGGATCATCAACGTCTGCACCGGTCAGCCCCGGACGCTGGCCGACCAGGTGGAGCAGTTCCTGCGGGACAAGCACTACAAGATCCGGCTGGATTACGGCGCCTACCCCGACCGCCCCTACGACAGCCCCGGCGTCTGGGGGGACCCTGCCCGGATCAACGAGATCCTGCGCAGCGCCCGCCTGGACTGAACCGCGGGGCGCCGCCGGCGAGAGATAAAAATATACCATCTGAGGAGACCGCATGAAACGCCTGGGAATCTTCTTCTTCTTTGAAAAAAACGGCTATGTGGATGACTTCATCCTCTATTACATGGCCGATCTGGTCAAGAACCTCACCGAGCTGGTGGTGGTCTGCAACGGCAAGCTCAGCGAACAGGGGCGGGCGGCCTTCTCCCGCTATACGCAGAACATCATCGTGCGGGAAAACAAGGGCCTGGATGTCTGGGCCTACAAGACCGCCCTGGACCAGTATGGCTGGGACCGCCTGGCCGGGTTTGACGAGGTGGTCATGACCAACTCCACCCTGATGGGCCCGGTGCGCCCGCTGTCCGAGATGTTTGAGGCGATGGCCGAAAACCAGGACCTGGATTTCTGGGGCCTCAGCGTCCACCACGGCGCCGAGGGCAACCCCTTCAAGGGCAAGCATATCTACGACTATCTGCCCGTTCACATCCAGTCCCACTTCATTGTCTACCGCCGCCGGTTCCTCCAGTCCGCGGACCTGCAGCAGTACTGGGACAAGATGCCGATGATCGAAAGCTACACCGACTCGGTGCAGCGGTACGAGGCGGTCTTCACCAAGATTTTTGCCGACAAGGGCTACAAGTGGGACGTTTATGTCCGCACCGACGACCTCAAGGACTTCACCGACTACCCGATGCTGGTCTGCCCCACCCGGCTGCTGCGGGACAAAAAGTGCCCGCTGTTCAAGCGCCGCAGCTTCATGCACCCGCTGGAAGCCTACCTCAACGACACCGCCGGCGAGCCGGTGCGGGAGCTGTACGCCTACCTGCGGGACCACACCGACTACCCGCTGGAGCTGATCTGGTCCAACATGATCCGCACCATGCACCCCTACGACTTCACCCGCAACCTGGGGCTGACCCGGCTGATCCAGCCCACCCTCCAGGATGGGGCGCTGGCCGCCCGGGTGCGCGGCACCCGGCGCATCGCCCTGGCCATGCACCTGTATTTCCCCGACCTTCTGGCTTCCAGCACGGCCTTTGCGGCCAACTTCCCGCCCGAGACCGATGTCTTCATCTCCACCGACACCGAGGAGAAGAAGGCGGCCATCCAGGCGGCTTTCGCCCCGCTGGCGCTGCACAGCGTCACGGTGCTGGTGGTGGAAAACCGCGGCCGGGACGTGGCGGCCTTCCTCTGCGACCTGGCCCCCCGCCTGGCCGGGTATGACTATGCCTGCTTCATGCACGACAAAAAGGCCGTGCAGACCAAGCCGGGCAGCGTGGGCGGCAGCTTCGGCTATGTCTGCAACGAAAACGTCTGCAAGAACGCCGACCATGTGCTCAACATCCTCTGCGAGTTCGAGCGGGACCCCCGCCTGGGCCTTCTCTGCCCGCCTTTCCCCACCCATGGGCTGTACTTCATGAACCTGTGTTCGGGCGGCTGGGGCCCCAACTTCGACAACACCAAGACCCTGTGCCGGGAACTGGGCTTCGATGTGCCCATCTCGGGGGAAAAATCCCCGCTGGCCCCCTTCGGCAGCGTGTTCTGGTTCCGGGTCAAGGCGCTGGAACAGCTGTTTTCCAAGGGGCAGGGGGGCGCCGGCTGGCGGCATGAGGACTTCCCCCCCGAACCGCTGCCCCAGGACGGCACCATCAGCCATGCCATCGAGCGGGTCTATCCCTTCGCGGCCCAGGCGGCCGGCTACTACCCGGCCCAGGTCATGAGCACCGAGTTCGCCGTGACCCGCTGCGACGCCATGCAAGCCTATGCGGGCGGGCTGGTCCGGCCGCTGGCCCGGGTGTTTGACTGCACGACCTTCGGCAACGCGGCGCTGTCCGCCACCGGCTTTGCCGCCCGGCGGCATTTCGGGCTGTTCCGGGTCTACGGGCCCTACGCCAACACCCGGCGCCGCCATGCCCGCAACTGGCTGCGGGACCATCTGCCCGCCGGTCTGTACTGGGGCATCTGGCGGCTCAAGCGGGCGGTGTTCGGCCCCCACGGCGCCCCCTACGAGGAATGACCGCCGGGGCACTACAGAAAAGGCGGGACCGGATCATGCAACGGCTGGTAGTCTATTTTCATTATGATCCCCGCGGGCAGGCTGATCCAGCCTGCCGTTTTGCGGTGCGCGAAATCCAAAAGCAGGCCCGGGCGGTCTGGTTCGTCACAAACGGCAGGCTGGACGCCGAAAGTCGCGGCTGGGCCCGGGACGCCGGGCTGCATCTGCTGGAACGGGAGAACACCGGCTTTGATGTGGGCGCCTACCGGCAGGTGCTGCTGGCCCTGGGCCGGCCGGCGCTGGACGAGTGGGACGAGATCGTCCTGATGAACTACACCCTGGCCGGGCCGGTCTTCCCGCTGGGGGAGATGTTCGCGGCCATGGACGCCCGGGCGCTGGATTTCTGGGGGCTGAGCCGCCATTACGCCATGCGCAGCCGGCGGTTCGGCGGCCGGGGCGGGGCGGTGCCCGAGCACCTGCAGTCCCACCTGCTGGCTGTGCGCCGCCCGATGTACGACGATTTCTTTGCCTACTGGCAGGCTATGGCCCTGCCCCGCAGCTATGAGGAGTCGGTGCGCTGCCACGAAGCCCGGTTTACCGCCCATTTTGCGGCGCTGGGCTACCGGTGGGACAGCTTCCTGGACGGCGAGCGCTGGCGGGGGATCTTCCTCAACCCGCTCATGGCCTGCCCGCGGGAGCTGCTGCAGCAGGAGCGCTGCCCCTTCTTCAAGCGGCGCAGCTTTTTCACCCCCTATGGCGACGAGCTGCGCCGCACCGACGGCCTGGCCGCCCGCCGGCTGTACGACTGGCTCAAGGCCGAGACGAGCTACCCGGTGGACGAACTGCTCCGCGGGCTGCTGCCGGCATATCCGCTGTCCGCCGTGACTCGCAGCCTGCACCCCTACCCGCTGCTGCCGGCGGACCCGGCGGGCCCGGCGCCGGTCACGGTGCTGCCGCCCGCCCTGCTGCGGGAGGGCGCGGCCCTTGCCCCCGACCGGTTCTACTGGCTGGAACTGCCGCTGCCCGAGACCGAACCCGCCCGCCGGTACGAGGCCGCGGCCCGCTGGACCCCGGCGCAGCAGGCGGCCGCCGTCCGGCTGCTGGAGCAAAACCCGCTGTGGGGCCTCATCGGGCCGGCGCTGCCCCTGTACCCCGGCTGCGAGGCCGCCCGCCTGCGCGCCTGGCGGCGGGACCGGCCCGCCGTGCAGGCCCGCATGGCCGAACTGGGCCTGCAGCTGCCGTTGGATGCCGCCGACCCGCCCCCGCTGCCCGCCGGCGGGGTGCTGCTGCGGGGGGCGGCCTTCCCCGGGGGGCTGCCGCCGGTGGAACGGCCGGAAGATCTCTGGCTGCTGCCGCTGGCCGCCCAGCAGGGCGGCTGGGCCGTCGCCCTGGCCCAGGACGCCGCCCAGGCCGCGGCCCGGGCCGACCAGCTGGGGGTGCTGCTGGCCGCCCAGCTCAGCCCGCAGGGGGCCGCCCGGGCGCTGGCGCGTGCGCTCAGGTCCGCGCTGCGGCGGTAGGGGGTAACCGAAAAAACCTGCGCCGGCACGACCGATCCACCCCAAGGAGGACACCCCATGAAAAAGCCCCGGCTGTTTTATCTTGATCTGATCCGCACGGCGGCGCTCATCAGCATCCTCATCATCCATTTCAACGCCACCGTCACCGGGTATTTCACCTATCCCTCCCGGCTGTTCGGCTCCACGCTGCCCTTCGGCATTTATCTCGGCGACTTCGGCTCCTCACTCTTCTTCATCGTATCGGGGGCGGCGCTGTGCTATACGGCGGCCGAGCCCTTCTCGGTGAAGGGGTTCTACAAAAAGCGGGCCCGGGCCGTCTACCCGATGTTCTGGCTGGCCTGGGCGATCTGCTTCACGGTGCGGTTCACCACCGTCCCCGGCGCCTTCGCCGGCGCCCGGGGCGTCACGCTGGTGCTCACCCTGCTGGGGCTGGACAACTTCGCCGTGGCCGCCGGCTGGGTGGGGGCCGACTTCGCCTGTGTGGGCGAGTGGTTTTTGGGCAGCATCCTGTTTTTGTATCTGCTCTTCCCGCTGCTGCTGGCGCTGTGCCGCAAAGGCCGGGCGGTGCGCTGGCTGGGCTTCGCCGGCGCGGCGGTGCTGGGCGTCGCCGTTCACCTGACAGGGTGGGACGCCCGGCTCGTGGCCATCCACCTGCCGGAATTCTTTTTCGGGATGGTGTTCGTGCAGCTGACCCGCCGCGGCCAGGCCGGGGCGCTGGGCGCAAGCCTGGCCGGGCTGCTGGCGCTGTGGGCGCTGGGCGGCCCGCTGGCCGACACCAAGATCCTCTGCGCGCTGTTCAGCACGGCGGTCTTTGCGGCGCTGGCCCTGCTCTCGCCGCTGCTCGACCGCGGCCCGGTGCGGCGGGGCTGCGGGCTGCTGAGCCGGTATTCCTACGCGGTGTTCCTCTGCCACCATGTGCTGATCCAGCGGCTGGTGCGGGGGTTCGATCTGTCGGTGCTCACCCGGCGGGACACCGTGCTGCTCTTTTTCAGCTACCTGGTGGCCACCGCCGCGGCCTCGGCGCTGCTCTACTGGCTGGACGGCAAGGTCCGGGCCGGGGCGGGGGCGCTCTGGCACGGGGCGGGGGCATAACCCGGCCGGTTTCGGCGTAGGCTGGGGCGGGCGCAGACCCGCCCGGGCCCGCGCCGATTTTTTTGCGTCGGGCACCCTGTACAAAACCCGGCCGGTGGGCTATAATGAAAGAAAATGGCAGGCGCGGGCCGCCGGGCCGCGGCGCTTCGCGCCCTGCAATCAGATCCAGAAAGGGGAGACCTTCCGTGCCGCAATTTTCCGTCACGCTGGCCAAGATCGCAGAGGGATCCAACCTGACCACCCTCTACGCCGCCAAGGACCTGTCCGAGACCAAGGTCATCACCGCCGAGGTCTACCGCCCGGGCATCATGCTGGCCGGGTACTACCAGTATTTTGACAACACCCGCATCCAGATCATCGGGCTGACCGAGCTGTCCTACCTGCAGGAGCTGGAACCCGAGGTGCGGCGCACCCACCTGGAAAAGCTCTTCTCCTTCCAGCCGCCCTGCGTCATCCTGACCCGGGACCTGGAACCCCTGCCCGAGATGCTGGAATTCGCCAAAAAGTACAGCGTGCCGCTGCTGCGCTCCACCGAGATGACCAGCCCGCTGATGAGCAGCCTCATCACCACCCTCAACACCGAGCTGGCCCCCCGCATCACCCGCCACGGCGTGCTGGTGGAGGTGGCCGGCGAAGGCATCCTGATCCTGGGCGATTCCGGCGTCGGCAAGAGCGAGACCGCCATCGAGCTGGTCAAGCGGGGCCACCGGCTGGTGGCCGACGACGCGGTGGAACTGCGCAAGGTGTCCTCCCGCAAGATCATGGGCATGGCCCCGGCCAACATCCGCCATTTCATCGAACTGCGGGGCATCGGCATCATCAACGTGGCCCGTCTGTTCGGCGCCGGCGCCGTCAAGAACAGCGTCGAGGTGGAGATGGTGGTGGAGCTGGAACCCTGGGAGCGCACCAAGAACTATGACCGCACCGGCCTGGAGATGGACAGCTACGACATCCTGGGCGTGGCGGTGCCCAGTATGCTGATCCCGGTCATGCCCGGGCGCAACCTGGCCGTCATCCTGGAGACGGCGGCCATCAACAACCGTCAGAAAGAGATGGGCTACAACGCCGCCCAGGAACTGCTCAACACCCTCGGGCTGCAGAACGACATCGGCAGCGGGCTGTAAGCCGGCGCCGCCCGAAACAGAAGGAAGTACATCCATGCAGATAATCGCAGACCTGCACACCCACACCCTCGCCTCCACCCACGCCTTCCATACCCTGCAGGAGATGGCCGCGGCGGCCAGGGAACTGGGCTATCGGGCGCTGGCCGTCACCGACCATGCCCCCGCCATGCCCGACGCGCCCCACAGCTGGCATTTCGGCAACTGGCGGGGGCTGCCCCGGGCCGTGGACGGCGTGGCCATGCTCTACGGCGCCGAGGTGAACGTGATGGACACCAAAGGCGGGCTGGATCTGCCCGACAGCCTGCTGCGCGGGATGGACTGGGTGGTGGCTTCCATCCACAGCCCCTGCCTGCCCGGCCTGCTCACCGAGCGGGAAGCCACCCGCCTCTGGCTGGGCGTGGCGGAAAACCCCTATGTGGACTGCATCGGCCATTCGGAGCAGCAGCACTACAAATACGACTACGACCTGGTTACCCGGGCCTTTGCCGCCCGCAACAAGGTGGTGGAGTTCAACGGCAACTCCTGCCAGGTCCGGCGCGACGGCATCCCCAATATGCGGACGCTGATGCGGGCCTGCCGCGACAACGGCTGCCGCATCGCCCTGAACTCCGACGCGCACAGCATCCGCCAGCTGCAGGAAAATATGGCGGCGCTGTACACCCTTGTGGAAGAAGAAAATTTCCCGCAGGACCGCATCGTCAACGCCTCCGCCGCCGCCCTGGTGGCGGAACTGCGCCGGCACGGCCGGCCCTGCGCGGATGAATTGGGAGGAATTTTGGCATGAAATATACCATCGGCATCGACCTGGGCGGCACCACCATGACCGCCGGCGTGGTCAACGAAAACTGTGAGATCGTAGGCAAGCTGACCTGGGCCACCCGGCTGCCCCGCCCGGCCCGGGACCTGGAAAAAGCCATGGCCGACCTCTGCCGCGCCGTGGCCAAGGAAAGCCGCGTCTCGATGGCGGACATCGAGTATGTGGGCATCGGCACCCCCGGCAGCGTCAGGTTCACCACCGGCTTTGTGGGCTACAACACCAACTTCGGCTACTATGACTGGAACCTCGGCCCCGATATGGAGGCTCTGCTGGGCTGCCGCGTCTATGTGGAAAACGACGCCAACGCCGCCGCCTTCGGCGAATACCTGGCCGGCGGCGCCAAGGGCTACAAGGACGCGGTGGTCATCACGCTGGGCACCGGCATCGGCAGCGGCATCATCCTTGCGGGCAAGATCCTGCGCGGGTTCAATTTTGCCGCCGGCGAAATGGGCCACACCGTCATCGTCAAGGACGGCCGGCCCTGCAACTGCGGCCGCCGCGGCTGCTGGGAACGGTACGCTTCCTCCCGCGCGCTCAGCGAGGACACCAAGGAGGCCATGCGCGCCCACCCCGAGACCCTGATGTGGAAGATCGCCGGCGATCTGGACCATGTGAACGCCAAGACCTCCTTCGACGCCATGGCCGCCGGCGACCCGGTGGGCCGCCAGGTGGTGGAAAACTGGCTGGAGTATGTGGGCTGCGGGGTGGCCAATGTGGTCAACACCTTCCAGCCCGAGGTGGTCTGCATCGGCGGCGGCGTGTCCAACCAGGGCGAAGTGCTGCTGGCCCCGGTGCGCGAGTATGTCAAGCGGGAGACCGGCAACATCGCCTGCGGCAACTTCACGGCCATCGTTGCCTGTACGCTGCACAACGACGCCGGCGTGATCGGCGCGGCCCGTCTGGCCGAATCCATCTGAACCAAGGAGGCATCTATGGCCGGAACCATCTCAGAACTGCTGCAGGACCTGCGCCGTGCCGGCCTGCCCTGCACGGCCGATGAGCCGCTGTCCCGCCACACCACCTTCCGCATCGGCGGCCCGGCGGCGGTGTTCTGCCGGCCCCAGACCATCCCGGAGCTGACCCGCACCCTGGAATTCTGCCGCGCCCGGGGCGTGCGCACCTACCTGCTGGGCAACGGCTCCAACGTGCTGTTTGCCGACGCCGGCTTCCCCGGCGCGGTGATCTGCCTGACCGACCTGACCCAGCCCACCCGCTTCACCCCGGCGGGGGCGGACCGGGTCACGGTGCGGGCCGGGGCGGGGCGCAGCCTGGCGGCTTTGTGCCGGGAAGTCTGCGCCCAGGGGCTGACCGGGCTGGAGTTCGCCTACGGCATCCCGGGCACGGTGGGCGGCGCCGTCTATATGAACGCCGGGGCCTACGGCGGCGAGATCAAAGGGGTGATCGAGTCGGCCGCCTGCCTGGACGAAGCGCTGCGCCTGACCTGCCTGCCCGCCGCCGACCTGGCCCTGGGCTACCGCACCAGCATCTTCGAGACCCGGCCCTGGTGCATCCTGGAAGCCTCCTTCACCCTGACCCGGGACCCGGGCGGCCCCGGGGCGGTCAGCGCCCGGATGGAGGACTATATGGCCCGCCGCCGGGCCAAACAGCCGCTGGACCTGCCCTCGGCGGGTTCCACCTTCAAGCGCCCGGCCGGCTGCTTTGCGGGCCAGCTCATTGAAGAATGCGGGCTGCGGGGCTTTCGGGTGGGCGGCGCCGCCGTCAGCGAAAAGCACTGCGGCTTTGTGGTGAACACCGGCGGCGCCACCTGCGCCGACGTGCTGCGCCTGACCGACGAGGTGCGCCGCATCGTGCTGGAAAAGACCGGCCACACCCTCGAGCGGGAGATCCGCGTGGTCCAGTGACCCGCTGCGGCCCAGACAAGGAGGAATCCCCCAATGAACTTTCTCGTGGTGACCGGCCTGTCCGGGGCGGGCAAATCCATGGCCGCCAATGTCCTGGAGGACATCGGCTATTTCTGCATCGACAACATTCCGGCGGGGCTGCTGCCCCGCCTTGTGGACTTCGCCCTGCAGGGCGAAAACCAGCTGCAGCGGGTGGCGGTGGTCATGGACATCCGCGGCCTGCGCTCCCGCGAAGCGGTGGAGACGGCCCTGCAGGCGCTGGACGACAAGAAGATGGAGTACGACATCCTCTTTCTGGACGCCTCCGACGCGGTGATCCGCCGGCGCTACAAAGAGACCCGCCGCATCCACCCCATGGCCCAGGGCGGGCAGCTGCCCATCGACGAGGCCATCCGCCGGGAGCGGGAGATCCTGCAGCCGCTGCGGGAGCGGGCCAAATACCTGATCGACACCTCCCAGCTTTCCGCCTCCCAGAACCGGGCGCGCATCTGCAGCCTGTTTCTGGGGCAGGACCAGTGCCCCATGTCGCTGACCATCCTGTCCTTCGGCTTCAAGTACGGTCTGCCCCAGGAGGCGGACATCGTGCTGGACGTGCGCTGTCTGCCCAATCCCTTCTATGTGCCTGAGCTCAAGGAACTCACCGGCCTGGACCAGCCGGTGGTGGACTATGTGATGAACAGTCCGGATTCCCAGGGGCTGCTGCGCCGGTACGAGAGCATGCTGGAATTTTCCCTGCCCCTGTATGTCAAGGAGGGCAAAAGCCAGCTGGTGGTGGCCGTGGGCTGCACCGGCGGCAAACACAGGTCCATCACCTTCGCCCGCAAGCTCGGCGAGTTCTGCACCCGGCTGGGCTACCAGCCCATCGTGATGCACCGGGACGCCAGGCGGACAATGTGAATCCAATACCATGACAAGAGAAAGGGGGAGGGCAGACGCATGAGTTTTTCCCAGGATGTGAAAAACGAGATCCTGCGCCGCAAGATCACCCGCCCCTGCTGCTGCCGGGCCGCGGCCTATGCGGTGGCCTGCTTCGGCAAATATTTTGACGAGCGGGGCATCGTGCTGCAGACCGAGACCGAAGGGGTGGCCAATTTCGCCCAGCGGATGTACGCCCGCTGCGGCATCACCGGCACGCTGCTGCGCAAGGAGCGCCCGGCCGGCCCGGTGTTTGAGTTCAGCGTCAAGGACCCGGCCCAGACCGCCAAAATGCTGGAGATCTTCGGCCATACCGGCCGGGAAACCGCCCTGCGCATCCGGCCGGACGGCTTCCGCTGCCAGAACTGCGTGTCCTGCTTTGTGTCCACCGCCTTCCTGTGCTGCGGCACCGCCACCGACCCGGAAAAGGGCTACAACATCGAGTTTCTGTCCACCCGCTACCAGCTCTCCCAGCAGCTGGAAGCCATCCTGGCCGAACACGAGTTCCACCCCCACCGGGCCCTGCGCAAAGGGGCCAGCACCGTCTACATCAAGGCCGGCGACCATATCGAAGACCTGCTCACCTTCATGGGCGCCGGCAACGCGGCCATGCGGATCATGGAACAGCGGATGTACAATGACATGCGCAACAAGACCAACCGCCTGTCCAACTGTGAAACCGCCAACCTGGGCAAGAGCGTGCAGGCCACGGTGCAGGTGCAGCTGGCCATCCGTGCGCTGGAGGCGGCCGGCGCGCTGGACGCCCTGCCCGCCCCGCTGCCCGACACCGCCCGCCTGCGCATGGCCTACCCCGACCTGCCGCTGGCCAAGCTGGGGCAGAAATTCGACCCGCCGGTGAGCAAGGCGGGGCTTTCCCACCGCTTCAAGCGGATCCAGCAGGCCGCCCAGCGCCTGCAGGACCCTCCACCCGCACCCCCCGACGCACCGGGAAAGGAGACCCATGGCTGACACAACTTCCCCCCGCCAGTTCACCCACCTGCATCTGCATACCGAATACAGCCTGCTGGATGGCGCCTGCCGGATCGACCGGCTGTTCGAGCGCGTCAAAGAGCTGGGCCAGACCGCCGTGGCCATCACCGACCACGGCGTTATGTATGGCTGCGTGCAGTTCTACGACGCCGCCGTGGCCGCGGGCATCCGGCCCATCATCGGGTGCGAGGTCTATGTGGCCACCCGCACCCGGTTCGACAAGGTCAACCGCATCGACGGCAACAACCACCTGGTCCTGCTGTGCAAAAACGAGACGGGCTACAAAAACCTCATCAAGATGGTCTCGGCGGGCTTTCTGGAAGGGTTCTACTCCAAACCCCGGGTGGACAGGCAGCTGCTGGAAGCCCACCACGAAGGGCTGATCTGCCTGTCCGCCTGCCTGGCCGGCGAGGTGCCCCAGGCCATCCTGGCCGGGGACTATGAGCGGGCCAAACAGGCCGCGCTGTACTACCGGGACCTGTTCGGCGCGGACAACTACTACATCGAACTGCAGGACCACGGCCTGGAGGAAGACAACATCGTGCTGCCCCAGCTCATCCGCCTGTCCCGGGAGACCGGCATCCCGCTGGTGGCCACCAACGACGCCCACTACCTGCGCCGGGAGGACGCCAAGATGCAGAGCATCCTGCTGTGCATCCAGACCGGCAAGACCATCGCCGACGCCGACCGCATGGAGTTCCAGACCGATGAATTCTATGTCAAGAGCACCGATGAGATGTATGATCTGTTCTCGATGGTGCCGGAAGCCTGCGAGAACACCAACCGCATCGCCGAACAGTGCCGGTTCGACTTCCACTACGGCGAGACCAAGCTGCCCTACTTCAAGGCCCCCGGCGGCATGGAGAACCAGGCGTACTTTGAAAAACTCTGCCGGGAAGGGCTGGAGCGCCGCTACCCCGGCCAGGTCACCGACGAGCTGCGCCAGCGGCTGGACTATGAGATCGGCGTGGTCAAAAAGATGGGCTACACCAACTACTACCTCATCGTCTACGACTTCATCAACTATGCCAAGAGCCACGGCATCCCGGTGGGGCCGGGGCGGGGTTCGGGCGCGGGCAGCCTGGCGGCCTACTGCGTCGGCATCACCGACATCGACCCCATCCGCTACAACCTGATCTTCGAGCGGTTCCTCAACCCCGAGCGGGTCTCGATGCCCGACTTTGACGTGGATTTCTGCTACGAACGCCGGCAGGAAGTCATCGACTATGTCAACGAAAAGTACGGCCGGGACCATGTGGCCCAGATTGTCACCTTCGGCACCATGGCCGCCCGGGCCGCCGTGCGGGACGTGGGCCGGGTCATGGGGATGCCCTACCAGGAAGTGGACCGGGTGGCCAAACTCATCCCGATGGAACTCAAGATGACGCTGCGCCACGCGCTGGAAGTCTCCCCCGACCTCAAGGCACTGTATGAGGGCGACCCCCAGATCCACGAGCTCATCGAGACCTCCCTGAAGGTGGAGGGGATGCCCCGCAACGCCTCCACCCATGCGGCCGGCGTCGTCATCACCCGGGAACCGGCCACCGAGTATGTGCCGCTGGGGTCCAACAACGGCGTGCCGGTCACCCAGTTCAACATGACCGAGATCGAGCGGCTGGGCCTGCTCAAGATGGACTTCCTGGGGCTGCGCACCCTCACCGTCATCCACGACACCGAGACTGCGGTCCGGCGCACCCACCCCGACTTCACCCACGAGAGCATCGACTACGACGACCCCGCCACCTACGCCATGCTCACCGGCGGCGAGACCGAGGGAGTCTTCCAGCTGGAATCCACCGGCATGAAGCAGGTGCTCACCGGTCTGCGCCCCAAAAACCTCGAAGACATCATCGCCCTGATCTCGCTGTACCGCCCCGGCCCGATGGACTCCATCCCCACCTACCTGCGCAACCGCAAGGAGCCGGACAAGATCCGCTACCGCACCCCCCAGCTGGCCCACATCCTGGATGTGACCAACGGCTGCATCGTCTATCAGGAGCAGGTCATGCAGATCTGCCGGGAACTGGCGGGCTTCAGCTTCGGCCAGGCCGACAACGTCCGCCGGGCCATGAGCAAGAAAAAGCACAAGGTCATGGAGGCCGAGCGCGCCCACTTCGTCTACGGCTGCACCGACCCCGGCAAGGAGTGCCCCGGCTGCATCCAGAACGGCATTCCGGAGGACGCCGCCAACGCCATCTATGACGACATGAGCAGCTTTGCCTCCTACGCCTTCAACAAATCCCACGCGGCCTGCTATGCCTATGTGGCCTTCCAGACCGCCTACCTCAAATGCCACTACCCGCGGGAGTTCATGGCCGCGCTGCTCACCAGCGTGCTGGACAACACCGCCAAGGTCATCGAGTATACATCCGAATGCCAGCGCCTGGGTATCAAGGTGCTGCCGCCGGACATCAACGTCTCCCGCGGCGGCTTCACGGTGGACGGCCAGAGCATCCGCTTCGGCCTCAACGCTGTCAAGTCGGTGGGGCGCAACCTCATCGACACGGTGGTGCGGGAGCGCAAAAACCGCCCTTTCCGCAGCCTGTACGACTTCTGCAAGCGGCTGCACGGGGCCGAACTCAACCGCCGTGCCCTGGAAAGCCTGATCCGCGCCGGCGCCTTCGACGGGCTGGAACCCAGCCGCCGCGGAATGTTGGAAAGCGTGGAGGCCATCCTGAAAAGCGTGGAAAACGATGCCCGCCAGAACCTGGAAGGCCAGCTGGACCTGTTCAGCGCCCTGGGCGCCGGCGGCGACGCCGCCGCGGCCGAGGACTTCCGGGTGCCCGATCTGCCCGAATACCCCGCCGCCGAGCTGCTCAAGATGGAAAAGGAGGTCTCCGGCCTGTACCTGTCCGGCCACCCGCTGGACGCCTACCGGGAACTGGCCGCCCGGGTCTCCAGCTGTACGCTGGCCGACCTGGCCGACGAGGAACAGGCCCGCGGCTATGACAACCGGATGGTCACCATCCTGTGTACCGTCGTCAAAAACAAGGTTATGACCACCAAGTCCAACACCCTCATGGCCTTCACCACCGTCGAAGACCTCACCGGCACGATGGAACTGCTGGTCTTCCCCCGGGTCTTTGCCGAATGCCGCCACATTCTGCAGGAAAACGCCGTCGTCATCGCCCAGGGCCGTGTCTCCTATAAGGAAGAGGAAGGCACCCGCCTGCTGGTGGAGGGGGTGCTGCCGGTGCAGGGCTACGACCCCGACCGCAGCTTTGCCGAAAACCAGGGCGGGGAACGCCGCCGGCCGGCGGCCCCCCGGGTGGAAAGCCTCTGGCTGCTGGCGCCTTCCCGGGATTGCCCGGAGATGAAAAAGGTGGAAAACCTGCTGCAGAATATCTTTGACGGCTCCACGCCGGTCTGCTTCAAGTTCGAGGATACCGGCCGGTATATGCGGGCGCCCCGGTCCCTGTGGGCCAACGACTGCCCGCTGCTGCGCACCGAATTGGAGCGCATTCTGGGCCAGGGCCATGTGATCGCCCGTGAGGCAAAATAAATCCATTCTTTTGCAAGATATATCCATAAGACCGGCCGCGTTCTATGGTATAATGGAAATTACGGGGAATCGTTACGCTTTTAACAACCGTGAGCGGGCGGCCCCGGCGCGGCCCGCAGTGCCGCCTGTTCGGGAGAGAAAACGGAAAGACCGAAAACCCGGAAGAAACAAGCACCCTGCTGTTTCAATGCAATGGGAGGAAAACCAATATGGCGAAGGAGATCAAATCCATCGGCGTACTGACCAGCGGCGGCGACGCCCCCGGTATGAACGCGGCGGTGCGTGCGATCGTGCGCACCGGCATCTCGAAAGGCTACCGGATGCTGGGCATCCAGCGCGGCTACAACGGCCTGATCAACGGCGAAGTGTACGAGATGAACGTGCGCAGCGTGTCCGAGATCATCCACCGCGGCGGCACCATCCTGTACACGGCCCGCTGCCTGGAATTCAAGACCCGCGAAGGCCAGGCCAAGGCCCTGGCCCGCTGCAAGGAACTGGGCATCGACTCGCTGGTGGTCATCGGCGGCGACGGTTCGTTCATGGGCGCCCGGGCCCTGGCCAACCAGGGGGTGCCCTGCGTCGGCATCCCCGGCACCATCGACAACGACATCGCCTGCAGCGAGTACACCATCGGCTACGACACCGCCATGAACACCGCGGTGGAGGCCATCGACAAGCTGCGGGACACCACCCAGAGCCATGACCGCTGCAGCGTCGTGGAGGTCATGGGCCACCACGCCGGCTACATCGCCCTCAACGTGGGCATCGCCACCGGCGCGTTGGCCGTGCTGCTGCCCGAACGCCCCTTCGATTTCGAGCGGGACATCCTGCAGCGGATGCGCCAGACCCAGGCCACCGGCAAAAAGCATTTCATCATCATCGTGTCGGAAGGGGTTGTGGGCGCCCAGGAGCTGGCCAACCAGATCCAGGCGGCCACCGGCGTGGACTCCCGCGCCACCGTGCTGGGCCACATCCAGCGCGGCGGTTCGCCCACCGTGCGGGACCGGGTCAACGCCTCGCTGATGGGCTACCACGCCGTGGACCTGCTGGACAAGGGCATCTACAACCGGGTCGTGGCAGTCTCCGGCGGCAAGATCGTGGACTATGATGTGAACGTCGCCCTCTCGATGCACAAGACCATCGAGGACAGCGAGATCGAGGTCGCCAACACCATCTCGATCTGAGGGCGCGGGGCGGTTTTCCCTTTTTACCGTCCCTTTTTCAAAAAAATGCTTGCAAAACAACGCAATGTGTGGTATAGTATTTCGGCAATACACACGCATTGCGTTGTTTTTTTGTGCCCAAAACCGCCGATACTGGCGGCAGGGGTTAGAAAACAAGTTCGCGGTGCGGAGGGTAAAACTAAATTTTTTGGAGGAAATACCTATGGCAGTCGTTTCTATGAAGCAGCTTCTCGAAGCCGGTGTCCACTTCGGCCACCAGACCCGTCGCTGGAACCCCAAGATGGCGAAGTACATCTTCACCGAGCGCAACGGCATCTACATCATCGACCTGCAGAAGACAGTGAAAAAGCTGGACGAGGCGTACAACTTCGTCCGCGAGACCGTCGCGGGCGGCGGCGAGATCCTCTTCGTCGGCACCAAGAAGCAGGCGCAGGAATCCATCCGTGACGAGGCCACCCGCTGCGGCATGCACTTCGTCAACGCCCGCTGGCTGGGCGGCATGCTCACCAACTTCCGCACCATCCGCAAGCGCATCGACCGCATGGAGCAGCTCAAGACCATGCAGGAAGACGGCACCTTCGACCTGCTGCCCAAGAAGGAAGTGGTCAAGCTGCAGCTGGAAATGGCCAAGCTGGACAAGTACCTGGGCGGCGTCAAGGACATGAAGAGCCTGCCCAAAGCCCTGTTCATCGTTGACCCCCACAAGGAGCGCATCGCCGTTTCCGAGGCCCGCAAGCTGCACATCCCCATCGTCGCCATCGTCGATACCAACTGCGATCCCGATGAGATCGATTACGTCATCCCCGGCAACGACGACGCCATCCGCGCTGTCAAGCTGATCTCCGGCGCTATGGCCGACGCCGCCCTGGAAGGCAAGCAGGGCGAACAGGACGCCCCCGCCGCGGAGGAGCCGGCCGCCGAGGCTGCCGCTGAGTGAGCGACCGTTCCGTATAACACCATCATCTTTATACAGAAAGGATAATACGTTATGGCTATTTCTGCGAAGGACGTTATGGAACTGCGCAAGCAGACCGACTGCGGCATGATGGAGTGCAAGAAGGCGCTGACCCAGGCCGACGGCGATTTTGAGAAAGCCATCGAGATCCTGCGCGAGCAGGGTCTGGCCACCGCCAGCAAGAAGGCCGGCCGCATCGCCGCCGAGGGCATGGTCTACGCCGCCACCTTCCCCAACTGCGCCGTGGTGGTCGAGGTCAACGCCGAGACCGACTTCGTGGCCAAGAACGAGAAGTTTGTCGCCTTCACCAAGGATCTGGCCCAGGTCGTGGCCGAGCAGAACCCCGCCGATGTGGAGGCCCTGATGGCCTGCAAGATGGGCGATGGCACTGTGGACGACGCCCTGAAGGCCCTGATCCTTGTCATCAAGGAGAACATCAAGGTCCGCCGTTTTGCCCGCTATGAGGGCCACTGCGCTGCCTATGTCCATGGCGGCGGCACCCACGGCGTCATCGTCAAGTTTGAGACCAGCGACGATGTCGCGGCCAAGGAAGGCTTCACCGCCTTCGGCAAGGACATCGCCATGCAGATCGCCGCGGCCAGCCCCAGCTACCTGAACGAAGCGGCTGTGCCCGAGACCGTGATCGCCAAGGAGAAGGAGATCATCCTGGCTCAGATGGCCAACGATCCCAAGACCGCCAACAAGCCCGACGCCATCAAGGAGAAGATGGCCATTGGCAAGCTGGGCAAGTTCTATAAGGAGAACTGCCTGGTGGACCAGGCCTTCATCAAGGACGGCAACATGGACGTGAAGAAGTACGTCGAGGCCACCGCCAAGGAGCTGGGCGGCGACATCCAGATCGCGGCCTACACCCACTTCATCAAGGGCGAGGGCCTGGAGAAGCGCAACGAGGACTTCGCCGCCGAAGTCGCCGCTGCCATCAAGGGCTGAGTTCCGCTTGATTCCGTCTGCTTTGCCCGACCCTGGCGGGTGGGGCAGGGAAGACGCTCTCGGTGGGTCCCGGGGATCCGCCGGGAAAACAGAGAATACAAAGAGGTATGTGGTATCCCGAAAGGGGCCGCATACCTCTTTTTGTATTCATTTCCCATTCGTTTGCAGACGAAACCCGGAATCCTCCTCCCCCGGGCGCCGGCCGCCCGCCGGGCTGAATACGCGCCGCCGGCGGACGATGCACGGATATTTTTCCTTCCAACGCTGCTTTTTTTTGGGCGCAGGTGGGGCAGGGGAGAGTCTCCGGGCCGGCAGCGGAGCGGCGAAACCGGGATGAAAAAGATTCGGATGAGACAGCGTCTTGATTTTTACAACCAAACCCGGTCAGATAGCGCCGGCCGGGTCGGTCCGTTCTGTAGAAAGAGGATGCAATTTTACACAGAGGAATCGGCCCGGGCCGCCGGAGGCAGATTTCCCGCAGCTGCGTCCAAAAATTGTCAGTTTCCGCCCAAAACAGCGTCAAAACTTTGTGCAAGCTGATGGCGCTGTGACCTATCGCATTTTGCCTGAAAAGTGATATAATATACCTAGCTACAACTGCCATGTCGTATCGGTACATTCAATAATGTAAAGAAAAGGTCCTACATTTTTAAGCGAGAAACCAGGAAACGGCAGGATCCTCTGCGATTCCACCGCCGGGGCGGGCGGCCTGTGCGCCGGCTGCGCCCGAAGGAGACCGCAAAAACGGATCGGCCCATACCTGCAGGGGGTGAAGATCTTTTGAAAAACAGACAAGCCGCCAACCGGTGGATCACGGTGGTCCAGGTGCTGGTGGGGCTTGCGGTGCTGGGGGGCGTGCTCTGGATCGCTTCCCGCCTGTATGGCTACTACCAGGCGCGCGCGGCGTATGACCAGCTCAGCGCAGACTATACGGCCCCCGTGGCCGCCCAGGACGCCGAGACAGGCCAGGGCACGCCGGCCAGCGCAGGCAGCCTGACGGTGGATTTTGCAGCGCTGCAGGCCCAATACCCGGACGTGGTGGGGTGGCTGCAGTTCGATGACCGGCCGGTCATCGATTATCCTGTGCTTCACGCACAGGATAATGAATATTATCTGCGCCGTGCGCCGGACGGCACCCACTCCGAAGCGGGCAGCCTGTTTATGGATTGCGCCAACCAGTCGCTGACCGACCCCTATGTGCTGATCTACGGCCACCACATGCAGGACGGCAGCATGTTTGCCGGCCTGCTGGATTATCAGGAGGAAGACTTCTACCGCAACGGCACCGGCTGCTTCACCCTCTATACGCCGGAAGGGGTGCGCCGCTACCAGATCTTTGCGGTGCAGTTTGCCGACGACAGCAGCCCGCTGTACTCCATCGGCTTCGCCCATGACGAAGCGTTCGGCAGCTTCCTGCAGCAGGTGAAGGAAAATTCGCTCTATGACACCGGCGTCACCGTCACCGCCGAAGACCAGGTCCTCAGCCTGAGCACCTGCGCCACCGTCAGCGGTGAGGGCAAGCTGGTGGTCACGGCCAAATACATCGGCGGCGAATGACCGCCTTCCCCCAGGGGCCCGGCCCCAAAATCAACGAGAAAGGTGAGAATCCATGAAGCAAACAATGAAAAAGCGGATCACAGCCCTGCTGCTCGTCTTCAGCCTGGCTGCTCTGCTGTCGCTGTCAGCCTTTGCCGAGGATGCTTCGACCACCGCCGATCCCTCTGTCGGCGCCGAGGCGTCCGACGCCGCCGGCAGCGAGGCGGGCTCCGCAGGGACCACCGCACAGGGCGGGGTCACCATCACCGGCGAAGTCTATTACGGGACCGACTATGTCCAGTTTGACATCCACGGCGGCAACGCGAACAATCTGTTCTACGATGTCCTGTATGACGGGGATCCGGTGTACCAGCATGTACACTATGAGGTGGAAGAGGACAATGTGGACCATGTGGGCATCGAAGTGAAGGAAGACGAGTCCCAGAACCTCTACAGTATCGTGGTTTACACCGGACCGTCGGCGGAGGCGAACAGCTCTGCTGTCAGGGCAAACATCCGCTGCCTGTATGCCGATTTGCCGAGCGAGGATGGAACTTCGGGCGGGAGCAAAGTCATTGGTGCGGTTGTGAACACCGTGGCGATCTCGATGGATGACTTCCCTTCGACGTTCTATTTTGATGGCAAAGACTACAACCGTGCGCAGGAAACAATTGGCACAGAGAGCGACGGTTACCACTGCGACTACACGCCCTACGTCCAGCCTGAGCTGACCGGCTCCATCACTTATGTTGATTCTCATGGTTCGGTCGTGAAGACGGATCAGATTGAAGAGATCAAAGCGACTGAAACCGGGGATTCTGCCCGTGAGATCCAATTGAAAGAGGTTACCGCGGCGGATGGGACCGTGTATTATCCCCAGGTAACATCCATAAAAGTTGATTACTATAAGCAGATCGACTTTGTCATTCCCTGCCAGACCTATCCGAAGGGCGATGACGGTCGATATCAGGCGATCATCCAATATGTTGATGAGAACGACGAACTCATCTGGCAGGATGAAGTGTCGGTCACTGAAAACTACATCTACATGTTGCCGAAGACCTTTGTGCACACGGCGGATGTGACGGGGGAAGACGGCACAACGCAGACGCAGACAAATTATTATGACCGCGCCGACGAAACGGCGGAATACCTTTATTTCCAGCCGGGCGATGCGGGAACGGAATCGAGCAAAACGTATACCGTTCAGTACAATGTGGTCGATCAGACGCGTGAGGTCACCTGGACCATCCAGAATCTGGCGGTCTCTGTTGCGGAAGACGGAACCTGGTCCAGCATCTCGCTGGGCAATACGGAATACACCGTCCAGCCGGGCGAAACGGCGACCCATACCCCGGAACCCATCACCTACAACGGAACCACCTATGTCCCGGTGCAGGACGAATATACCTACACCTACGGGGACACGAATCTTCTCCAGCAGGTATACTACACGGCAGACGGCTACGTTCCAAGCGTCAGCTACACCGTCACCCTGCAGTTTGTCAACATCGCGGACGGCGCGGTGCTGCAGAGCGAGTCGGTCATGGTCAACCCGGGCGCCGACACCGAGATCACCTGCCCGGCGGAGTTCACCGCGGGCGACAACACCTATGTCCGGCTGGGCGGCCAGAGCGATACCTACCGCCACAGCTACTACAGCCCCAAGCGGACCTACACCATCTACTACCGCGATGTGAATGATACGCTGTATGCCAACACCATCATCACCAACATCGAAACGGTTACCACCGAGCGCACCGAGACCGGCGTGACCTATGTGGAGGATGTGACCACCGTCACCGGCGGCACGGTCACCGGCCCCGCCTACGCCACCGGCCCGGCGGCCGGCACCGGCATCACCGGCATCACCGATGACACCACCGGCATGAACCAGGCTGTCAATGAGGAAGGGCAGGGCCTGGCGCAGGAGCGCGAGGAGCAGATCGCGGAAGGCGAAACGCCTTTGGCCCAGTCCCCCGGCGGCGAGACCACGCCGGAGGAAGCCATCACCGACAATGACACGGCCAAATCGGGGCTCAGCACCGCGCTGATGACCGGCGGCACCGTGGCGGCGCTGGTCGTGGCCATCGTTCTGGTCGTGCTGATCGTCGTGCAGCGCAAACGCAACCGCTCGACCCGGCGCTAAACGTCTGGATCTTACAGAAAGGACGGAACCCACATGAAGAAATTTACCCAGAAGCTTGGCAAGCGGATCACCGCCATGGCGCTGGTCCTGCTGATGCTGGCTTCCTCCGGCGGCGCGTCAGTCTTTGCGGAAGTCGCTGCGTCCCCGGCGCCCACCGCGGCGGCGGAAACCCAGGCGACCCCCGTGCCGGAGGATACAACCGTCTCGGCCACCGAGCCGACCCCCACCGAGGAACCGGCCGCCACCGAGGAACCGGCCCCCACCGAGGCCCCGGCCCCCACCGAGATGCCGGCCGCCACCGAGACGCCGGCCGCCACCGAGACGCCGGCCGCCACGGAACCTGCTGCCACGCAGGAACCGACAGAAGCGACCCCGGAACCGGACCAGCAGTCCACCCCGGAACCGACGGAGGAAGCAGCCGCAACGGAACAGCCCGCTGCTACCCCAACGGAAGAGCCGGCCCCGACCGCAAGCCCGGACCCCACCGCCGCGCCGGCAGACAACGGCATTGCCATGATGAACGAATCGGTTGAGGGGACCACCGCTGCGGCCGAGCCAGCCGCAGCCTCCCAAGTAAACCTCGTCGATATCGCGCTGGGGGACAATCTTGACTTCAAACTGACGGATTCGGACGGAAACCCGCTGACCTCCATCGGAAAGGACCAGCCGTTCAAGATCTCGATCGAGTATGTCATTGACAACCTGCACATCGGGGAAATTGGCGCCGACACGCAGATTTTCTATGAATTCCCCGAAATGCTCGATATGTCCCTGGCCACAATGACGGATGACATCACCATGCCCGGGTACGGCATTGCGGGCAGCTATACCCTTTCCCAAAACCAGGAAACCCAAAAATGGGAACTTGTATTCAGCTTTAATGAGGAGTTTCTGAAATCCCGCACCAACATCGAAGGCACCTTCAACTGGGACTGCAAACTGGACACGGGTTGGTGGGAAGAAAACGAAACCCAGGACGTCAACTTTGGCGGCGAAGGCCATGATGTCACCATCACGATTCCGAATATCGTAATGGATGCTGAAAAAACGTATGATAAGTCCAAAGTGACAGAGACCGGGCGGATTTCCTTCACCATCAAGCTGGACACCCAGGGCAAGGACGTGAAGGATGTCCGGGTGGTCGATACCCTGGGCGCGGCGTTTTCTTGGCCGAGTGATGTGCAGATTTCTCTGGACGGGAACGACGAAATTTTGAAAAAGGTCGATAAGGACCCTGCAGAGCTTAATCTGCATGAATACTGCATCCATGACGAGGTCGCCACGATCAACCTGGGGGACCTGGAAGCGGGTACCTATACGCTGACCTATGAAGCAGTGGTCAATGACCGCATGGACGCCATCGACTCCGGCACCAATACCAATACAGTGGAATGGCACTGGAACGGAAAAGATGAGAGCGATACCATTGAGGTTGTATGGACCGACAGCACAGAAAATCTTACAAAGACAGGCAGCGAAGTAAAAACAGATGAAGATGGCAGCAAATATATTGAATGGACCATCGACATCAACGGGACCCTCCCCCGCATGGATCTTGCCGAGGCAACACTGACGGATACCCTGTCTACAGACGCGACCGGGGCCAAACAGGCCGTGAAGAACATTACCCTCCAGTATCAAAAAGATGACGGAACCTGGGAGACGGTTCCGGATGCGATCAATCCGGAAGAAAACGGAAACTGGAGCTATATCTTCCCTAAAGTCGAAAATGGCGAGAACACCCGGCATTATCAGGTCATATACCAGACAACGCTGGATGACAGCCAGGTCGAGGATGGCGAGTATGCCTCCACGAACGAGGTTAACTTGGAACTGAAGAACGGGAAGGACTACACGGATAACGCCACCGTTGAATGGGACGTCAGCAATGCGATTTCGGTCAAACTCACCGGCACCAAGTCCATGACCAACGACATCAGTGCGCCGGCCGGTACCGAGTTCACCTTCGAACTTTACGAAAGGAAGGTAAGTGACTTTGAGGCGGCCACCCCCATCGATACGCAGGAAACCGATGCGGATGGCGGTGACATCGTGTTCCAAGACTTGGAACAGCTCGAGTTTACCGATGCAGGCACGAGAACCTTCACCATCCGGGAAGTGGCGGACACCACCCGCACAGACATCAGGTATGACCCTGCGATCTGGGACGTGATAGTTGCTGTCACGAAAAACCCAAATGGCTCCCTGAACCATACGATCACCTATACAAAGAGGGGTACAAACGAGACAAGCAAACCGGAATTCTCGTTTGAAAACACCTACCTGAAAACCACGCTGGATCTGCCGGTCGTGAAGAAGCTGGTTGTCAACGGAGGCACCACAAAGCTGCCCCCCACGACGACATTCAACTTCACCCTCACGAATACGGAAACTCCGAATGATACATACACCGGCAAAGCCACCATCGAGAGAAACGCCATCGCCAACAATGAGGCAGTGAGCGATATCACCTGGGATAGCTTGCCGGTCTACAGCGGCATTTCGCCTAATGGCACCAAGACCTATACCTATACCCTGGCAGAAGAAAGCAGCACGGTATCCGGCGTGACAATTGCCGGCCCTTATACGGTCGAAGTCACTGTAAAGGCGGATGAGAAAGGTGCGCCCTCTGTAGCCGGCATCGTGATCACGGATTCCGATGGAGCTGAAGTGTATGACTCTGCCGCCTCCACCGATGACTTTGTGATCGAAAACACCTATAAAGAGAGCACCTTTACGATCACCGGCAACAAAACGCTGACCGGTGCGGAGTTGAAGGATCATTACAGCAAGTTCCGCTTTACGGTCCAGAGCGCCAATGTGAATGGGGAACCCATTACTGCTGACACGGACGGTGCCAAATACCTCGGCGAATGGACGACGATCCAAGTGGACAGCACCGGCGAGATCAACTTCCCCACCTTCACCGTGACCGAATCCGGCACCTATTACCTGCTGGTCACCGAAAACGAGCTGAAGGACAATAATATTGTGGTTGACCAGACCCAGTACCTGGTCACGGTGACGGTTAACGATGATTTGGAGGCCACGGTCTCCTATTCCAAGCGGGAGGGTGCGAGCGGAACGTGGACACCCGTGTCCGGCGACGCCGACGCCGACTTTGTCAACATCTACCGGGGGAAAGACATTGGCACAGGCGTGACCTTCAACGGCACAAAAAAAGAGAACGGCGGAACCCCCGAACGCGACTATACATTCAAACTGGAGCGCTATCTGAACGGCGAACGTGATACCTCCTTTGCCGTGAAGCCCATCACCGCAAACAAAGGAGACATCAGCTTTAATGGCAGTAAGTTCGGCAGCTTCAACAAGAATGATGTCGGAAACACTTACTATTATCGCCTGTATGAAGACAGCAGCGCCGGTACGCCTGGTGTTGTGTACGATACGCGGGAGTATTGGTTTGCCGTGCGCGTGACCACCTATGATAATGGAACGCTGAAACTTGAGATTGCGCAAGTGGACGACAAAGGCGATTCTGTGCCTGATAGCGAGTGGAAAGAAATCAAGGAAGGAACCCCAATTTCCTTTACTGGCCTGAACTTCGAAAACCAATACTACAAAGGCAGCACGACCATACCGGGCACGAAGACGGTCACAGCGGTGGACGGTACGAACAAGCCCAGCCCCCGCGCATTTACCATGCGGCTGCAAGAGGTAGACGCGCAAGGTAATGTGTTAGACAACGGCGTTACGACGCAACCGAATGACAGCGGCGATTTTACATTTACCCTGACCTACTATGGCCCGCACACAGAAAAAGCTACCTACTACTATAAGGTGACGGAAGACTCCGGCAATGCGCAGGGCGTGACGTATGATGACGATACATGCTACTACATCATTGTCGAAGTAGAAAATAACTCCAACACAGCAGATAATCGTCTGGACGTTACCTGGAGCCGCGCTGAATTGCAGAACGACGAGACCCTTGTCAAAGTCGCTACCAATCAACAGGAGCCATTGGCATTCGAAAACAAGTACTCCGAAGTAACGACCAGCTTTACTGTTTCCGGCACCAAGACGGTAGAGGACATCTACAATCCGCACAAGGTAACCTTTGACGAAACAAAGTTCACGTTTGTGTTGGAAGAGCTCGAAAATGGCAAATGGACTCAAGTAAACTATACAAACGCAGTAAGCTCTGCAGACGCAAAACCAGGTGAGACTTACACACTCTCTTCGGGCAATTTGACGTATTATACCAAGACTGAGCCCAACAGCCCGCACCTCTTCCGTGTTCGTGAGGTGGCTTCCAATATCTCCGGCATCACCGACGATACGACCTGTTACCAGATCGCGGTGACAGTCACGAGAGGGGGGGACGGCTACACCCTCACAACGTCGAAAACCATTCAAAAAGGCACCTATGATGCGAATGGCACCTTCGTACCGGACGATAACGCCGCAAATGTTACGTTTACGGACGATACAACCGCCACGAATGCCAACTTCACCAACACCTTCGACGACAACGACATTCCGCCGGAGGTGAACCTGGAGAAGACGAAGGAGGCCCAGTCCTACCTGGATGGGACCATCAAATGGTCGGTTGAGGTGGATCTGTCGGATGTCAATGCGGCAGAAGGAACCCAGCAGCCCGGCCAGACGCTGCAAAACTTTACCTTTACCGATACAGTCGGCCATACGGGCGGCAACGCCAGCCACCCGGCTGATACGACACTGGTAGAGGATGTGGCGGTGACGTGCGAGACGTGCGAGACGCACGGGGCTGACTGCCCGGCGCTCAAGAATGCAACGATCTCGTATGACACGGATGGCAAAACTTTCACCATTGCGTTCGGCAATGTGACCGGCCCGCATATCTTCATCGTGACTTACACAACCCAAACCCAGCCCACGACGGAAGGGGACAACCTGGGTCAGGCCACCAATGGCACGGACATCACCGTTACCAATACCTCTAGCGTGTCCTATATCTTTGACAAAGAGACAGAGACTGTGGAAGACACAGTGGAGGCCACCTTCAAGGATATTTTCACGAAAAAGGGCAAACTGGATATTGCTGTCGTGGCCGGCGATTCGGCCAAGACGGCGATCAAGTGGACCATCGACCTGGATCTGAGCGTCCTGACAAATGTCACCGGGGAAACGGTCTTCACAATCACCGATACCCTGCCGGAAGGGCTGCGCTATATGGAAGGGAAGACCACCCTGGAACAGGTGGACCCCGCCGGCGAACCCAGGGAGGTGGAGCCGACTGATCCGGACAGTTCCACCCTGGTCTGGGACCTGACCGGTCTGACCAGCGCCAAGTATCAACTGGTCTATTATACCGAAGTCACCGGTGATGTGTATGATGAAGAGGCCCCGTCCGATCCCGTCTATCTGACCAACAACGCGATCCTCAACCAGGGGGGCACCCAGCTTGGCGACGCGACGGACACGGTCAGAGTGGAAAACAACCTCCTCGATAAGACGAGCGAAGAGTATAAGACGAGCAGCGGAGCAAAAATCGGCCTTACATACACCATCAAGGTCAACCAGGATGGGCTGGACCTGCTGCCGGGCTCGGACGACATCCTGACCCTGCGGGACCAGCTGCCGGACAATGCAACGGTGCCCACCAGCGTCACCTTCTACCGCGGCAATACAAACACCCTGGTCAGTGACGCCAGCTGGCGCATCGAAACCGAGAACGGGCATAATGTGCTGGTTTGTACCCTTCCGGACGAAACCTATGTTCGGATCGTGTATACCCAGGTGGTGAACAACGAGCAGCCGAACAAACCTGTCACACTGAAGAATACGGCCACCCTCACCGGCAGCTACACAATCACCGCTGGGAACGATTATACATTCTATTATGCCGAGGGGGCTGCCACGGCCACCGGCACAGCCGGCACGGTATCCCTCACCAAGAAGGATTCCACAAATGTCAATACCAGGCTGCCGGATGCAGAGTTCACCCTCTACAAGGTTGAGGTCGATAATTCGTCCGGTCCGGTGAATGCGGACAGGATCCCCACAAATCCGATTGTCAAAGAGGTTACCAAGGTCGAGACCGTCGAATCCAACGATAACGGCGTTGCCGTCTTTGGCGAAGGGGCCGGCGGAACGCTGGATTTTGATACCCTGTATTATTACGAGGAGACCAAAGCCCCGGCAGGGTACCAGCGCAACACGCAGAGAACGTACTTCATCCTGCCCAGCCAGTATACGCCGGACCAGCTGAAGACCTATGTGGGCTACATCCTTGCAAACAATAGCGATGGCGAATTTGCGGACGAACTGCCGGCCAGTGCGGAGGATGTAAACTACCCGGCCGTGACCTACCCCTCCTACGATGTTTTTGACAACAAGCTGGAGTCGGATGTACAATTTTCGGTCAGCAAGCAGTTCTACGGAACCAATGCTTCCGAAAAATGGTTTACATTTGAGCTGTTGAACGCCAACGCGGACGGCAGCGTCAACAATGCCTCCGGAGGAACGACGGAAAAAGTTTCCGACGAGACCATCATCCGGGCGGACGAGAATGGCCTGATCCCTTCGGGTACGAAAATTTCGATTCCGCTGAATGAACAGGGCGCCGGTACCGATTCCTTCCCGAGCATTGAGTACGAGCCTGTCTTTACCGAAAGCAAAGACGGAGGGTACGACCCCATTACCTATTACTATCTGATCCGTGAGAAGGATGGCAATACGGGGGATGCCGGGGAGGCCGAGAATGGCGAGCTGATCACTGTCAACGATGCCAGCGTCTATCTGGTCGAGGTCAAACTCGAATATGATGAGGCAGCAGAGCCTGGCGGCGTCAAAGAAACCGTCACCATGACCTGGATGTATGATGGCGATGGAAATGGCAGCTATACGGACGACGAAAAGCAGACCATCACGCCGGAAGCAGGGAAACAGCCTGTTGCAGCCTTCTACAACAACGAATTGCAGCTTTATAGCCTGGATGGCAACTTTGTCGAAATCCAGGGCCACAAGTATGTGAAGAGCGACACGACTCAGCGCAACGCGGAGGAGGGTGAGTTCCGCTTTAACCTGTACAAGTATATCGATGATAACCTGGCAAGTTATGCGAACGCGAAGCCGCTTGCAACGGCGACCACCGATGAGAACGGGAACTTCGTCTTCTACTACAGCGTGCGCGATACCTCCAAAACGATCGAGCTGGCCGTCGTGGAGCAGAATGCAGGCAAGACGATCGACGGGATCTCGTACACCGATCAGGTGGCAAAGGTGACTTTGAGTGCGGAAGACTTTGCCGACAATGAAACGCCTGTTTTGGTGGAGGATTTTGTCAATACGGCAGTTCTGGAAATCGAGGTCACCAAAAAATGGGTCGGTGACGAAGAAATTACCGATACCCACCCGGAGGTTCGGGTCCGTCTGATGCGGAGCACGGAGGGCAAGGAACCGCAGGCGGTGGCCACCGTGACCCTCAATGGGGAGAACGACTGGGAAGCGTCTTTCGGTAAACAGCCGTACTTTGACAGCGAAGGCAACAAGTATATCTACACGGTTGAAGAGGTGCCGGCCGAGGGCCTGACGCCTGAAAACCCGCTCCCGGGTTATACGGCCAGCGTTGCTCTCTCCACCGGTGAGCCGCAGTCGGGCGATGCAAGTGATGCAAGCTATGTCTACCGGTTCACTGTCACCAACACCTTCAATGGGGCCGGCGTGGTCTTTATCGACCCGCAGATCACCAAGCGGGTGGTAACCGCTGACGGTACCGACGAACAGGTCGGCATTGCCATCACCCCCAACGCGTTCAAGTTCGATCTGAAGGATGAAAACGGCAGGGTCATTGCTTCCGCTTACAACGATGCTGATGGCAATGTCCGCTTTGACAGCGCTGATACGGAAGAACTCCGCTTTGATGAGGAGGATGTTGGCAAGACATTCCGATACACCATTGAGGAAGACCCGACCTACAACCACGACCCCAACTATGTCTATGATGAGACTGTGGTCACGGTGGAAATCACAATCAGCCGCAATGCGGAGGATCCCTCTCACCTGGAGGCAAACCTGACCTACTACGAGGACGGCCAGCAGACGGAGACGCCCGAACTGGTCAACACCTGGTACCCCATCATTCTGCGCGTGCAGAAGACCAGTAAGGACGGCTCCAACGACCCGCTGGTGGGTGCCATTTACGGCCTGTGGCGCGTCAGCGGTGCAGCCAATGGCGAGGACCTGTACCTGGGCAACTGTGTGGCCGACGAAAACGGTTACATGACCTTCTATGAAGGGGTGGAAGTCGGAGGAACCTACTACTTCAAGGAAGAGTTCGCCCCCGACGGCCATACCGTAGACGAATATCCGAGCAAGACCTTCACCATCCGGGAAGCTGAGGACGGCAGCGGTTACTACCTGGAATACCAGGACAGCAACCGTCTGGCCAAAAACGCCCCGGCGCCGGAACAGAGCGAGGTTGCAACGGTGGACGAAACCGCACAGGGCATCGTGCTCGAGTACAAGGACGGCGCTGTCGGCGTGCAGGACGAGGTGACCAAGCTGTATGTGAACAAGCTGGACACCAACACCCGTGAGCCGGTCACCGGCGCGGTGCTGCAGATCATCGAAAAGGACACCGGCACCGTGGTGTACCAGTGGACCAGCGGCGAAACGACCCAGGGCATGGAGCGCGTGCTGAATGTGGATACCACCTACATCCTGCGCGAAGTCACCGCCCCCGACGGGTACGACAAGGCTGAGGACACCGAGTTCATCTTCGACGCCTACGGCAACCTTACGGTGCTCAGCGGCGCGGACGCCGAGTGGGTGGGCGATACCACCATCAACCTGTACAACACCAAGCGGGATGTCACCATCACCCGGCAGGTCACCGACGAGGTGGTCCGCCAGGTTCGCCAGGTCGCCCATGTGGTGCGCACCATCCCCCAGACCGGAGACGGCGCCCCCATCGTGCTGGTGGCTTCGCTGAGCCTGTGCGGTGTGCTGCTGATCGTCTACCTGCAGGAGCGCAAGCGCGCCAACCGCAAGGATCGCTGACCCGCCCCACAACCTGAATACCGCGGCGCCCTGACAGGCGAACCCCCGCACCCGATGGCCTGAAAACCGGGCCGGGGCCGGGGACCTCGCCCGGGCGCAGCCCGCGCAGCCGCCGGGCGGCATGGAGTGTTTCCGTGCCGCCCGGCGGCCTTTTTCTGCCCATACGGCTTTGCCTGAAAGGCTTGAACCCGGGGCGGGTTTGGTCGTATAATAAGCATAGAAGCTGCCCCGGGCCGCCGCCCGCCGCCGGCAGCGGAGAACAACGGCCGCACCCGCCGCGGCCAGGAGGGGAGGGGACCGCTGTGCCGCATATTCCGCCGGCCGCCCGGCTGGTATGCCTGGGGCTGGCCCTGCTGCTGGGGGCCTGTGGGGCCCCGGCGGCCACCGCCCAGGCCGGCAGCGCCCCCGCGGCCGAGCCGACGGCCTCCGCCGCCCTGCCCGGCACCACCGGCGGCGGGTATACCGCCCCGCCCATGGCCGAAAGCGGGTTCCACCCCGAGGCCGCCGCCGGCGAAAACGGCGCGCTGATCGACCTGTCCTGCGTGGCGCAGGGGGTGGTGGCGGCCAGCGCTGAAAACGACCACCGGCTGAAATTCCAGGTGGTTTACGGCGAGACCCGCTACAACTACGACCTGCCCGGGGACGGCACCCCCCAGGTCTTTCCACTGCAGAGCGGCGACGGCAGTTACACCTTCCGGGTGATGCAGAACACCACCGAGGACAAATACGTCGAGATCTGCGCCGTGCAGGCCGAAGTCACGCTGGAAAGCGAATTCGCCCCCTTCCTGCGGCCCAGCCAGTATGTGAACTACGGCCCGGACTCCGACTGCGTGGCCCTGGCCGCCGACCTGGCCGCCCGGGCGGCCGACGAGGCCGGCGCCGTGGCCAACATCTACGCCTATATCCGGGATACCATCACCTATGACACCGCCAAGGCCGCCACGGTGCAGAGCGGCTACCTCCCCGACCCGGACGAGACGCTGGCCACCGGCCAGGGCATCTGCTTTGACTATGCGGCGCTGGCGGCGGCCATGCTGCGCAGCCAGGGCATCCCCACCAAGCTCATCACCGGCTATGTCTCGCCCGGGGATCTCTACCATGCCTGGAACATGATCTGGCTGGAGGAAAGCGGCTGGATCACCGTGGAGATCGAGGCCCCGGCCCACAGCTGGGAGCGCATCGACCTGACCTTCGCCGCCGGCGCCCCCGGGGAATTCACCGGGGACGGCACCGGCTACACCGACCGCCTGACCTACTAAGGAGGACCCCAGATGGCAAGCAAGGAACTGGACAACCGGGCGCTGAGCCTGTTTTGCGAAAATATGGCCATGCTGCTGGGCGCCGGCATCGGGCCCGAGGAAGCCGCCGGCCTGCTGTGTGAGGACAGCGCCGACAGCCTTTTCCACGACGCCGCCCAGGCGGTGCAGAAACACCTGCTGGTGCAGGGGGGCACTTTGTCCGACGCCATGGCCCAGAGCGGCTATTTCCCCGCCTATGCCAGCCGGATGCTGGCAGCCGGGGAGCGCGCCGGCCGCAGCACCCAGGCCCTGAACAGCCTGGCCGGGTACTATACCGCCCAGGACCGGCTGCAATCCCGGCTGAAAAGCGCGGTGTTCTACCCGCTGGTGCTGCTGCTGTTGATGGCGGTCATCCTCACGGTGCTGCTGGCCCGGGTCATGCCGGTGTTCACCGGGGTCTATGCCAGCCTGTCCGGCGATCTGACCGCCTCCTCCTACCGGTATATTGCGGTGGGGTATGTGGTGGGCGGCGCGGCGCTGGCCGTCACGGTGCTGCTGGCGCTGGCGCTGCTCGGGGCCTGCCTTGCCTTCCGCAGCCCCGCCGGCCGGGACCGTCTGGTCCGGCTGCTGGGGCGGCTGCCCTTCACAGCGCAGCTGGTGGAGGAAAACGCCCTCTGCCGCTTCCTGCAGGTGCTGCAGATCGACGTGGCCAGCGGCCTGGACGAGGACGCGGCCATCGAGGACGCCTGCGCGCTGGTCACCCACCCGGGGCTGCGCGCCAAGGCGGAAGCCTGCCGCCGCCAGATGCAGCAGGAGGGCGCCGGCCTGGCCACGGCCCTCTACACCCAAAAGCTGCTGGAACCCCTCTATGCCCGTTTGCTGGTGGCGGGGGCCCGCAGCGGCAACCTGGAACTGGTGCTGGCCCGGCTCAGCAACCTGCTTTGGACCGACGCCCAGGCCCGGATGGACCAGGCGGTGGACAGCATCGAGCCGGCGCTCTCGGCCTTCCTGACCGTGGCGGTGGGCATCACGCTGGTGTCGGCCATGCTGCCGCTGGTGGGCATCCTTGGGGCCATCGGCTGAGCGGCCGCAAACCGGGAAGGAGGGCTGCGCCATGTATCATGATCGACCCCGCACCCCGCTGCGCACCCGTCTGCTGCGGGTCCTGGGCGTCCTGCTGGCCCTGGCTTTGCTGGGCTGGGGCGGCCGGGCTGTTCTGCAGCGGGTGGAGCGGGACCTGGACCGCCAGGGCGCGGCGGCGCTGCGCCAGGCCGTGCTGGAAGCCGCCGTGCAGTGCTACGCCGTGGAGGGCAAATACCCCGAAAGCCTGGACCGGCTGGAGCGGGAATACGGCGTGCAGATCAACCACGCCCGCTACATCGTCACCTATGAGGTCTATGCCTCCAACCAGCTGCCCGACGTGCAGGTGCTGCAAAAATAGCGCTGGGCGGTCCGTTTTCCCAGAAAGGAGCCGGGTATGTTCACCCGCACCAAAAGACATTCAAATACGGCGGGCGTCAGCGCACTGGCGCTGTTCGTGCTGATGCTGGGGGTTGTGCTGGCGGTGGTCGGCTTCGGGGGCGAGGTATACCGCGCCCTCACCGAAAGCCAGGGGCGCAACAACGCGGCCCGGGCGGCGCTGCGATATGTCAGCGCCCGGCTGCGGGCCGGCGACGCCGCCGGCGCCGTCACGGTGGAGCAGGGGCCGGAAGGTCCGGCGCTGATCCTGGCGGAACCCGGCTACGAGACCCGCATCTACCTGTACCAGGGGGCGCTCATGGAGGAATACGCCGCCGCCGACACCCCGCTGGACCCGGCCGCCGCCCAGGTGGTGGCCCGCACCGACACCTTTGAGGTCACGGCGGAAGGCCGGCTCTACACCATCACCACCGGCGAGGGCACGGTCCGGGTCTGGCTGCACAGCGGGGAGGAACTGCCATGAACAAGCGCAGAAACCTGGCCTTTACCATCGAGACTCTGGCCCTGACGCTGTTCCTGCTGGTGGTGCTGGCGCTGCTGGTGCAGCTGTTCGGCGCGGCCCAGCGCCTGGGCCTGCAGGCCCGCCGCGAAACCGACGCGGCGCTGATCTTGCAGAACGTCACGGCGGAACTCCACGCCGGCGCCGGCGGCTGGGCCGAGGCCCTGGCTGCGGCGGCCGACGGACAGGGGCAGACCGTCACCTGCCTGTACGCGGCCGACGGCACCCGCCTGGCCGACGGCGAGACCGACCCCGCCGCCTACACCGTCACGGTGGCGCTGGAACCGGACCCACGCCCGGCGGGGTGGATGATCCAGGCTCATGTGGCGGTGTCGGCCCCCGGCGGGGACGAACTGGCTGCGCTGGACACCGCGCACTATCTGCCCGGCGGCTGAGCCGGGCCCGACCGATCCCCACGCCCCGGCCGCCGGGGCCCGCAAGGGAGGTGTACCCATGGAAACATCCCATCGCCCGGTGCGCAGCGGGGCGCTGACCCTGCTGTTCACGGTGGTGCTGCTCTGCCTGGCCGTGCTGGCGGTGCTCTCGCTGGCCACCGCCCGGGCCGACGAGGCCCTGGCCCAAAAAAGCCTGGACCGGCTGGCCCAGGAGGCCGCCGCCGAGCAGGCCGGCCAGGAGTGGCTGGCTGCCCTGGACGCCGCCGACCCCGGCACGCTGCCGGCCGACACCGTCTCCACCGGGGACGGCGGGGTGCAGGCCGAGCTGACGCTGGAAAGCGGCGACACCCTGCGCCTGGCCGCCGAGCCGGCGGGGGAGGGCTGGCGGATCACCCGCTGGCAGCTGACCGCCCCCTGGGAACCGGACACCTCGCTGGATGTGTGGACCGGACAGTGACCCCGCCGCCCCGCGGCAGAAAGAGAGGAATGCTTGTATGGAGATCCGTGAACTGCTGCAGCAGGCGCTGGACTGCGGCGCCTCCGACATGTTCATCATTGCCGGCCTTCCGCTGACTTACAAGGTCAACGGCCGCCAGCAGCGGATGGGCGAACGGTTGACCCCGGCCCAGACCGAGGCGGCCATCCGGGCCATCTACACCCTGTCGGAGCGCAGCCCCCGGGCGCTGCAGCAGGCCGACGCGGACGACGATTTTTCCTTTGCCATCCCGCAGATGGGCCGTTTCCGGGCCAACGTGCTGCATCAGCGCGGCACCCTGGCGGCGGTGCTGCGGGTCATCCGCTTCGGTCTGCCCGACCCGGCGGCGCTGGGCATCCCGGCCCAGGTGATGGATGTGGCCCGCCAGCGCAAGGGGCTGGTGCTGGTCACCGGCCCGGCCGGCAACGGCAAGTCCACCACCCTGGCCTGCCTGATCGACGCCATCAACCACGAGCGGGAAGCCCACATCATCACGATGGAGGACCCCATCGAGTACATCCACCGCCACAACCGCAGCATCGTCACCCAGCGGGAGATCGGCAGCGACGCCCCCAGCTATGTGAGCGCCCTGCGCAGCGCCTTGCGGGAAAGCCCCGACGTGATCCTGCTGGGGGAGATGCGGGACCTGGAGACCACCGAGGTGGCCATGACCGCCGCCGAGACCGGCCAGCTGCTTTTTTCCACCCTGCACACCACCGGGGCGGCCAACACCATCGACCGGATCGTGGATGTGTTCCCCGCCAGCCAGCAGGGGCAGGTGCGCATCCAGCTGTCCATGGTGCTGCAGGCGGTCATCAGCCAGCAGCTGGTCCCCACCACCGACGGGGGGCAGGCGGCGGTGTTCGAGGTGATGCGCTCCACCCCGGCCATCAAGAACATGATCCGGGAAGCCAAGACCTTCCAGCTGGACGCCGCCATCCAGGCCGGCGCCGCCGAGGGCATGTGTACGATGGACGACAGCCTCTGCCGCCTGTACGCGGCCGGGCGCATCACCCGGGACACGGTGCTCACCTACTGCCTGCGGTACGAGACGACCCAGCGCAAGCTGGACGCCCTGTCCCGCCTGTGACCCACCAACAGAAAGGAAGAGGATATGTCCCAAGGATGGAAAAACGCGGCCCGCGGCCTGTGGCGCCGGGGCCGGCCGGCAGCGGTCACGCTGGGGCGCTGGCTGGTGGCGGCGGTGGTCATCGGCGGGCTGTGCGGGGGGATCGGCACGGCGTTCCACCTGGCGGTGGACGAGGCCACCCGCCTGCGTGGCCAGACCCCCTGGCTGCTGTATCTGCTGCCCCTGGCCGGCCTGGCCATTGTGCAGATCTACAAGGCCACCGGCACCGAGGGCCTTGGCACCAACGATGTGATCGACGCGGTGCAGGACGGCAAGCCGGTGGCGCTGCTGCTTCTGCCGGCGATCTTCCTGTCCACCGTGCTCACCCACCTGACCGGCGGCAGCGCCGGACGGGAGGGCGCGGCGCTGCAGATGGGCGGGGACATCGGCTGGCAGACCGGCCGGCTGCTGCACCTGTCCGACCACGGCTGCCGCACCGCCACTCTCTGCGGCATGGCGGCCTTTTTCACCGCCCTGTTCGGCACCCCGCTGGCGGCCACCCTGTTCGCCATGATGGTGGTCAACGTGGGGCTGGTGTTCTACGCGGCCTTCCTGCCGGCGCTGGGGGCTTCGCTGGTGGCCTACAGCATCACCCAGCTGCTGGGGGTCGCGCCCACCCGCTACGCAGTGACCATGCCGGGCTGGGCGCCGGGGCTGGCTTTGCGCACGCTGGCCCTGGGGCTGGCCTGTGCGCTGGTCACCCAGCTGTTCTGCCGGGTGCTGCGCCTGGCCCACAGCTGGCTGGAACGGGCCCTGCCCAACCCCTGGCTGCGGGTGCTGGCGGGCGGCGCGGCGGTGGTGGCCCTTACCTGGCTGTGCGGCTCCACCCGCTACAACGGCGCCGGCACCGATGTCATCACCCTGGCGGTGGAGCAGGGCCAGGCCCTGCCCCTGGACTTTTTGTGGAAGATCCTTTTCACCGCCCTCACGCTGGGGGCGGGGTATAAGGGGGGCGAAGTGGTCCCCAGCTTTTTTGTGGGGGCCACCTTCGGCTGCGTGGCGGCTCCGCTGCTGGGCCTGCCGGCCGGGTTCGGCGCGGCGCTGGGGCTGGCGGCGGTCTTCTGCGGCGCCACCAACTGTCTGGTGCCCTCCATCGTGCTGGCCGTCGAACTGTTCGGCGCGCCGGGGCTGCTCTATTATGCCATCGTGTGCGGCGTCAGCTACACCCTCTCCGGCTATTCGGGGCTGTACAGCCACCAGCATTTCCTCACTGATAAGCTGGGCGCCGAATACCGCTCCGAGATCCACCCCCACCACCCGGCCGGCTTCGGGGATCATCCGCCGCTGTAATAGGTGGGGACTTCGCCCTCCAGCAGCAGGCTGGCCACCGGAATGCGCTCGGCCACCACGGCGGTGCTGTGCTTGCCGTCCAACACCATGTTGATGGTCACCTGCAGGGCCAGCGATACGGTGTAGCGGGTGCGGTTGATGGAAAGGCTTTCGGCCTCTTCCTCCATCCGGCCCTCCACATATCCGCGGGGCTGCAGCTGCATCTCCCAGTCGGGGCCCAGCCCGCCCAGCACGCTCCAGCCGCTCAGGCTGCCCAGCGGAAAGGTCCAGCTCCGGGCCGGAAGCGCCGCCAGCGCCTGCTGTACGGCGTCCACCAATGCCAGCTGCGCCCGGTTCAGTGCGGCCGTGTCCGCCCGGACCGCGCACAGCGCACCGCTCGGGGCATAGGTCAGGGTGTACAGGTCCTGGTACAGCGCCGGGGTGCGCTGCATCTCGGCGCTTACGGCCTCGTTCATCGCCTGCACCACAATGGCGCGGCATTCGTACTCGGCCAGTTCCTCCACCCGGGGTTTGACCTCGGTCTCCACCAAATACACATACAGCCCGGCTGCCGCCAGCAGCAGGGCCAGCCCGCGCCGGACCCACCGCCGCGGCCCGGGCTTCGGGTTTTTGCGCCGCATGGCTCCACCTCCTTCCCGACGTATTCTATGTCCGGCCCCTCGCCGCCGTCCGCCGCCGGGGAAAAACCGACTTTTTTCGAAAAAAGCGGTTGACAAATCCAACTTTGTTTGGTATACTATACCACGTTGCTGAAAGGCAATCGACCCGTGGGGGTGTAGCTCACCTGGGAGAGCGCTTGAATGGCATTCAAGAGGTAAGGGGTTCGATCCCCCTCATCTCCACCACAAACAGCCCGCATCCGTCTGGATGCGGGCTGTTGCTATGTCTGGATAAAATTCATACGAGCGTCTGTTTTATTTATCTACGTCCACTGGACTTGTAGGTGCCGCCGTGTTTGTATCGTTTGGGCAGCTTGCACAACAGCGTTTTGTTATGAATTCATTATGAATTAAGAGGTTTTGCACTGTTTTTGGGGGCGTAAATCGGCGGTGGATGGGCTGCATTTTTTCAACATTCCTCTATAATCAGTGCGAAAAGCCAAAAAATTGGATTGGCAATGCAGAGAATTCTTGACACCTTTTTTGTGCAAGTTGCCAAAACCTAAGTCGAGCCCTCGCATATAAAATCTACGCTACATCATAAAAAGCCGCGCTTCTTGTTCCCCAACCCCTAAAAGAGCAGCACAGCCAGACAAAAGCCCCCAAACGAAGCTCACAAAGCCGCTTCATTTGGGGGCTATTCTTGCATGTAATTAGTGAATTGGGCTGTTTGCCAGCGTGTCCTTCCCTCAAATTCTTGCCAGCAGCTCTGCCGGGGTAAACGCCAATACGCGGCTTTGGGCAAAGTCACGGACATTCCGCGTCACGATACAGTCGGCGTGTATCCGCTCAGCCGTCACGCTTTGCAGGGCGTCCTCGAAATCATCCCACTCCAGCGCGGCGGCCCGGGCGAGATCCATGGCCGTCAGGTCGGCAAACTCGAAAATCAAATTCAGCTTGCTCAGCACGTCCTCGATGCGCGCCGGGTCCAATTCTTTGCGCATCACATAGACGAGATTGGCAAAGGTCAGCGCAGATACATACCCTTTGACCTGCTCCGTCTCGCACAGTTTCCAGATTTTTGAGGACGCCTCTACAAACGGCGCCCGGTTTTGCAGCACATCCAACAGGATATTGGCATCAATCAGGATTCGCATACTTCTTCCTCAACCCTTCGTCTCTGGCCGCCTCGAGGTCCAGGTCCCGGTGGAGAATCCCGGTCAGCGAGTCGGTCAAATAGGATACCGCCGCGTCTTTTGGAATAAACCGGCCGACTTCCTTGCCGTTTTTGGTCACAATGACCTCCTGGCCAGACATGACAAGATTCAGGTACCGTCCAAAATTGTTTTGCATCTCGGTGGCGGTGGCAGTCGCAATATTCATATGGACCCCTCCCTTTCTTTAGCTAATATTATTATAGTGTATATTAGCCAATCCGTCAACAGCCGCCAGCAGGGGGCGGCCAATTATAGTCGGCTCAGCAACTCGTTCCAACTGCTGCCCTCTGTGTGGTGCAGGGGGTGACTCGTATCGGTGACTTCCCACGCCCGCCAGTCGGCCAACAGCCGTTCCCTGGTTAGGGACGGTGCTTGGGGCAGCCGATTCGTTTCGGTCACGACGACACCGCTGGCGCTGACCTGCAGCGTGGTTCCTGGTTCCTGCTCATAAATCACCACCTGGCCCCGGGTGTGCGGTGGCACGGTCAGTTCCAGCCGCAGGCAGGGGTCCACAATGCCATCGTCGCGGCCCAGTTCGCAGCACAGCACGGCGGGTTCCGCCAGACCGATCCCGGCCAACGCATACCGCAGGCACATTCGGTACTGCTCATCCCGGTTGGGGGCGCAACGCCGGGCGCGGGGCTTTCGTTCCGGGTCCGCGTGGCCGGTGGCGCGGTGGATTTCCTCTGGCGTCTCCATCGACCGGCCGTACAAATCAGTCAGATAACGCCGCCGCAGTGAATGGGGCGTCAGCATCTCCCGCAGTTGCCGGTCCTGTGCGCCCGCATCAAAAACAAAGGCCCGTGCGCGGCGCAGCGGTTCGTACAGTGTGGTGCGCAGCGCATCGGTTGCAGACTGACGGTAGCTGTCCATCAATTTGCGGTTGAATTCCGCGATCTCCTCCCGGCTGGCGGTGGGGTCATCCAGCCAGATGGGCAACAGATTCAGCTTTCGCCCTGTCAGCGCCAGCTTTTGTCGCCGCTGCGCAAGCTGCTGTCCAAGCCAGACCGGCAACGGTATGTACCGGTACCCATTGTCCGTCTTGGGCGTGTCGATTCGCATGCCGCTTCGGCTGCCATCCCCGAGCTGACCGCTCACCCGAATCATGTACTGTACCCCCTGCCAGCCGGGCAGCACGGCAAAGTCGCTCCACAACAGTCCGCAGACTTCCGCAATGCGCATACCGGTAAATGCCTGCGTCAGCAATATCGGCGTATGAAGCTCATCCGGGTCCAGCGCCGCCAGCATGGCGTGGAACGCCTGCGGCGGGTAGCTGCGGGCGGAATCGGTCCGCTGCAGGGCCAGAGCCTGCGGGCTTGTCTGGCTTGTATCGCGCTGCAATGCATCGGCCGGGATGTCATACCCCAGGCCAATCAGGTAGTCCAATGCCAGGCCCAACAGATAGAACTGCTGCCGCGCCGCGGACGGGTCCTCGTCCCCCGGCTGCCAGTCCTGATAATGCCGGGAGTTTTGTGCCGCTGCCTCGCGCACCTTGTACCGCAGCCCTTCCAAGACATCGCCATGCAGGCGTGTTGGGTCGATGCCGCGGCACAGCTTCGCCAGCTGCAGCATCCGGGCGCGGTAGGTGGCGCGGGTATTTTCCGTTACCGACGAGCAAGAAACAGCCAGAATATCCTCGGCGTGGGTGGCAATCAGCCATCCAAGATCTTCGCCCTGCAATGCTTCGGCTTGTTTTTCCACCAGGCCGCTGGCTTGTAATTCCGCCTGCATCTGTGCGGCCAGGGACGGCAATTTGTGTGTATAGATATCCTTTTCACTATGGCCGTAGAGTACCCGGTCCAACGGCGTATCGCTGGCATTGGGGTCAAGGTCCGATTTACGCAGGTATCGCTTCCCGCCCGGCAGCCGCAGGTTGACCCGCGCACGAACCGGCTCATCGGTACCCTTGCGGAACGATGGCCGGTCGTAGGACAGATGGTAGGTGATCTTATCCTGCCGGTAACTGGTGTATGTTTCGTTTTTCGTGTTCCGGTCCGCGTTGCGTCCCTGGCATGTATCCTTTTCCTTCTTCATGGTTGACCTCCTAAATAAGATGAATCAGAACGTTTCTGTGCAGGGTCTTGGATAATCCTGGCTATATAGCCATACGGCGCGCATATTTTGACGCAGCCGGGCTCATCGCCGGGATTCTCAACGCGAGCGACCATAACCTGCGGCGGGTCGGGTTCCTGCCCCGCAAACGCTGGCATCGGCAGCCGCCGCAGCGCCACATACCGCCGCAGCGCCGCATCCTGACCCAACACATCGAGGTAATGGGCTTCGTCCTCGTCACTGAGCCGCACGCCAAAACTGGCGTCCACCAGCTGCGGCGCCAGGCCAGCCACCTGCGCGAACAGGTACCGGGCATCACTGCGCAGCAGCCGGACGCCCGCTTCGTGCGCCTCGTCAACGATCCGACCGTCCGGCTGCGTGCGCGCCAAACGTTGAGTCGGGTAGCAGTTGCTGGCCGCCATGCTGTCCTCAATCGCAGCCCGTACCTGGTCTGGCGTCAGGCGGCGGCTGCCTTGCTGTGCGATGCTCCGGCGGCCTAGCGTCCCAATCGGCACGTCATCCGACTGCAACTGTGTCAAATATAGTTGCAGCGCCGCCCGGAACCATGGCACCATCACAACGCGACGGTAGACCCCGCGCGGGAAGGCCGGGTTCGTCACCTGAATGGCTGTGTTGCGCTTGCCCGCAGCATGGATGATGCGGGTAACCAGTACGGTATACACGACCGTTCCATTGGCGCAGGCCATCCGCACAAAGTCGCTCAACGTCAGCGGACAAAGTTCTGCGGGTGTAAGCCCGCTGTACAAGCAGGCCACCCATAGCAGCAGTTGGTATCGTCGGGTATCATACAGCCAAGCCAGAAAACCCGACCGCTGGCTGTCGGTGCAGTGGTCGGCCAGCAGCCCGGGCTGGATAGCCGTGTTGCGGCGTTTCTGTTGCTGGATCAAGCGCGCCAGGTGACTGGGTGCCATATGGAGGGTGGCGCCCATGCTCCGGGCGCTCGTCAATATTGCCTCAAACGCTGTGCGGGCATCACTTCGCTTGGTGCCCTTGGACGCGCTGCGGTTGAGAACCCGATTGATTATCTTGGTAGCCGCATTGCTGCGCAGCGGCTGATGTTCCGGCGCCAAATCCGCAATGGGCATGCCGCCAATGGCCGGGATAATGACGGTACGCGTGACGCGCATCAGGCGTTGGGCCTTGTCCGCCCCGTATCGGGCAAAAATGCTGACGCCCCAGCACTGTACATACTCGCATACCGTCATGCTGCCAGCGCGGACGGCGCTCTCGGCCTGGGGCAGCCAGACCAGGCGACAAAGCGTTTGCATCTGTGGCGGCAGTTCGCGGCAAGTGCGCTGCCGGGCTGCGTCCCTGGTTGCGGCGCGTACCGACCGATGATACGCTGCCTGCGGATGGACCTGGGCCCGCGGTTGGATCGTTTCGATCCACGGGTCAATCAGCCCCGCAAGTTCCGGGCGTTCCTCCCGCCGCTGGCACAGGGCATTCAGAATCTCTTGGTTGGTATACGGCTGGTTGGTGATAGGATTTATGACATACACCTTGCCGTCATACTGCTTTTTGCCGCCTGTCGCCCTGGTCCCGCGGGCCGTCTCGACGAGGACGCGCAGCTTACCCGCGCCATATCCGATATCATTTTTTGACTTACCCATGATAGCCGCCTCCTGTCCCCTGTTCGTTGATCGTAAAGATGCGGTCGTCTAATTCAATCCTTGCAGGCCGAATTCGGATGGGCATCAACTTCTGCCTGCATTATGAAGTATATTCACTTTGCGACATTTGGCTTTTGGGATAGATATTTGGATATGTTTGAAAATTATTGCGATAATTCGCTTCTATTTGCTTTCGCGGCCGATTTTAAGCTGCCGAAGTCGGGTAAAACCAGACGTCAAATAATTACAGTATTATTACAATTTTCGAGAATATACGAAAAGACCTTCACTTTGCTTGATGATAAAGTGAAGGCTTTTTTGTATGAGATAATTTGTTTTGTGTTAAAACGGGCTGGGTTAAATCTTCCAAGTTCCCAAAGTTCAAGCACTGTATTCTCCGTCAACGATTCCCTTGCTGGCAGCACTCTTGCCATCCTCCGCTGTATCGTGTGATTCTAAAATAGAATGGAAAATACAGGCGGGAGGAATTCAAATATGTCCATGCAGGAGATGACTGACAAGCAGTTGGAAGCGTACCGGAAGGAACTGGTCCGGCGGGAGCGCAGTCCGGCGACCATCGCCAACTATATCCGCCATTGCGGGGAGTTTTTACAGTTTTGCCAAGACAGCCAAGACGGTCTCGAGGCGGCGCCGAATCAGGAAATGCTTCTGAGCTGGAAGCGTACCCTGCTCACCGCGGGTCTGCGCCCGGCCACCATCAACGCCAAGCTGGCGGCGGTGAACGGATTTCTGCAGTTTTTGGGCCGCCCGGAACTCTGTGTGCGGCAGGTGCGGCGGCAGCGTCGGGTGTTCCGGGACAAGGACCGGGACCTGACCCGTGGGGAGTACCTGCGCCTTGTGCAGACGGCGCGGGCCCAGGGGCGCGAACGGCTGTGCCTGGCCATGCAGACGATCTGCGCCACCGGCATCCGGGTGTCGGAGCTGCGGTTCATCACGGTGGAGGCGGTGCGCACCGGCCGCGCCACCGTCACCGGCAAGGGCAAGTGCCGGGAGATCCTGCTGCCCGGCGC